>DAWDVX010000049.1:0-9704 GCA_052346145.1 Collinsella sp.
CGGCATTGGTGACAACGTAAACTACACGCCCCAAGAGGTGCCCGATGGCGGCCTGGCGGCAATTGGCCTCTCGGACCTCAACGAGAGCGTTCCCGCCGTCGACATGCTCCTCGATGAGGTCTATCACGCAGTTATAGACGCTGTAGATACCTGGGCAGAGCGCCTCAACGCCAAGGAAGAAGACGCCGGTCCGCTCGCGCCCGTCCACGACGAATATATCGCTCACCTCAATTGGATCGGGAAGCACGTTATCGCCCGCTCCCCCGCTGGAGACGAGCTGGCACGAGGCATATTTAGAACGGTCGACGATTGCGGCCGCGCATGCATTGAGACCGAGAGCGGCTTGTGCGTCTTCCACTTCGAAGAAGCATCCTTGCGCCCCCTGAGCGAATAGGGCGCCGCAGCCGCCGGCTCGGCAGACGAATTCGCTATCCCAAAATCTAAACTCAAAACAAAAGGGCCCCGCTACCGTAACGGCAGCGGGGCCCTTTAAGCTATGAGCGATATCGCTTAGAGCTTGATGTCGATGTCGACGCCAGCGGGGAGGTCGAGACGCATGAGCGAATCAACGGTGCCCGAGGTGGGGTCGAGGATGTCGATGAGGCGCTTGTGGGTGCGCATCTCGAACTGCTCACGGGAGTCCTTGTTCGTGTGCGGCGAGCGGATAACCGTGTACAGGTTGCGCTCGGTGGGCAGGGGGACAGGACCGGAAACGCGAGCGCCGGTCTTCTGAGCGGTCTCGACGATGAGCTTCGCGGACTGATCGACGACCTCGTGATCATAGCCCTTGAGGCGAATGCGGATCTTCTGGGTAGCCAACTTAAACCTCCAAAGAGTGCGAGAGATGTTCTCGCGGATTACGTAACAGGGAGCTCGAACTTAGGCGTTCTTGCTCATGACCTCGTCCACGATGGACTTGGGCGCGGGCTCATAAGAGTCGAACTGCATCGTGTAGGATGCACGGCCCTGGGTCTGGGAGCGAAGGTCGGTAGCGTAACCGAACATCTCGCCCAGCGGCACCTTGGCACGGATGAGCTTGCTGTTCTTGCGATCCTCCATGCCCTCGATCTTGCCGCGGCGACCGGAGAGGTTGCCCATAACGTCGCCCATGTACTGCTCAGGGGTCTCGACCTCGACAGCCATGATCGGCTCGAGCAGCTGCGGATCGGACTTCTTGAGGGCGTCCTTGATAGCCATGGAACCGGCGATCTTGAAGGCGGCCTCGGAGGAGTCGACCTCGTGGTAAGAACCGTCGAACAGGGTGACCTTAACGTCGAGGACCGGGAAGCCGGCGATAACACCGGTGTTCAGGGCCTCCTGGATGCCCTTGTCGATGGACGGGATGTACTCCTTGGGCACGACGCCGCCGACGATAGCGTTGACGAACTCGTAGCCGAAGCCCTCCTCCATCTTCTCGAGCTTGATGACGGCGTGGCCGTACTGACCGCGACCGCCGGACTGACGGACGAACTTGCCCTCAGCCTTCTCGACGTCGTGACCAGCGGTCTCGCGGTAGGCAACCTGGGGCTTACCAACGTTAGCGTCAACCTTGAACTCGCGGAGCAGACGGTCGACGATGATCTCGAGGTGCAGCTCGCCCATGCCGGCGATGATGGTCTGGCCGGTCTCGTGGTTGGTGGACACCTGGAAGGTCGGGTCCTCCTCGGCGAGCTTGGTCAGAGCCAGGGACATCTTGTCCTGCTCGGCCTTGGTCTTGGGCTCGATGGCAACGTCGATAACGGGCTTAGCGAACTCGATCTTCTCGAGGACGATCTCCTTGCCCTCGGCGCACAGGGTGTCACCGGTGGTGGAGTTCTTGAAGCCGACGCAAGCGACGATGTCGCCAGCGGCAGCGTCGTCACGGTCGATACGCTCGGCGGCGTTCATCTCGAGGATGCGGCCGAGGCGCTCGCGCTGACCGTTGGAAGCGTTGACCACGTAGGAGCCGGACTCGGCGCGGCCGGAGTAAACGCGGACATAGGTGAGCTTACCGACGAACGGGTCGGTCATGATCTTGAAGACCAGGCCGGAGAAGGGCTCGTCGAAGGAAGGATGACGCTGGATCTCCTCGCCGGTGTCCGGATCGGTACCGGTAACGGCCTCAACGTCGAGCGGGCTGGGCAGGTAGTCGACGACAGCGTCGAGCAGCTCCTGAACGCCCTTGTTCTTGTAGGCGGAGCCCACGAAGACGAGGTTGAGCTCGTTGGCCAGAACGCCCTTGCGCAGAGCGGCCTTGAGCTCCTCGACGGTGAAGTCCTCCTCCATGAGGATCTTCTCCATGAGCTCATCGTCAAAGCTGGCAGCAGCGTCGAGGAGCTCCTCGCGCTTGGTGGCAGCGATGTCGGCGAACTCAGCCGGGATCTCGTCCATCGGCTCGGGGTAGGTCATACCCTTCTCGTCGGCCTTGAAGTCCCATGCAGTCATGGTGACCAGGTCGATGACGCCCCAGAAGTTGTCCTCGGCGCCCATCGGGACCTGAGCGGCCACGGCGTTAGCGTCGAGACGATCCTTCATGGTCTCGATAGCGTTGAAGAAGTCAGCGCCCACGCGGTCATACTTGTTGATGAAGGCGATGCGGGGAACGTTGAAGGTAGAAGCCTGACGCCAAACGGTCTCAGACTGGGGCTGAACGCCGGCAACGGCGTCGAAGACGGCGACAGCGCCATCGAGGACGCGCAGGCAGCGCTCGACCTCGGCGGTGAAGTCAACGTGGCCCGGGGTGTCGATGATCTGGATGCGGTAGTCCTTACCGTCCTTGTTCCAGAAGCACGTGGTAGCAGCGGAGGTAATGGTTACGCCGCGCTCCTGCTCCTGAACCATCCAGTCCATGGTGGCAGCGCCCTCATGGACCTCACCGATCTTGTGGGTCTTACCGGTGTAGTAAAGAATACGCTCGGTCGTGGTGGTCTTACCGGCATCGATGTGGGCCATGATGCCGATGTTACGGGTATCGGAAAGCTTGTACTTAGGCTTAGCCATGTTAGTTCCTTACCTTAACTTACCAACGATAGTGAGAGAACGCGCGGTTGGCCTCGGCCATCTTAAAGACGTCCTCACGCTTCTTGACGGAAGCGCCCAGGCCGTTGGAAGCGTCGAGGATCTCGTTGGCGAGACGCTCGGCCATGGTCTTCTCCTTGCGAGCGCGGGAGAAGTTGACGATCCAGCGGATACCCAGAGCGGTGGAACGACGGGAGTTGACCTCCATCGGGACCTGATAGGTAGCGCCACCGACACGCTTGGGCTTAACCTCGAGCGTGGGCTTGACGTTGTCCATAGCCTTCTTGAAGGTAGCGAGAGCGTCGCCACCCTCGGACTTCTCGGCAACGATCTCGAAAGCGGTGTAAACGATGCGCTCAGCGGTGGCCTTCTTGCCGTCAAGAAGGACCTTGTTGATGAGCTGAGTCACCAGGCGGTTGTTGTAAACGGCGTCAGGCTGAACCTCACGACGATTAGCTGCTGCACGACGCGGCATGTGAAATCTCCTTAAGTGTCTACCGTGCGGCGCTTAGACGGCACACGGCGAAAGTATCAAAACGTTATCTGGCTTATTTGGCCTTGGGGCGCTTAGCACCGTACTTGGAACGGGCCTGCATACGGTTCTGGACCGGAGCAGCGTCGTAGGCGCCACGGATGACGTGATAACGGACACCAGGGAGGTCACGGACACGACCGCCGCGGACGAGCACGATGGAGTGCTCCTGCAGGTTGTGGCCCTCACCCGGGATGTAAGCAGTAACTTCGATGCCGTTGACGAGGCGAACACGGGCAACCTTACGAAGAGCCGAGTTCGGCTTCTTGGGGCTCGTGGTGAAGACGCGGGTGCACACGCCGCGCTTCTGGGAGTTGTGCTGCAGAGCAGCGTTCTTGGACTTCTTGGGCACGGAACGACGGCCCTGGCGAACCAGCTGGTTAATAGTAGGCAAAGCGTACTCCTTCTCGAATGATTCCAGCTTTCTGTAAAGTGCAACGGCTTGAATCGAGGGGTCAGCATCCCCCTACGAAACACGCAGTTCGATAGGATACGTGCCGTTAGCTGTGCCGTCAACAGACCACGCCGCCGGGCGTATCCCAAAATGAGCACATTTCCGCAAAGCCTACACAAAAGGAATCCCCTTCTGTGCGCGGGTCGGATCTCCGGCCCGGGCGGCCCAGGTTTTAAGTTTGCTGCTCTACAGTCCTGCGCAAGACGGAAAGCACATTAAGTGCTTTCCTTTGCGTGCGGAACTCGCGACAAGCTTAAAACCTGGGCCGCCCGGGCCGGGGATCCGACGTGCTCGTCGGGGCAACGTTCCCTGCCAAAAAGGGACAGGTTAATTTTGGTCGGTTTTATCTGGGAAACGTGGCCGATTACTGTAGTCAGTATCTTTTTGCAGCATCTAGATCGACGACGTTTTCGGAAGTGCGGAGAAAATTCGCAAACCTCCAAGCAGACCGGCATATTTAACGACAAAACCGCAGCTCAGCAGTGGGTCAAATTTTAGGTGTGCTTAACGGTTCTGAGTTTTTCACCGCACTTCCGATGACCAGATGAATAGCGCCCGATCCAACCATCCATGTTTCGCAAAATAGGCCGCTTCCCCTAGTAGGAAGCGGCCCCAAATCTTACGAATAGACGATGGTAAAGGGCTCTTTCGTTTCGGTCTCCCCTGTTGATGTATACCTCACAATTTCAAGGGTTACCGAGACCACTTGATCGACATTGATCAGTTTTGTCGGCACCGAGATGTTCTCTCCGCTATTGCGCGTCAGCGAGACATATAAATTGTACGCGCCCGCAGCATCATCTTCGATAATCTGCTCCGATCCATCCTTGTAGGTAACGGTCAACTTTTTCGTGACTGCGTCAATGCCCAGATCATCGATGTGTGTCTGGATAGAAAACGGGCTGATCTCGAGAGGCGAGTCATCGGAGCGGAGTTCCTTTGTATCGACGTACGCTCCAACGCTAAACTCGGGCGTCGATGGCTCGAACGGCTTCGCATCCTCGCCTTCGCCCTCAGTCCAGCAGATATTCCAGGTGACCGCATGTCCCAAATCTCGCTCGCGATCCCACGAGGCAAAGTACATCGTGCCATTAATGACCGTGTCGCTTGATATGTCCTTATCAATTGTGCAGCGTGTGTCAGCCCATTCCTCGCCGAAGTTCATACCGGGCGTACCGATGCCTCGCTCTTCTTCACTATAGAGAACAAGTTCGCCAGTCTCTGCTGCTGGCTTGTAGTAGTTAACGCCATTTGGATTGGATAGCGTAAACGTCACGGCACCGCAACCGTTTTTATCGATAGCCATATCATGAATGTCGAGTGTATAGCCGTTGCCCTCGACGGACAGATTGACCTTCTGTACTGAACCCTCCAAGCTTTGGGGCGCGATGCCATCACCAAACTCTCTGGTGTAGGTATATTTAGTCCCCGACGAGCCACCTTGAGTCCAGGTAATGGACTCTCCGTTTCCATGGTTTCCCCAGGCAGAGGCAAAATAACTGGAATTGACGACGGCGTAGGCGACCCCTCCGGTCGCCAGCACTCCGGCAAGGCATCCGATCACGGCAACATACAGAGGCTTCGCGTGACCCTTTCGGCGAAGCGGCTCGCCAGCAGCGGCATAAAGAACACGGTCAGCAAGATCGCTATCGGCTTGGACGGACTCGAAGGCCTGCTTGATTTGGTTGGATTTCACGGTCGTCCTCCTCTAGGATGAATTTGAGCTTCGATCGACCGCGAGCTAAACGCGTTCGAACGGTCGCGGCTGGCACATGCAGTAACTCGGCAATCTCTGAGGTCGAAAAGCCCAGATAGTAATAGAGCACGATGGGGACGCGGAATCGCTCCGGAAGTCGCATAACGTCTGACAGGACCGCCTTGGTCTCATCCTGCGCCGCCGAAAGCGAATCGGCCAAGTTCTCAATATCCTCCACGCGCCTCCATGGCTTTCGAAAGAGCGATTTACATTCATTGATCGTGACCCGGATAAGCCAGCGGCGAAGATGCTCCCAACTCTCAAAATGTCCATCGCTTTTAAGCAGCTTAAGAAAGACATCCTGGGCAACATCGTCGGCGTCGGCACAATCGCGCAGGTACGTCAATGCGATCCGAAACACGACATCCCGGTGATCTTCGACCGCCTGTCTAAATGCCTGTTCTTCCATAATCACCTCCCGGTGACGTTAATGATTCTTGATGAGGCCCTCACCATAGATACGCTTTGACCGAACGGAATGTTTCAAATTCAAGCATGAATAACCTACCAAAATAAACCTGTCCCTTTTTGGCAGGTTTTCTTCAATAAAAAAGACCCGCTTCCCTGTTGGGAAACGGGTCTTTGGAAGGACGGTTAACGTACTTGGAAATTACTCCTCGTCGTTGTCCTTGGCCTCTTCGGCGTCGTCGGTGTCCACGAGCTGGTTGAGCAGCTCATCGAGAGAAGCCATGTCCTCGTTGATGGCACCGTTGGCGGGAGCCTTCTTGTCGTCGATCGGGGCGCCCAGGAGCTCCTCGTCGGCGTCGGTGTGATGCGTCGGAGCGGAGGTACCCAGCAGGATATCGTCCGGACCGTCGGGGCTAAAGACCATCTGCAGCAGCTGCGAGAGGTCTTCCTCGTCGGCAACGTCGTCGTTGTTCTCGAGGATGTAGAGCAGATCGTGGGCCTCGAGGCCGTCACGGAGCTCCTCGATCGCCTTGGCACCGATACCATCGATGCGCAGCAGATCCTCCTCAGACTTGCCGACCAGGTCGCCGACCGTCTCGATGCCGACCTCGCTGAACTTGTTGGTCCAGCGCTGCGACACGCCCAGGTCGTCGAACAGGTACAGACGAGCCTTCTCGGCGGAGATGGTGTGGCCGTTGCGGGTGAACGAACCGTCAGCACCACCGAACTCGTCGTAGCCGGCCCAGTCGAGCTGCTGCGGGAGCTGCTCGTCCAGGTCCTTGAGCTCAACCGGAGCCCACTCGGGCAGCGACTTGGCGTTGGGCGAAGCCGGGCCGTCGATGTCCACGTAGCCGTCGGCCGTACGATACGTCAGCTTGGCGTTGGCGTACGGCTTGAGGCCGGTACCGGCCGGGATCTTCTTACCGACGATGACGTTGGACTTAAGGTCGAGCAGGTGATCGACCTTACCCTCAATGGCAGCCTCGGTAAGGACGCCAGCGGTACGGATAAACGAAGCACTCGACAGCCAGGAGTCGATGTTAGACGCGACCTTGAGCGTACCCAGGATGACGGGCTCGGCCACGGGGGCCTGACCGCCCAGACGGGCAACGCGCTCGACCTCGTCGGCGAACTCGTAGCGGTCGACGTACTGACCAAGCAGGTACTTGGAATCGCCGGGGTTGGTGATCTGAACGCGACGCAGCATCTGACGTGCGAGCACCTCGATGTGCTTGTCGTTCAGGTCGACGCCCTGGCTGGTGTAGACGTCCTTGACGCTCTCGACGAAGGTGTGCATCGTCGACTCGATGTCGGTCAGCTTGCGCAGGTTGCGGAAGTTGACGAAGCCCTTGGTGATCTGATCGCCGGCGCGAACCTCGCAGCCATCCTCGATCTCGGGCATAAAGCGCACCGAAGCGGGGACGCGACGCTCGTCGAGGACACGGGTGTGATCCTCGGAGTCGGTGAGCGTCAGCACGTACTCGGACTTCTCGGGCTTAATCGAGAGGTGGCCGGAGTACGGAGCCAGCTCGGCCTCGCGACCCAGGATCTTCTCGTTGACGTTGCCGACGATATCGAACATACGGCTGACCGTAGGCAGACCCTGCGTAATATCGTCGACGCCAGCGACGCCGCCGGAGTGAATGGTACGCATCGTAAGCTGCGTACCGGGCTCGCCGATGGACTGGGCGGCAATAATGCCGACGGCAGTACCGATGGCGACCGGACGACGGGTGGAAAGATCCCAGCCGTAGCACTTCTGGCACACGCCGTACTTGGAGCGGCAGGTGAGCAGCGCGCGAAGCTTGACCTTCTTAAGGCCCGCATCGACCATCTTCTGGATGTCGGCGACCTTCTCGATGTAGCCGTCCTGCTCAAAGAGCACGGTGCCATCGGGAGCCACGACGTCCTCAATGAAGCAACGGCCGACGAGGTCGGTGTTGAGGTCGGTGGTGCCGGGGATGATGAGGTTGTAGGTGACGCCCTCGTGCGTACCGCAGTCCTCCTCGCGGACGATGACGTCCTGGGCCACGTCGACCAGACGACGGGTCAGGTAACCAGAGTCCGAGGTGTGGGATGCGGTATCGACCAGGCCCTTACGGGCGCCGTAGGTCGAAATGAAGTACTCGAGCGGCAGCAGGCCCTCGCGGAAGTTCGCCTTAATGGGAAGGTCGATCGTCTCGCCGGACATGTCTGCCATCAGGCCACGCATACCGCCGAGCTGACGCAGCTGGGTCTTAGAACCACGGGCGCCGGAGTCGGCCATCATGTACAGCGGGTTCTCCTCGTCGAACATGTCGAGCATGAGCGCTGCAACCTTATCGGTACAAGCGGTCCACTCGTTAACGACTTCGATGTGGCGCTCCGTCTCGTTGATGAAGCCCTCCTCGAAGTACTCGTTGATCTGGTCGACGTTGGCCTGGGCGCGGTCGAGCAGCTCCTGCTTCTCGGCAGGGATGAGAGCGTCCCACACCGAGATGGTGAGGCCGGCGCGGGTAGCGTAGTGGAAGCCGGAGTACTTGATGGCGTCGAGGATCGGGCCGACCTTGGCCTCGGGATAGCGATCGCAGCAGTCCGCAACCAGCTTGGCCACGTCGCCCTTGACCATCTTGTAGTTCATGAACTCGTAATCTTCGGGCAGGCACTGGCGGTTGAAGATGATGCGGCCGATAGAGGTCTCGAAGCGCGCGGTCTTGTTGCCGGTGACGTCGTAGTCGACAAACTCGTTCTTGCCGTTCTTGACGCGGAAGATACGGGTGCCGTCCTCGTTGATGACATTGGCATCGGCAGCGGACACGCGGACCTGGATCTTGGCCTGCATGTCGACCTCGGAGCGGCAGTCATAGGCGTGCAGCGCGTCGTCGAAGCTCGAGAACACGTGGTTCTCGCCCGGCAGACCCTCGCGAACCTGGGTGAGGTAGTACACACCGATGATCATGTCCTGCGAAGGGATGTTGACCGGCTTGCCGGATGCCGGCGAGCGCAGGTTGTTCGCAGAGAGCATGAGCACGCGGGCCTCGGCCTGAGCCTGGCTGGACAGCGGCACGTGGACAGACATCTGGTCGCCGTCGAAGTCGGCGTTGAAGGGCGAGCAGACCAGCGGGTGCAGGTGGATAGCCTTGCCCTCGACCAGCACCGGCTCAAAGGCCTGGATGGACAGACGGTGCAGGGTCGGTGCACGGTTGAGCAGCACGACGCGGCCGTCGATGACCTCTTCGAGGATATCCCACACAAAGGTGGCACCGCGGTCGATAGCGCGCTTGGCGCCCTTGATGTTCTCGACCTTGCCAAGCTCGACCAGGCGCTTCATGACGAAGGGCTTGAAGAGCTCCAGCGCCATGGTCTTGGGCAGACCGCACTGGTGCAGCAGCAGCTTGGGGTCGGTAACGATTACCGAACGGCCGGAGTAGTCGACACGCTTGCCCAGCAGGTTCTGACGGAAACGACCCTGCTTGCCCTTGAGGGCCTCGGCGAGCGACTTGAGCGGGCGACCGCCACGGCCAGAGACCGGGCGACCACGACGGCCGTTGTCGAACAGGGCGTCCACGGACTCCTGG
>DAWDVX010000049.1:9714-16053 GCA_052346145.1 Collinsella sp.
ATGCGCTTCTCGTTATTCACGATGATCGCAGGGGCGTCCAGGTCGAGCAGGCGCTTGAGTCGGTTGTTACGGTTGATCACGCGACGGTACAGGTCGTTGAGGTCGGACGCGGCGAAACGGCCACCGTCAAGCTGGACCATCGGGCGCAAATCGGGCGGAATGACCGGAATGACGTCCAGGATCATGTTCGCGGGGCTGTTGCCGCCCTTCAGGAAGGCGTCAACGACCTCGAGGCGCTTAACGGCCTTCTCGCGCTTCTGCTTCTGGGAGTCCTCGTCGGCGATGATGGCCTTGAGCTTCTCGGCCTCGGAGGGGAGGTCGATGGCAGCGAGCAGGTCGCGGACGGCCTCGGCACCCATGCCGCCCTTGAAGTACATGGAGTAGTAACGGGTCATCTCACGGAACAGCGGCTCATCGGAAATGAGGTCGCGCTCGCTGAGCTTCATGAAGGCGTTGAAGGCGTCCGTGCGGAGCTGCTTCTCGTCCTTGCACTCTTCCTCGATGTCGACGATGCCAGAGGCGATCTCCTCGGGGGTCAGCGGCTCCTCGTCGGAGAACTCGTCAAAGTTCTCGGGGTTGCCCTGCTCCTTGAGGGACTCGATCTGGCGGGCGCACTCGGCATCGATCTCTTCCAGATCGGCGGCGAGCTCCTCGCGCAGGTCGTCGGCGTCGGCCTCGCGGGCCTCATAGTCAACCTCGGTGATGATGTAGCTGGCGAAGTACAGAACCTTCTCGAGGTCCTTGGACTTGATGTCGAGCATACGGCTCATCGGGAAGCTCGTGGGGCTCTTGAAGTACCAGATGTGGGACACGGGAGCGGCGAGCTCGATGTGACCCATGCGGTCGCGACGCACCTTGGCCGAGGTGACCTCGACGCCGCAGCGCTCGCAGACGATGCCCTTAAAGCGGATGCCCTTGTACTTGCCGCAGGAGCACTCCCAGTCCTTGGCGGGACCGAAGATCTTCTCGCAGAACAGGCCGTCCTTCTCGGGCTTGAGGGTACGGTAATTGATGGTCTCCGGCTTCTTGACCTCACCGTGCGACCAGGAACGGATCTGGTCGGCGGAGGCAAGGGAGATCTTTACCGAGTCAAAATCAGTAGCTTCGAAATCTGCCACAGTCAACTACTCCTTATCAGTGGTCGTGGCGGCGACAGCCTCGGGTGCCTCGGCGGTCTCGGCATCCTCGGCCTCGACGTCGGCGTCAACGCCGGCGAGCGCAGCCAGGTCGTCGAGAGCAGAGGTCTCCTCGGCGGTCACAGGGGCGGAGGCGTCCTCGTCGGCATCGTGCATGGGCTCGATGTCCAGTGCGAGGGAGCGAATCTCCTTGACGAGAACCTTGAAGGACTCGGGGATACCCGGGACAGGAACGTTCTCGCCCTTGACGATGGACTCGTAGGTCTTGACACGGCCCACGGTATCGTCGGACTTGACGGTCAGGATCTCCTGCAGGACGTTGGAAGCACCGTAAGCGTACAGTGCCCAAACTTCCATCTCGCCGAAGCGCTGGCCGCCGAACTGAGCCTTGCCGCCCAGAGGCTGCTGGGTAACCAGGCTGTAAGGGCCGGTCGAACGGGCGTGGATCTTGTCGTCGACCATGTGGCCGAGCTTGAGGATGTAGGACGTACCCACGGTAATGGGCTCGCGGAACTCCTCGCCGGTGCGGCCGTCGAACAGGCGGGTCTTGCCGCGCTCGTCAAGCTGGGTGACGAACTCGGGGCGCATGTGATCGCCAAAGGCAGCGGTAGCCTTGTTGAGCATGTTCTTGTTGGCACGACGGATGACCTCGGCGATCTCGTCCTCCTTGGCGCCGTCGAAGACGGGCGTGGCGGTGAAGAACGGACCGGGGACGTACTTGTCGGAGTCGGCCTGCTCGGTATCCCAACCGCACGCAGCAGCCCAGCCAAGGTGGCACTCGAGCAGCTGGCCGACGTTCATACGCGAAGGAACGCCCAGCGGGTTGAGGATAACGTCGATCGGGGTACCGTCAGCCATGTAGGGCATGTCCTCGACCGGCAGAACGTTGCAGATAACACCCTTGTTGCCGTGGCGGCCGGCGATCTTATCGCCCTGCTGGATCTTACGACGCTGGGCGACGTAGACGCGCACCTGCTCGTTGACGCCGGGGGCCAGGTCGTCGCCGTTCTCGCGGCTAAAGCGGACGACGTCGATGACGCGGCCGTAAGCGCCGTGAGGCATCTTAAGGGAGGTGTCGCGGACGTCGTGGGCCTTGGCACCGAAGATGGCGCGCAGCAGGCGCTCCTCGGCGGTCAGAGCGCTCTCGCCCTTAGGCGTGACCTTGCCGACCAAGATGTCGCCAGGGCCGACCTCGGCGCCGATGCGGATGATGCCGTCCTCGTCGAGGTTGGCAAGCATGTCCTCGGAGAGGTTCGGGATCTCGCGGGTGATCTCCTCGGGGCCGAGCTTGGTGTCGCGGGCGTCGATCTCGTGACGGGTGATGTTGATGGTCGTCAGCAGGTCCTCGGCCACCAGGCGCTCGGACACGACGATACCGTCCTCGTAGTTAAAGCCTTCCCACGGCATGTAGGCCACGGTGAGGTTCTGACCCAGTGCGAGCTCGCCGTGATCGGTCGAAGGACCGTCGGCCAGAGGCTCGCCCTGCTCAACGGTGTCACCAACGCGAACGAGCGGACGGTGGTTGATGCAGGTGGACTGGTTGGAGCGCTGGTACTTGGCCAGGTGGTACTCGTCCATGCCGCCGGCATGCTTGACGATGATCTTGGCGGCGTCGGCAAAGATGACCTCGCCGGCGTTCTTGGCCAGGGTGACCTCGCCGGAGTCCAGAGCGGCGCGACGCTCCATGCCGGTACCGACATAGGGAGCGGCAGGGTGAACCAGCGGCACGGCCTGACGCTGCATGTTAGCGCCCATCAGCGTACGCTTGGCGTCGTCGTGCTCGAGGAACGGAATCAGCGTGGCTGCGACGGAGAGCATCTGACGCGGCGAGACGTCCATGTAGTCGACGTCCTCGACGGGCACGTCGGCGGGAGCGCCGAAGGAGCCGTCGAAGTCGCGGGTACGGGCGATCACGGTGTGCGGACGGACGATCTTACCCTCGGCATCGGTCGTGACGAACTCGTTGGTCTTGGGATCGAGCGGCGTGTTGGCCGGCGCGATGACGTGCTTCTCTTCCTCGTCAGCGGTCATCCAGTCGATCTGATCGGTGGCAACGCCGTTCTCGACGCGACGGAACGGGGCCTCGATGAAGCCATACTCGTTGACGCGGGCGTAGAGGGCGAGCGAGCCGATCAGGCCGATGTTGGGGCCTTCGGGGGTCTCGATCGGGCACATGCGGCTGTAGTGCGAATTGTGAACGTCGCGGACGGCCGTCGGCACGTTGGTGCGGCGGCTGGAGCCGGACTTGTGGCCGGCAAGACCACCAGGGCCGAGTGCGGACAGACGGCGCTTGTGGGTCAGACCGGTCAGGGGGTTCGCCTGGTCCATGAACTGCGAGAGCTGAGAGGAGCCGAAGAACTCCTTGATGGAGGCCACGATCGGGCGGATGTTGATGAGCGACTGCGGGGTGATCTCGTCGATGTCCTGGGAGCTCATGCGCTCACGGACGACGCGCTCCATACGGCTCATGCCGATACGGAACTGGTTGGCGACGAGCTCGCCGACGGTACGGATGCGGCGGTTGCCAAAGTGGTCGATGTCGTCGACCTTGAAGCCCTGCTCGCCGGCAGCGAGGGACAGGAGGTAGCGCAGCGTCGCGACGATATCCTCGTCGGTGAGCACCGTGACCTCTTCCTCGGTGGTGAGGTTGAGCTTCTTGTTGACCTTGTAACGACCGACGCGGGCCAGGTCGTAGCGCTGCGGGTTGAAGAGCAGACCCTCGAGCAGGCTGCGGGAAGCGTCCACGGTGGGAGGCTCGCCCGGGCGCAGACGACGGTAGATCTCGATGAGGGCGTCCTCGCGGGTGAGGGCGGTGTCGCGCTCCAGGGTGCGCTTGATCACATCGGAGTTGCCGAGTAGCTCGATAATGTCGTCGTTGGTGACGGCGATGCCAAGGGCGCGCAGGAACATCGTGGCGCTCTGCTTGCGCTTACGGTCGATGGAGACCATGAGCTGGTCGCGCTTGTCGACCTCAAACTCAAGCCAGGCACCGCGGGACGGAATGATCTGGGCCTTGTAGATCTGCTTGCCCGAATCCATCTCGGAGCTGTAGTACACGCCCGGGGAGCGGACGAGCTGCGAGACGACGATACGCTCGGTACCGTTGATGATGAAGGTGCCCTGATCGGTCATCATGGGGAAGTCGCCCATAAAGACGAGCTGCTCCTTGATCTCGCCGGTCTCCTTGTTGGTGAGACGGACGTCGGTCAGAAGCGGAGCCTGATAGGTCATATCCTTCTCGCGGCACTCCTCGACGGTGTGCGCGGGGTCGCCGAACTGATGCTCGCCGAAGGTAACCTCGAGAACATGGTTCTGGCTCTGGATGGGGCTGGATTCCTTGAACGCCTCACGAAGGCCCTCGTCCTTAAAACGCTCAAAGGATTCCCTTTGAACAGAGATAAGGTTGGGGAGCTCCATGGCCTCCGGGATTTTCCCGAAGCTGACGCGCTTGCGCTCAGTGGCAGTGTATGCGTAGGTCACCAGGTTTTTCCTCCTTCACGGAAATGCTCGGTGGGTTGGCGAGGCATAGCTTCGCCAGTTATCGCAACCTAATAGTTTATCAGGTAGCGACCGTTGGGCAAGAAAAGCCTTGACGCGATTGAGTTTTTGGAGTAGCAAAGTTTTTCGACAAAAAAACTGCAGGTAGATAGGTATGTATCGAACACCTGTTCATATATTTTCTGTGAACAGCACTGCTGATGCGCGCTGCTGAATGGCGGAATGGCGGCGAGGGTTGATCAGGCGGAAACTGCGTCCCGTTTTGAGGCCCCTAACTGGGACGCAGTTTCCGGTTGAGCCCTGTTTGGGAAAGCATATCCCGTTCTGAGCCGATATTCCGGGTCGTAGTTTCCGCTAGAGGCCCCAACCGGAAAGCGCATCCCAGAATTCGACCAAATTGTGGGTCGCACTTTCCGGGGCTAAGCCGTAGCTCGCATAAAAAACGGGTGCAGACCGAAGTCCACACCCGTAAATGTCGATGCCCGAAGGCTTACTTGCGCATCAAGCCGCCGCGCTCGTCGATGGCGTCCCAGAAGGCGCCGGCAAAGCGAGGATCGCTTGCGGCCATGAGGGCGTTGGTGGCCATCCAGCCAGACGGGGTGCCAGTGTCGTAGCCCGAGAGCGGGTCGATGACGACAGCGTACATGGCCTCGCGGTCGAGCGAGCGGGCCATGGCATCGGTGAGCTGGATCTCGCCGCCCTTGCCGGCCTGCTGATCTGCCAGCAGGTCCATGACCAGCGGGCTCAGCAGATAGCGGCCGACGATGTACAGGTTGGACGGAGCAGCCTCGGGAGCGGGCTTCTCGACCAGACCGCCGATACGCCAGACAGCGCCCGGCTCTGCATCGGCAACGTCCTCGGCGCCCTCGAGCGAACCGACGCGCTCGCCGGCGATAACGCCGTAGCGGCTGACTTCCTCGGGCGAGCAAGCAGCGACGGCGATAACCGAAGCGCCACCGTGCTCCTTGGAAACGGCGAGCATCTTGTCGCAGATGTCGCGGTTAGGCACAACGTAGTCGCCCAGAAGAACCAGGAAGTTCTCCCCTGCCACGGCGTCGGCAGCAGAGCGGATAGCATGGCCGAGGCCCTTGGGCTCGTACTGATAACGGAAGTCGACCGGCATACCGCCAGCGTGGGCGACGGCATCGGCATAGGCGTTCTTGCCGCGCTCGCGCAGCAGGTTCTCGAGCGAGCGATCGGGCTGGAAGTAGTTCAGCAGCTCGGGCTTGCCGGGAGAAGTAACGATGATGGCATCGTCGACCTCCTCGGGGTCGAGCGCCTCCTCAACGACATACTGAATGACGGGCTTGTCGAGCACCGGCAGCATCTCTTTGGGCGTGCACTTAGTGCCAGGCAGAAAACGCGTGCCAAGACCGGCGGCGGGGATGATTGCCTTCATGTTATTCAAAGATCCTTTCGCAGGCGCAAAAGCGCCCCATGCGTGCGGCACACAGCCGCAGACCAAATTGCGATACCTAAGCATCTTACCGCTGGAACTATATGTCGCTACAAGGCAGAGACAATTCTTCAGCAGGTCAACGCAAATTATTGCTCGAATGGTGCAATTTTATTGCCCAACGGCAGGGTGCCCGATACGACGCAAATCACAGAACATGGCAGTTTGAGCTACCGATGTCGAGGGACCGAAAAAATCAGAACCACCCTTAAAAAGGGTGGTTTGCTCTTAGGGTATAACCCACGGGCC
>DAWDVX010000050.1:0-15672 GCA_052346145.1 Collinsella sp.
GGCCCCGCCTGCACCCGGGCTTTTAGCAAGCGGGAGACCATATAGGTTTTCAACGTCCATGCCATTAAGATTTCATGCAAAGAGGAGCGTGAACTCTGGAATCGATCGTTAAGTTCTTGGAGAAAGGTCAGCCGTACTTCGACAAGGTCTCTAAGAACATCTACCTTCAGGCCATTAAAGACGGCTTTTTGGCAGCAATGCCCATCATCCTGTCTTCTTCTGTCTTCCTGCTTATTTCGACCCTGCCGGGCGTTGTCGCCACGGTCGGCGGCTTTACGCTGCCCGACTGGTGGAACGTCGACGTCGTGAACTTCTGCAACAAGGTTTACAACTTCACGATGGGCGTCGTGGGCATCATGGTCGCCGGCACCACCGCAAGCGCGCTGACCGGCTCCAAGAACCGCCGCATGCCTGCCGGCAAGGCCATCAACGCCACGAGCACCATGGTCGCCGCCATGTGCGCTATGCTCATCTTGGCCGTTACCCAGACGAGTGCCAAGATCGACGGCGCCGATGTCTCGGTGTTCTTTACCGACAACATGGGCACCAAGGGCCTGCTGAGTTCCTTTGTCGCCGCATTTGCCACGGTCAACATCTATGCCTTCTGCATTAAGCGAGACATCACCATCAAGCTGCCCAAAGAAGTCCCCGGCGCCATCGCCCAGAACTTCCGCGACATCTTCGCCTTCAGCTTCTCCATCCTGTTTGTCGCCGTCATCGACGTTATCTGCCGCACCTGCTTGGCCGTCCCGTTTGCCAACGTCATCTCCACGCTGGTGAGCCCGCTGTTCGCCGCTGCCGATTCCTACGCCGGCCTCGCCCTCATCTGGTTCATGATCCCTCTGTTCTGGTTCATGGGCATCCACGGCCCCTCGGTCGTTAAGCCTGCCCTCAACGCCGCGCTGTTTGGCAACATCACTACCAACCTCGCCACGCTGCAGGCCGGCGGTCACCCCGCCCTCGCCCTGACCGAAAACTTCGGTAACTACATCGGCGAACTCGGCGGCACCGGCGCCACGTTCATTGTCCCGATTATCTTCCTGCTCTTTATGCGCTCCAAGCAGCTCAAGGCCGTCGGCAAGGCCTCTGTCGTGCCCGTGATGTTCGCCGTCAACGAGCCGCTGCTGTTCGCCGCGCCCATCATCCTCAACCCGTACTTCCTGATCCCGTTCCTGTTTGCCCCCGTGGCCAACGTCCTCATTGGTAAGTTCTTCATCGACTTTTTGGGCATGAACGGCTTTATCTATGCCATGCCGTGGGCACTCCCCGGACCGATCGGCACCTTCATCGACACCAACTTCCAGCCGATCTCTCTGGTCCTGGTTGTCGTCCTGCTGGTCGTTGACTTCTTGATCTACTACCCGTTCTGCAAGGCCTACGACAACGTCCTGTGCAAGCAGGAGGCCGAGACCCTGGCCGAAGAAGAGGCCGAGGAGACCAAGGCCGTCAAGACCGCTGCCGCCCCCGCCGTTGAGGCTCCTGTTGTCGAGACCGCTTCTGCCACTGAGGCCTCCGCAGCTCCGTCCGCCCTTAAGGGCAAGGATCTGAGGGTTCTGGTTCTGTGCGCTGGCGCCGGCACCTCTGCACTGCTCGCCAACGCGCTTAAGGAAGGCGCCGACGAGCTGGGCATCGACATTACCGCCAACGCCGGTGCCTACGGCAGTCACTACGCCATCATGGACCAGTACAACGTCATCGTCCTGGCTCCGCAGGTTCGCACCTATTACAACGAGATGAAGGCCGACACCGACCGCTTGGGCATCACGCTGCTGTCGCCCAAGGGCAAACAGTACATCGACCTCACTAAGGATCCCAAGGGTGCCGTCGCCTGGATCGAGGAAAACCTCGAGGCATAAGACGCTGACACCACCTGCCGCTCGCAGACAATAAATGGCCCGTACATCGATGTGTGATGCGCGGGCCATTTTGTTTAGACCGCACCCGTCCTCCTGTTCATCTCAATCTGTAACATCTAGCCGAGTTTTCGGGTCCCACCTGTTACAGATTTAGACGAGCAGGCCGAGCACGTCTACGCCCGCAGATCCCTTACGCTGGAACGCTCGACCAACACGCCCGAGACGAGCGTACGGCTTCTGGAGCTCGGGGCTTCCAGACCTGCGACGACCTCGTTAAGCGCACGGATGCCCAGTTCGCGGTGGCGAAACTTCACCGACGTCAGAATCGAGTTGGGAATCGTCTTGTAGAGCTCATCGTCGAAGCCGATCACGGACACGTCGTCGGGCACACTGAGCCCTTTGTCACGTAGAGCCATCATCACGCCGTTTGCCATGCAGTCGTTAGCAGCGAGGACCGCCGTGCAATCGGCTTTATCGGCAAGCACAAGGCCCGCGGCATAGCCACTATCCGCATTCCAATCGCCTTGCAGAGGCTCGGGCGGCTCAATGCCATGCGCCTCGAGTGCCGCTCGCCAACCTTTCATACGGCACTGGCTCGACAGCGCTTCTTTCTTACCAGAGACGAAGTACACGTTCTTGTGCCCGTGATTCAAGAAGTACTCGCACGCCATGCGCGCGCCGCCCTCTTGATCGTCACTGACGGTGGAGCAGGTAGGATGTTCCATCGGTGTGATAATCACCGTCTTGAGGTCTTTCGGTGCCTCAAAAGTATCAAAGTCATCGACCATCTGACGCAGGTTGAAGATCATGCCATCAACAGGCAGCTGCGACATCCTACGCGCCGCTTCGGCAAGGGTCATCTTCTCCCCCGCCCGCTTTTTGATCATCGTGAGCGCAAAGCCGCGTTCTTCGGCGGCATCTGCGATACCGTCAATCATGTCCACGGCACCGCCCGACAAGTGGAACAGCACCACGCCGATGCACCCGTAACGGCCCAACTTGAGCGAACGCGCGGCAAAGTTCGCCCGGAACCCGAGCGCTTCCATTGCGGAATGGACCTTATCGCGTGTCGACTCTCGCACGCTACCGGGCTCGTTAATCACACGCGAAACTGTCTTGAGAGAAACGCCCGCGGCAATCGCCACGTCGTTCATCGAGACGTTTTTCTTGTCCATCGTTGTCATTGCTTCTCCACTCGATTCTCTACCGCTTGTTTTTTGCGTTCTAGCATACACCACCTGCCTGACTGATAAATCAACCGTTTACCGAACAATATCGACCACTCACCCGTATATCCTTGTTGCTCTTCCAAAAATGTCTTACGTTGTCATTAACGAAATGACAACGTTGTCATTTCGCAATGCCTTCCTTAAGCAGGAAGGTTTCCGGGCAATCCTGACCATCCATCGACGACCAGTTCCATCCACATGCATCGCGCACTAAGTAGCAAAGGAGCTCTATGGACGCCATCGTAAAGATGCTCGAAAAGCATCAACCGTTCTTTGAGAAGATCTCGAGGAACATCTACCTCCAGGCCATCAAGGACGGATTCCTTGGGTGCATGCCCATTGTCCTCACCTCTTCGATCTTTCTGCTCATTGCCACCCTTCCCGGCGTAGTCGGCATCACGCTGCCCCAGCCGCTCATCGACTGGTGCAACAAGCTCTACAACTTCACCATGGGCGTCATGGGCATCATGGTTGCCGGCACCACTGCCAAGAACTTTACGGCTTCCATGAACCGTCGCATGCCCGCCGGCAAAGTGCTCAACGACGGCTCCACCATGGTTGCCGCCCAGTGCAGCATGCTTTTGCTCGCTGTTACGCAGTTCACCACCAAGTTCAACGGCTCCGAACTTTCGGTCTTCGATTGCACCAGCATGGGCACGCGCGGTCTGTTCTCGGCCTATATCGCCGCGTTCATTACCGTGTGGGTTTATAAGTTCTGCGTCTCGCGCGATCTGACCATTAAGCTGCCCAAGGAGGTCCCGGGCGCCATCGCTCAGAACTTCCGCGACATCATCCCCTTTGGCGGCGCTGTCATCATCTGCGGCATCATCGATGTTGTCGTGCGCAACCTCATGGGCGTTCCGTTCTCCGAGCTGCTCATCAAGCTGCTCTCCCCGCTCTTCACTGCGGCAGAAACCTATCCTGGCCTTATCCTTATCCAGGCAGCCACCGCGTTCTTCTGGTTTATCGGTGTCCATGGTCCTTCGATTGTCCAGCCGGGCATCGACCCCATCCGTCTTGCCAACCAGGCTGAGAACCTGCAGGTTCTGCTGGCCGGCGGCCACCCCGCCCACTCCCTCACCTTTAACATGTCGCTCGTGGGTGAGTTCGGCGGCACCGGCGCCACGTTCATCGTGCCGCTTCTGCTGATTCTCTTTATGAAGTCCAAGCAGCTCAAAGCCGTCGGTAAGGCCTCGATCGTTCCTGTTGCCTTCGCCGTCAACGAACCGCTGCTCTTTGGCGCGCCGATGATCCTTAACCCCTACATGCTCATCCCCTTTGTTGCCGCCGGCTGCGTCAACGTAAGTGTTGCCAAGTTCTTTATCGACAACGTGGGCATGAACGGCTTCTCCTTCGTGGTGCCTTGGGCTACCCCTGCCCCCATCGGCATCTTCATCACCACGAACTTCCAGCTTATCGCCCTGGTATTTGTCGCGATCATCATCTTGCTGGACGCCATCATCTACCTGCCGTTCTTGAAGGCATACGATAAGCTGCTCTGCGACCAGGAGGCCGAGCGCGCCGCCGAGCTGGGTCTCGAGTCCGATGGTGCTGCCACCATCACCGCCAGCACCTCTGCGCCCGCTGTCGAGCAGACCACCGCTTCCGTCGAGCCGACCGCCGCTGCCGCCGACAGCAAGCCTGTCGCCGATCAGCCCGAGCCCGCCGCCGACGCATCCGCTAAGAAGGATGTTGATGGTCTGAAGGTCCTCGTCCTGTGCGCCGGCGCCGGCACCTCTGCCATGCTCGCCAACGCCATCAAGGAAGGTGCTGCGCAGACCGGAGAGAACATCGCTTCCTCCGCAGGCGCCTATGGCCAGCACACTGCCATCATGGATCAGTACGACGTTATCGTGCTCGCCCCGCAGGTTCGTAGCTACTACAACGACATGAAGGCCGACACCGATCGCCTGGGCATTAAGCTGCTCGCTCCCCGCGGTAAGGAATATATCGACCTTACTCGCGACCCCGCTGGCGCCATCAAGTGGCTCCGCGAGAACCTCGACTAGTTCCTCCCTCTGTTGGTGCCCGGATTCCCGGTTCGGGCACCTCTCCCTATTCGTATCCCACAGAAAGGATGACTCATGACCAACCCCATGCAGTTCCCCGACGGCTTTGTATTTGGCGGCGCCACCGCCGCTTACCAGGTTGAGGGCGAGACCCGCACGCACGGCAAGGGCAAAGTGCCCTGGGACGATTTCTTGGCTGCTCAGGGTCGCTTCTCCCCCGATCCCGCAAGCGATTTCTACAACAAGTATCCGGTCGATATCGATCTATGCCACCGTTTTGGCATTAACGGCATTCGCGCCTCCATCGCTTGGAGCCGCATCTTCCCCAACGGCACCGGTGAGATTAACCCCGAGGGCGTCGCCTTCTATCACGAGCTTTTTGCCACCTGCAACAAAGCCGGCGTTATCCCCTATGTCACGCTCGATCATTTCGATACGCCCGAGGCCTTTTACCAGAACGGCGGCAAGGGTTTCCTGACGCGCACGACGATCGACGCCTTCGTCGAGTACGCCAAATTCTGCTTCGCCGAGTTCACCGAGGTCAAGCACTGGTTTACCTTTAACGAGATCCCCGCGACCGCCGAGGGCAGCTTTATCGTTGGCAACTGGCCGCACGGCGAGAAGTATCGCCTGGACAAGGCCTTCCAGCTCATGCACAACATGATGGTGGCCCACGCCAAGGCCGTCGTCGCCTTCCATGAGGGCGGCTTTGAGGGCGAGATCGGCATTGTCCAGAACCTGGAGCCCAAGTATCCCCTCGACCCCAATAGCGCGGCCGACTGCGAGGCCGCCCGCATGGCCGACGTCATCAACAACCGCTGGGTACTCGACGCCACTTTCCGCGGCCACTATGCAGCCGACACCATGGAGGCTGCGACCAAGCTGGCCCATATCGCCGGCGGCGAGCTCGACGTCCGCGACGAGGACATCGCCGCGCTGACCGCCGCGCTCCCCTACAACGATTGCCTGGGCGTCAACACCTACAAGTGTCAGTTCCTGCGTGCCGCCGAGGGCGAAAACGACATCAACCACAATGGCACCGGCGACAAGGGATCCTCGCGCTGGTTCCTCAAGGGCGTTGGCGAGGCATGCGTGCGCGCCGGCGTTCCCACCACCGATTGGGACTGGATCATCTATCCCGAGGGCCTGTACGATCTGCTGCTGCGCATTAAGAACGATTACCCCAACTACAAGAAGATTTACATCACCGAGAACGGCATGGGCTATAAGGACGACTTCGAGGACGGCTTTATCGACGACGCCCCTCGCATCGACTATATGCGCCAGCATCTCGCGTGGATCCTCAAGGCAATCGACGGCGGCGTGAACGTCGACGGCTACTTTGTGTGGTCGCTGCAGGACCAGTTCTCCTGGACCAACGGCTATAACAAGCGTTACGGCCTGTTCTACATCGACTTTGAGACCCAGAAGCGCTATCCCAAAGCGAGCGCGTACTGGTACAAGAACGTCGCAGAGACCGGCCTGCTCATGGCCTAGTTTCAGCCACATACCCCTTGTCGGCCGCATGCGAATCCCCCACGGGCTCGCATGCGGCCTTATTGTTTTTTGGTGAGCCCGAGCGGATCATTCGTCTCGATCTGTAACATCTAGCAGGGATTTTCGGCCCCAGCTGTTACGGATCGAGACAAACAGAACGCCCGAGCAGAAATGTCTAAATCTGTAACACGTAGCCCACTTTCGACCCTCTACCTGTTACAGATCAAGACAATAAGATAGTCAAATCCAAACTTTCCAAGCAGTTATGAAGCATGATTTCTAGTTTTCGGTATCACGAACATACTTTCGGTATCATTTAATGGTATTATGATATCGAAAGTATGTTCGTGATACCGAAAGGAGCCGCATGCGCCAGTTCGATTACACCACAGTCCCAGCGGAACTCGAAGCAACTCCAATCACCAACCTCCTCCTCTCGATACGCGAGCATAAAGGCCGACAGCTTGTTCTGAGTCAAGTCAAACCCGAACTCCTATCGTCCCTTATGGAGGAAGCTAAGATCCAAAGCACCCAATCCTCCAACGGACTTGAAGGAATTGTTACCACCCAAAAAAGACTCAAAGCGATCATGGCGTATTCCGCCAAGCCAAGCTCCCGCGCAGAGGAAGAAATTGCTGGATACCGAGATGTGCTGTCGCTTATTCACGAGCAACACGATTCCATTCCCGTAACGCCATCGGTCATTCTGCAGTTGCATCGTGACCTCATGGCGCACACGGCAATCTCGTATGGAGGCCATTGGAAAGATAGCGATAACGAAATCGTCTCCATTGACGATCAAGGAAATCGATTTGTGCGCTTTAGGCCCCCTTCGGCCCTAGCAACCCCGGGACTTATTAAAGAAGCCTGCCAGTCCCTCAACGATGCTTTATCTCGCCAAGTTTGCGATCCCCTCCTTATATCGCTCCGCTTTATCTTCGATTTTGTTAGCATTCATCCCTTCAACGATGGCAATGGCAGGATGAGCCGGCTCCTTACAACGCTGCTGCTCGAAAAGACTGGATACGACGTTGCGCGTTACATCAGCATCGAACGACTTATTGAAGACAACAAAGCGCTTTACCACAACGCTCTCGCTGCAAGCTCCACTGGATGGAATGAAAATCAAAACACCGAAGTACCCTTTATCCGTTTCATGCTCGGAACAACCCTGGCCGCCTACCGACAGCTCGAGCAGCGTACCTTAATTGAATCAAGCACTCGTCCCATGTCGAAGCAAGCGCGCATCGCCGTTCTATTTCAACAGAGACCCGGCGTCATTAAGAAATCCGACATCCGATCCAACTGCCCCGATATCAGCGAGGTCACCGTTAAACGAACCCTCGGTCAGCTTGTTAGTTGCAGCGCAATCGAAAAAACAGGAGCGGGTCGTTCGACAGGCTACATACTCAAAGACGTCCATGCTCTAGAACTATTCTTGCAATCCACAATACCCGATAGCGAGGCCGCAATAACAAAAGAGGCTCCAAAGGATAAGCTCCTTGGACGTATAAACCACGCCGAGGATGAAAGCAAAGAGGGGCTCTATGAAGACTATGATTCATTCTCAAGGGACATAAAGACGAAATACGGAGTCTAGTCATATCTCAGAATAGCCTCATCCTTGTTGCTCAAAGTTATTTGCGCGTCATTGTGAAGCGGTACCCCCGCGCCGGCAGGGGGGCAGATGTATCGCCTGCCGATCCTGCTGGAGTCGGCAATCAGATAGCGCGTATCGACCTTGCTAAAGGCGAGCTGCTGGATGCGGCCCTCGTCCATGTTGGACGTGGACACGTCGCCGTCCAGAATACCGTTGGCGCCGATAAACGCCGCATCGATGCCCAGCGCGCGCAGGGTATCCTCGGCCGTGGGCCCCACAAAGGCGGCGGTGCGGCGGCGGTACATGCCGCCCACCAGGCACAGCTCGCAATCCTCGCGCGCCTCGAGCAGGCTAAAGGCCGAAAGCGAATTGGTCACATAGATGAAAGTCAGCTTGTCGGTGACTCGGAGAGCGCCAATGCGATCTCACGACGGTTGCGCTCATTGTCTCAATTAGATACTCAACGAAATACGGCCCCGCAGCTCAATAAGCTGCGGGGCCGTACCATACACCGACGAATCAACGACGAAGTGCATCCACTATTTGGCCAGCTCCTGAACGATCCAGTCAATTGCACCTTCGGGATCGTTGGTAAGGTCGATATACTCCTTGCCCCTTGTGGTGAGCAGTTTAATTCCAAGGCGATCGGTATCGGCCTTCATAGCGTCATAGTACATGCGTGCCTGGGGCGCCAGAACAATCACGTTGTACTGATCCATCGTCTCATAGTGGCTTCCGTACGCACCGGACTGAGAAACCAGATCGATACCCTTAGCAGCGGCACCTTCGCGAAGAGCATTTGCCAAGAGAGTCGAAGTGCCGGCACCCTGGCAAAGCACAAGCACGCGGATCTGCTCCGCCTTGTCCTTTACCGCCTCGAGAGCTTTTGCGACATTTTCCTGTGCGGCAATAGCATCTGCATCCGAGGTTCCTGCAGTCTCCTTTGCAGACTCTTCCAAACAAAGCTGATGGTCATACGCCTTGCAGAACGGATAGTAAATCACAAAGTCAACGACCAACAGCACTGCCATCAATACGAGAGAACGCAGATCGAGACCCGTGGTGAGGAATGCACCGATTGGGCCGGGAAGCGCCCACGGCATGGTATACATGGGGGCGTTCATTCCAATGACGTCAATGAAAAATTTACCGATAATGGCGTTGACCATAGGAGCCACTAGGAAGGGCACGAACATATAGGGATTGAGAACAATCGGCATACCGAAGATAACGGGCTCGTTAACTCCAAAAATCACCGGGATAATCGATGCCTTGCCCATGGCTTTAAGCTGCTTGGAGCGCATAAACATGATCAGGATAATAGGAACGATGAACGTGCAGCCAGAACCGCCCAGACCGCCGATGAAGCTTGTAAAGTCCTGCGTGAGAGCAATTGACGGGTGTCCACCTGCTTGGAAAACCTCAAGATTGGTAACGGTATTGCCGTAGAGCGCAGCATTGATCGGACTCATGACAACCGAAGCACCGTGGATACCCATAAATTGGAAAAGTGCGACCGCGCCTTCGATAAGCGCCATGCCAGGATAGGTGTCAACCGCGGAGAACAGCGGCGAGATGAGAGCGGATACCAAATTGGCGAACGGCACAGCAAGCAGCTTGCGGCTCGCAAGATCGATAAAAGCGCACGCAAGGATCGAAAACCCAAATGCAAAGATATCGCGAAAACTCTGCGCAATAGAGCCAGGGACCTCTTTGGGAAGCTTGATCGTCACATTATGGCTAATGCACACCTTATAGATATTAACGGTCAAGAATGCGGCTACGAACGCAGCGAGAAAACCCTTGGTTCCCATATAGCCGGTTTCAAAAACAGATGTATCTGCTCCACCAATCGAGACAACATCGTTCGTCACCGATAGCAAGAGCATGCCGCACATGGCACAAACCATGCACGAGGTGGGGTTGAGAGATTTACCCGAAGGCATGCGACGGTTCATCGACATGGCAAGTGAGCTCGCCGTGGTGCCGGCCACCATAATGCCAAGAAGTCCCATGGTATATGCATAGATTTTATTGAAGAAATCCAGCACCTCAGACGGAAGCGTGATGCCTACATAGGCAGGGAGCGTCGAAAGAAGAAGGAACAGGCTCGAGAACAGCACAATTGGCATATTCGAGAGAAAGCCATCCTTAATCGCCACCAGATAAATGTTCCTCGAGATTTTGTCGAAGAGGGGCTGGTGTTTTTCAAGGAATTTGACGATAGCGTCCATAACACATCCTTTCATGATTCCCGGGCACACAACGATTTATCCGGACTCAACCGTCGTCGTCCCCGTTTGTATCCACTTATGTAAGTGAATACGTTCTTGTGCGAAATGTAATATCATTTGCGCGATTTGTCATAACCAATTCTTTTTCCGCTTTGTCGATATGTCAAGAATTCCAATACTTATTCGGTGAACGGTAGTTGATTAATATAATGTTTTCCCAGCTAAAGGCTATTTTTTCCGAGCAATACAATAAGCTTGCAACCGTTCACCGATTGGATATAACATATTGAATATATTGTTGTAACAATATTAGAGACAATGTCACAAGCCTGTCGTTCTAGTCAAAGGAAGTAACAATGCCCAAACGATTACTGAACATGTCCGCATCCGATTTTGCCGCCACGTCACCCATGGATCTAAAACAGGCAATTCTGGCTTCCGAGGGACGTACCATCATGGCGGAAAACGTACCCTCTTCCCAATTTCTCGGCGGCGTTACTAATGCAGAAATCGAACGTGCCGCAGGTGCCGACCTGCTTCTGTTTAACGCGCTCGATGTGTTCGATCCAGTTATTGCCGGTATTCCAGATGATCTCAATGAAAACCCGGTCACTTGGGTGAAGCGAGCATGCGGAAGGCCCATTGGCGTCAATCTGGAGCCAGTTGATAACGAGGCAGAGATGTCTGAATCCCGAACGGAAATCCCCATGGGTCGTCGCGTCTCTCCCAAGACCTTAGAAAAGGCTAACGAACTCGGATTTGATTTTATCTGCCTGACGGGCAACCCTGGAACCGGCGTCTCCAACGATGCAATCGCCCATTCGATTAAACTCTCCAAAGAGCATTTCAATGGCCTGGTCATAGCCGGAAAAATGCATGGAGCGGGCGTTGCGGAACCTGTCATGACGCTCGAAATTGCGCGCAAGTTTGTTGACCTCGGCGTCGATATCCTTCTCGTGCCAGCCCCCTACACCGTCCCTTGCTTCCAAGAAGCAGACCTGCGCGCCATCGTTGACTTTGTACGATCCCACAACGTAGGCAAGTCAATTGAAGAGAAGGTTCTCGTCATGGCGGCGAACGGGACGAGTCAAGACTCCTGCGACAGCGAGACCATTAAGAAAATAGGCCTTGCAGCAAAAGCAGCCGGTGCTGACCTCCAACATATCGGGGACTCCATGAACGGTATTTGCCTGCCCCAGAATATCTTCACGCTCGGACAAGCCCTTCGTGGATACAGGCATCAGATCGTCATGCTGAGCCGCTCTGTGATACGTTAAGGTTACCTTGCCCACGTTACATCCCGACTGAGGCAACCATCAGGTATAACCAACATGCAAACTGAGGCTCTAATGCTCGATACACACGAAAAACGGCCACTCTATTTACAGCTCACCAACGCGCTGCTCAAGCAGATCGTCGATGAATATCAAGCAGACGATAAACTTCCAACAGAAATGGAACTCTGCGACGAATACGCCGTAAGCAGAACAACCGTCCGACTTGCCATGAGTGAGCTGGAGCGTCGTGGAAGTATCTATCGAATCCAAGGTAAGGGATCGTTTGTTGCACCGAAACGCGTTAGCGAGCTCAATTCACTTTTAGACTTTGACTTTGCAAGCCATTGCGATGGCGTTGATCCGGATGCCATCACCAAACATTTCGGCGGCCTCACATCAGGTCGTCCAATTTCCGTAATGATGCTCCAACAATTTGGATGTCAAAGTCGCGATGAGATTCAGCGTCTTGAATTGACCTACGAACTTGAAGGCAGCTTCATAGGCGCTGATACGTTCTTCATTTCAAAGTCGCGCGTTCCGAATAACCAGTTAGATTTTCAGGCATTTAGCAGAATCATGGACGACTTGTCCAAGTCTATCCAATCTGTTAGGGAAAGCTATAGAGCACGTCAGCTTAGCGATTCCGAAGCCAGTAATTATGGTGTTGCAAAACTTCCGGTCATCGAACTGACTCATTATGCTTACGACTCCGGAGGCAAACTAATCTCAATTGTCTGCCGCACCGTCTTAACTGGGCGAATCCCTTATCAAAACTTTATTTTCAAGTCCTAATGTTCTTTTTCTTTTGTCTCGATCTGTAACACGTAGCCAAGTTTTTAAGTCCTAACCGTTACAGATCGAGACAAACAAGGTAGACCCCGCCGAATTGTCTCAATCTGTAACACTAAGACCGGTTTTGGACGTCTAGATGTTACAGATTGAGATGAATGCACAGGCCAATGTCCCTAATCTAAATCTGTAACAACTGGCTGAATTATTCGGTCCTAGCTGTTACAGATCGAGACAAACGGAATAGGCCGGGTCAAAAATCTCAATCTGCAACATCTGGTTGGTGGTTTCACCCCTACCTGTTACAGGTTGAGACAATTTGATAGTGGAGTCCTCATTTGCGCGTCATATCGCGTAGCGCTGACGCGCTGGTTTCCACAATGACAGGAGGTAAAAGTCCTCCCGCATCGCCCGTTGGCAATCCCGTAGCGCTAGCTAGCAAATGACCTGCGTATGCTCCTCGATGGCGGCACGATCTTCGGCGGCGATGCCCGGCTCGCACACCACGGCGTCCAGGCTGTCCAGACGGCAGAAGGTGTAGAAGTCGCGCTTGCCAATCTTGCTGGAATCGGCGATCAGATAGCGCGAGTCGGCCTTGCTAAAGGCGAGCTGTTGGATGCGGCCCTCTTCCATGTTAGACGTAGACACGTCGCCATCCAGAATGCCGTTGGCGCCGATAAACGCCGCATCGATGCCCAGCGCACGCAGGGTATCCTCGGCCGTTGGTCCCACAAAAGCGGCGGTGCGGCGACGGTACATGCCACCTACCAGGCAGAGGTCACAGTCCTCGCGCGCCTCGAGCAGGTTAAAGACCGAAAGCGAGTTAGTCACGATACGCAGGCGGCACGCCGGCAGCATCGAGGCCATCTGCTCAACCGTGGTGCCCGTACCCAAAAAGATGGTCGAGCCTTCCTCGATAAGCTCCACAGCGCGACGCGCGATTTGCATCTTTTCCTCGGCATGCTTAGTGCGCTTTTCGCTGTGCGAATACTCATGGCGCAACATAGCGTGGGGACGTCCCTGTGCACTACGGGCGCCGCCGTGCACGCGCTCGATCTCGCCCAGGCTCGCAAGTTCCTCAAGATCGCGGCGAATCGTCATATCCGAAACGCCCAGTGCATCCGAAATCTCCTTGACCGAGACCGTGCCCTGCTCTTCGAGCAGCTGACGAACCTTATCCTGTCGCTCTGCCTTAATCACGATGAATCCTCGCCGTTCTTTGCGCGCATATCATTCAAACAGTAACGAACAAATTGTATCAGACTCGCACGTGTCAAAAATGAACGCCCACACAGCTCAAATCATCACTTTTTTGAGAAAAATACCCCCTGCTTTAGTGGGGTGTAGTGATAATCTCGCCTGTTCGCGCTACAGTTTGTCCGAAATACCTCGATGTTAGGAACCAAATGATCACTTCCGAGCTTTTCGGCACCGCGCCGTGCGGTACCCCCGTTCATCGCTACACCCTCAACGGGCCCGAGATCTGCGTTCGCATTATGGACTATGGCGCTACCGTGTTGGGCATCGACGTGCCCGACATTCCCGGCAACGTGCGCGATGTGGTGCTGGGCTTCGATAAGCTCGAGGATTACTTTGACAACCCCGCCTGCTTTGGCGCGACCATCGGACCCGTGGCCAACCGCACTGCAGGTGCCACGATCACCATCGCAGGCACGGACTGGCATATGCCGGTCAACGAAGGCGCCAACAACCTACACAGCGATCTTGAGCACGGCCTGCACAAGCGCGTGTGGGACGTTGAGCTCGACGAGGTCCACAATGCCGTGCGCATGACCACCTCGCTTGAGGATGGCGAGCTGGGCCTTCCCGGCAACCGCACCTTTACAGCCGTGTTTACCGTGACGCGTACTGGCTGCTTCCGTATCGAATATGGCTGCGAGAGCGACTGCGCCACATACGTGTCCATGACCAACCACACGTACTTTAACCTTGCCGGCCATAACGCCGGCATGGACTGCGAACACTTCTTTGTTGCCAACGCTGCCCACTACCTGCCCATTAACGAGCAGAACATTCCCACCGGCGAAATCGCTCCGGTCGAGGGTACGCCGTTTGACTTCCGTGAGCTGCGCCCCGTCGCGCCCGGCATGGAAGCCGACGACCCGCAGATTAAGCAGGCCCGTGGCTACGACCACTGCCTGTGCATCGATGGCTATCAGTACGGCCGTAATCTGCGCCGCGCGATGCACGTCGAGGAGATGTGGACCGGTCGTGAGCTGGACTACTACACCACCGCCCCGGGCGTGCAGCTCTACACCGGCAACTGGCTGGGCGACGAGCACGCCAAGGACGATGCTAACTATGGCTGGGGCGCCGGCTTTGCTCTCGAGGCCGAGATGTACCCCGACACGCCGCACCAGCCGTTGTTCCCGCAGGGCATTGTGGGCCCGGGTCACCCCTACAGCAATGTGATCGAATACCATTTTATGAGGCATTAAGCCCACAACGCAACATATCGCACAGCAGCGCCCGCCGGCACCACCGCCGACGGGCGTTTTTTCATCTTTTGGGCTCATTTTCGCTGTGAGTGTATGAGTGACGTATCAAAAGTATGCCCATTTACTATGTTTAGCCCGGGATGCTCGACCATGCACCGGTTTTTGTTAGATTCACGAGCCGTCTACCTGCGGTTTTGTTTTTCTCAAATTCGACATGCTCGGCGATAGCCGATCAAACGTAGTAAATGGGCATTGTTTTTGACAGGCAGCATCGCGCGCGTGGTAGCGCGCAGAGTCGTGGTGTAAGAAACAAGGGAGGGCCATCGCCTAGAATCGTCAGTGCCTAGATATTCGACGAAAGGAAAGACGATGGCCCACAGCGACATTCTATCCCAGCCGGACCGGGGGCTCGGCCTCGACCGGCCCCAGACCGAGGCCCTGCTCGCGCTGTTCTCGCGGTGCGACGACCTGAGGGAGTTCGGCAGGGAGGTGATCCAGTCCGTGGTCAACGCCCTGATGGACTCCCAGGCGCAGGAGGCCTGCGGCGCGCCCCGCGGCTCCAGGTCGCCCGAGCGCGTCAACAGCAGGAACGGCTACCGCGAGAGGTCCCTGTCGACCTCCCTCGGCGACCTCGAGCTGCGGGTCCCCAAGCTGCGCGAGGGGACCTACTGTTAGCGCTACTGTAAAAACAACCAATTTCGCCATCGCACCTTAGCCGATTC
>DAWDVX010000051.1:0-1557 GCA_052346145.1 Collinsella sp.
ATGTTATTTTGACCAGACACTTTCCTGACCTGCGGAAATGCATTGTCTCAGCTTAAGAATAGTCTGATAACAAAAAATTATTATTGAGAATGAGAATCATCTTTAATACGATATCCAACGAAGGCACAACCTCAACCCCGCACTGCGTCACAATAGAGCGTTAGATGCGAAAACAACTATTTCGAGGATTGGTGGTCAAATGACCCAGGAGACGGTTACGAACGGCACTGAAGCCCTGTTCACTCGTGAAGGCATGCCTCCCGTTAAGGAAATGATCCCGTGTGCCCTTCAGCACGTACTGGCTTCGTTTGCCGGTATCATCACCCCGGCTGTCATCATGGCCGGCGTCTACGGCTTTAATAGCCAGCAGAGCACCGACATCATCCAGGTTGCGCTCATTCTTTCGGCGATCGACACGGCCCTTCAGGCTTTCGCTCCCTTCCGTCGCATCGGCGGCGGCCTGCCCATCGTCATGGGCGTTTCGTTCGCGTTCCTGCCGGCCCTGCAGGCCATGGGCGCCTCGGGCTTTAGCTTTGGTGCACTGCTGGGCGGCGAGATCGTCGGCGGCGCCGTCGCGGTCCTCTTTGGTCTGGCCTACAGCAAGATTAAGTGGCTGTTCCCGCCTGTCGTGACCGGTACGGTCATCTTCTCCATTGGCGTCTCTCTCTATCCCACGGCCGTCAAGTATATGGCCGGTGGCATGGGCACGCCGCTGTGGGGCACTCCGCAGGCCTGGTGCGTCGCTCTTATCACCTTCGCCGTGGTCTTTGCGCTCGCCAACTTTGGCAAGGGCACGCTCAAGCTGGGATCCGTGTTCTTTGGCATGATCGTTGGCATGATCGTTTCGATTCCCTTTGGCATGATCGACTTCTCCAGCGTTGCCACCGCTCAGGTCTTCGCCCTTCCCAAGCTCATGCCCTATGCGCTCGAGTTTGATCCCGAGGTCTGCATTACCCTCGCCGTCGTGTTCCCCATGGTTGCCATCCAGGTTATCGGTGACGTCTCCGCCGCCTGCCTGGGCTCCATCGACCGTATGCCCACCGAGCGCGAGCTCTCCGGCGCTATCGTGTCCCAGGGCCTTACCTCTATGGTCGGCGGCCTGCTGGGCGGTCTTCCCACCAGCGCCCTTGGCCAGAACGTGGGCATCATCTGCTCCAACAAGGTCGTCAACAAGTGGGTCTTTGTGATCATCGCGGCCGTCTTTGCCATCGCCGGTCTGTTCCCGCAGCTCTCTGCCGTCCTTTCCGCCATCCCGCAGCCCGTCATCGGCGGCGCGACCGTCGGCGTCTTTGGCACCATCACCATGAACGGTGTGCGCATGTTCACCCGCGAGGGCCTCACGCAGCGCACCACCACCATCGTCGGTACCTCCGTCGTCTTTGGCCTGGGTATCTGGATGGCCAGCGGTTGCCTTGCCGGCGAGGGCATGCCCGCCTGGGTGTCCACCGTCATCGGCTCCAATGCCGTAACCCCCACCGCCATCATGGCCATTGTCCTTAACCTGATTCTTCCGCAGACGCCGGTTGTGGCTCAGCACATCGATGCCGCCACGGACGC
>DAWDVX010000051.1:1567-2287 GCA_052346145.1 Collinsella sp.
CGCCAAGGACGCTGCCGTGGATCTGGTCTTGCCCGAGAGCAAGAAGTAACCAATTCGGTGCTATTCGTCGGCGGGCGTATCGCCTCGTCCGCCGACGTCATGCGGCGCCAAGCCGCACTTCAAAGGGTTTGTCCCTTTGGTGAAGCGTTGACGGGAGAGGGCCCGTTTCCGGTGTAGGCCGGCGCTTCGCACTCCGCCATGTCAGAGGTGTCAAACCCCGCCTCTGATGTCGAAGGGAGCATCCATGCTTCTGGTCGCTAACGGTTCCGTCTTTACCCGCAACGCTCAGGCCCCGTTCATCCCCAACGGTGCGGTCGCCATTGACGGAGATACGATCGTCGAAGTGGGCCCCGAGTGCGAGCTCAAGGCCAAGTACCCGGATGCCGAGTACGTCGACGCCCGGGGCAACCTCATCATGCCCGGACTCATCAACTGCCACACCCACATCTACTCGGGTCTGGCCCGCGGCCTTGCCATTAAGGGCTGCAACCCCACCAACTTCCTGGAGAATCTTGAGCAGCAGTGGTGGAAGATCGACGACAACCTGACGCTCGACGGCACCAAGGCCAGCGCCTATGCCACGATCTTGGACTCCATCCGCGATGGCGTCACCACGATCTTCGACCACCACGCGAGCTTCTGCGAGATCCCGGGAAGCCTCTTTACCATTAAGGATGCAGCTCAGGAGCTGGGCATGCGTTCGTGCCTGTGCTACGAGGT
>DAWDVX010000051.1:2297-14923 GCA_052346145.1 Collinsella sp.
GTCTCCGATCGCCGCGGCCAGGAAAAATGCGACCAGGCCATTGCCGAGAACGCCGAATTTGCCCAGTGGGCCGCCAAGGAGCGTCGCGATAACGACAACCACATGATCGCCGCCATGTTTGGCGGACATGCCACCTTTACGCTTTCGGACGAGACCATGGACAAGATGGCCGAGGCCAACAACGGCCTGACCGGCTTCCACATCCATGTGTGTGAGGGCATGAATGACGTGTGGGATTCCCGCCTCAACCGCGGTGGCATCAGCCCCGTCGAGCGCCTGCTGCAGCACAACCTGCTGGGTCCCGACACCATGCTGGGCCACTGCATCCATGTGACGCCTGCCGAGATGGATATCGTCAAGGAGTCCGGCACTTGGCTCGTCAACAACCCCGAATCCAATATGGGCAACGCCGTGGGCTGCGCCCCCGTGCTCGAGTTCTTCCGCCGCGGCATCCCCGTGTGCATGGGCACCGACGCCTACACCCACGATATGCTCGAGAGCCTTAAGGTCTTCCTGATCATTCAGCGCCACAACGCCGCCATGCCCAACGTGGGCTGGTGCGAGGCCATGACCATGCTGTTCGAGAACAACGCCAAGATGGCGAGCAAGTACTTCGATCGCAAGCTCGGTGTGCTCGAGGCCGGCGCTGCCGCCGACGTCATCGTCATGGACTACAAGCCCTTTACGCCGCTGAGCGAGGAGAACATCGACGGCCACATGCTCTTTGGCATGATGGGCAAAAACTGCCGTACCACCATCATCAACGGCCGCGTCCTGTACAAGGATCGCGAGTTCGTTGGCATTGATGAGGACAAGATCAACGCGTGGACCATGGCCGAGTCCAAGAAGCTCTGGAGCACGCTCAACGATCGCGCCTACTAATTACAAGTAGATTCACGCGCGTCGGATGTTTCGCCGCATCCGACGCGCGTATAGGCGACCTCCGCGGGGTCGCCGGCGCTGTGCTAGTGCTACACCGTATTTGCGCCCGCCGCGCGGTCTCGCCGGGCGTTACAGAGAGGAGCTCATTATGAGCGACATCATGAGGCCGATCCCGTTTTCGCAGCTGATGAACTGGATCATCGAGGAGCACAAGACCCAGGACGCCATCTTTGGCGTGCGCAAGATGGTTACGACCAACCAGGAGGGCGCGCTTCCCATTTTTGACGAGCGCATCGAGACTCCGTTTGGCCCGGCCGCCGGTCCCAATACGCAGCTTGCCCAGAACATCGTGGCATCCTACGTGGCCGGTTCCCGCTTCTTTGAGCTCAAGACCGTTCAGGTTATGGACGGCGAGGAGCTCTCCAAGTGTGTGAACAAGCCCTGCATCGTGGCGCAGGACGAGTGCTACAACTGCGAGTGGTCGACCGAGCTCGAGGTTCCGCAGGCCTTTGCCGAGTACGTGAAGGCATGGTTTGCCTGCCACCTGATCGCTCGCGAGTACGGCCTGGGCAGCCCGGACGGTTTTGTCTTCAACATGTCCGTGGGTTATGACCTGGAGGGCATCAAGAGCCCCAAGGTCGACGCCTACATCGAGGGTATGAAGGACGCCAGCGGCTCCGACGTCTGGAACGAGTGCCGCACATGGGCGCTCGCCAACCTGGACAAGTTTGAGTATGTTGACGCCGCATTTGTCGAGTCCATCCCGGCGCGCGTGTCCAACTCCATCACCGAGTCTACCCTGCACGGCTGCCCGCCGGCGGAGATCGAGCGCATCGCGACCTATCTGATCACCGAGAAGGGCCTCAACACCTACATCAAGTGCAACCCCACGCTGCTGGGCTATGAGTTTGCCCGCCAGCGCCTCAACGAGCTGGGCTTTGATTACATCGTCTTCGATGACACGCACTTCCGCGAGGACCTGCAGTGGGTCGATGCCGTGCCTATGTTCGAGCGCCTGATTGCCCTGTGTGCCGATCGCGGCCTGGAGTTTGGCGTCAAGCTCACCAACACCTTCCCCGTCGACGTGACGAGAAACGAGCTGCCCTCCACCGAGATGTACATGTCGGGCCGTTCGCTGTTCTCGCTGACTATCGAGGCTGCCCGCCGCATTACCGAGCAGTTCGACGGCAAGCTGCGCATCAGCTACTCCGGCGGCGCCACGGTCTACAACATCCGCGCCCTGTACGATGCCGGCATTTGGCCCGTCACCCTGGCGACCGACGTGCTCAAGCCCGGCGGTTACGAGCGCTTTAGCCAGATGGCCGGCGAGTTTGCCGATCTGGACGGCAAGCCGTTTGAGGGCGTCTCGCTCGACGCCGTGACCGCGATCCAGACCGACTCGCTCACCAACCCGCTCTACAAGAAGCCGCTGCGCCCGCTGCCCGACCGCAAGGTTGCCGGCAAGAGCCCGCTTTCCGACTGCTTTACCACGCCGTGCCGCACGAGCTGCCCCATCCAGCAGGATATTCCCGCCTACCTGGCGGCAGTGGATGAGGGCCGCTACGAGGACGCGCTCAACATCATCATCGAGCGCAACGCCCTGCCGTTCATTACCGGCACCATCTGCCCGCATCCCTGCGGCCGTGCCTGCGAGCGCGCGTTCTACGAGCCCGAGGGCGCCCAGATCCGCGCCAGCAAGCTCAAGGCCGCCCGCGAGGCCATGACCGCCGTGCTGCCCAAGCTGCGCGCCCAGGCCATCGCCAACGACGGCGAGCGCAACGTTGCCGTTATCGGCGGCGGCCCTGCCGGTCTGGCGACGGCGTTCTTCCTGACGCGCGCCGGCGTGCCCGTTACCATCTTTGAGGCCCGCGATTCGCTCGGCGGCGTGGTCCGCCACGTGATCCCCGAGTTCCGTATCGCCAGCGACGATATCTCGCACGATGCCGAGCTCTGCCTGGCCTTTGGCGCCAAGGTTCAGCTCAACGCCCGCGTGGAGTCCATCGACGAGCTCAAGGCCCAGAGCTTTACCGACGTGGTCGTGGCCACCGGCGCCTGGATGCCCGGCTCTGCAGGCTTGGGCGAGGGTGCCGAGCTCGACGTGCTGGAGTTCCTCGAGGCCGCCAAGAAGGGCGAGAAGCTCGAGCTGGGCGAGGACGTCGTGGTCATCGGCGCCGGCAACACCGCCATGGATGCTGCCCGCGTGGCCAAGCGCCTGGCTGGTGTGAAGAACGTGCGCCTGGTGTATCGCCGCACCAAGAAGCAGATGCCCGCCGACGAGGAAGAGCTCGATCTTGCTCTTGCCGACGGCGTTGAGCTCTGCGAGCTGCTGGCGCCCAAGGCGCTCAACGGCGCCGTGCTGACCTGCGACGTTATGGAGCTTGGCGAGCCGGATGCAAGCGGCCGTCGCAGTCCCGTCGCCACGGGCGAGACCGTCGAGCTGCCCGCCACCACGGTGATCTGCGCCGTGGGCGAGGGCATCGATGCCAGCCTGTACGATGCCGCGGGCGTCGAGCACGACCGTCGCGGTCGCCTTGCCGCCACCTCCACCGGCGTCGAGGGCGTCTGGGCTGCGGGCGACTGCCGCCGCGGTCCGGCCACCGTGGTCGAGGCTATCGCCGACGCCGCCGAGGTTGCCCGTGCCATTGCCGGCGTGGACTTTAACAAGTACGCCGACTGCAACGAGCAGGCCGGTCGCGAGGACACCTGCTACGAGCGCAAGGGATCACTGTGCCGTGACAAGCGCAACTGCACCAAGACCCGCTGCCTGGGCTGCGGTTCGGTGTGCGAGGTCTGCTGCGACGTGTGCCCCAACCGCGCCAACGTTGCCATTAAGGTGCCGGGCTTGGCCAAGCATCAGGTCGTCCATGTCGATGGCATGTGCAACGAGTGCGGCAACTGCGCCGTGTTCTGCCCCTACCAGGAGGGTCGTCCCTACAAGGACAAGCTCACCCTGTTCTGGAGCGAGCAGGACATGGAGAACTCCGAGAACGAGGGCTTCCTGGCCGTGGACGAGGACCACTTTAAGGTCCGCGTCGCCGGCACGGTCCGCACCGTCTCGGTCGATGCCGTCAACACCGGTCTGCCCGAGGCCGTCCGCCTGACCATCAGGGCTGTGCGCGACAACTATTCGTACCTTCTTAAGAAATAGGCGAGTCTCTTATGGCCAAATCCATTCAACATAACGTGGCCTACGTTGCCTGCGGAAGCGGTTGCGCCTCCGCAGGCGGCGACGCCCGCTGCAGCGAAGGCTGCATTGGCTGTGGCGCCTGCGTCACGGCCTGCCCCCACGGCGCCATTGCGCTGGTCGATGGCATCGCTCGCGTGGATCGCTCAAAGTGCACGGGCTGTGGCCTGTGCGGCATGGCGTGCCCGCAGCGCGTGATTGCCTTCGTTCCCGGCTACCAGAACATCCTGGTGCGCTGCAACAACACCGATAAGGGCGCCATCGCCCGCAAGATCTGCGACACGAGCTGCATCGGTTGCGGCATGTGCGCCAAAAAGTGCCCCGCCGGCGCTATCCGCATCGAGGACAACTGCGCCCATATCGACGGCGCGGACTGCCTGTCGTGCGGCATGTGCGCCGTCGTCTGCCCGCATGGCGCCATCCACGACCGCACCGGCATCGCCGCCGGCGTGTAGAGGGGAATCACCATGGCACAGGAATTCACTTTTACCGTTAACGGCGTCGAGCGCACGACGACCCAAAACAAACCGTTGCTGCGCTACCTGCGCGACGACCTGCATATCCATTCCGCCAAGGACGGCTGCTCCGAGGGCGCGTGCGGTACCTGCACCATCCACGTGGACGGTGCGGCCGTCAAGGCGTGCGTGCTGACCACCGCCCTCGCCGCCGGTCGCGACATCGTGACCGTCGAGGGCCTGCCCGAGGACGTTCGCGAGGCCTTTGTGTACGCCTTTGGCGCCGTGGGTGCCGTGCAGTGCGGCTTTTGCATCCCCGGCATGGTCATGGCGGGCGCGGCGCTCATCGCCGAGGACCCCGAGCCCACCGAGGAGCAGATCAAGTATGCCATCCGCGGCAACGTCTGCCGCTGCACCGGCTACAAGAAGATCATCGAGGGCATTTCGCTGGCCGCTGCGGTGCTCCGCGGCGAAAAGCAGATCGACGAGGATCTGGAGCGCGGCGACGACTACGGCGTAGGCAAGCGCGCCTTCCGTATCGACGTGCGCAAGAAGGTGCTCGGCGAGGGCAAGTATCCCGACGACATCGACGAGCTCGATCAGCCGGGTCTGACCTATGCCAGCGCCGTGCGCTCCAAGTATCCGCGCGCTCGCGTGCTCTCCATCGACACCTCCAAGGCCGAAGCCCTGCCCGGCGTGGTGGGCATCCTGCGTGCCGAGGACGTGCCGGTCAACCAGGTCGGCCACCTTATCCAAGACTGGGACGTCATGATCGCCCAGGGCGATATCACCCGCTGCGTGGGCGACGCCATCGTTTTGGTGGTTGCCGAGGACGAGGCGACACTCGAGAAGGCCAAGAAGCTCGTAAAGATTAATTACGAGCCGCTGGAGCCCGTGCGTAACATTGCCGAAGCCAGGGCTGCCGACGCCCCGCGCCTGCACGACAGCTTCTTTGCCTTTGGCAACACGGTGGAGCTCAAGGACAACGTGTGCCAGAGTCGCCACGTAACGCGTGGCGACGCCGCCAAGGCGCTGGCGGAGAGCGCGTTCACCGTGACGCAGCGCTTTACCACGCCCTTTACTGAGCATGCCTTCTTGGAGCCCGAGTGCGCCGTCGCCTTCCCGTACAAGAACGGCGTCAAGGTGCAATCGACCGACCAGGGTGCCTACGACACGCGCAAAGAGTGCGCCCACATGTTTGGCTGGGATAACGAGCCCGAGCGCGTGGTCGTCGAGACCATGCTCGTGGGTGGCGGCTTTGGCGGCAAGGAGGATGTGTCCATCCAGCACCTGGCCGCGCTCGCCGCATATAAGTTCCAGCGTCCTGTGAAGTGCAAGCTCACACGCGCCGAGTCGCTTGCGTTCCATCCCAAGCGCCATGCCATGGACGGTACCTTTACGCTGGGCTGCGACGCCGAGGGCAACTTTACCGGCCTGGACTGCGAGATCAACTTTGATACCGGCGCCTACGCGTCGCTGTGCGGCCCGGTGCTCGAGCGCGCCTGTACGCACGCCGTCGGCCCCTACAAGTACCAGAACACCGACATCCGCGGTTTTGGCTACTACACCAACAACCCGCCCGCCGGTGCGTACCGAGGCTTTGGCGTTTGCCAGTCCGAGTTTGCGCTCGAGAGCCTGATCGACTTGCTGGCCGAGAAGGTCGGCCTGGATCCGTGGGAGATTCGTTACAGAAACGCTATCGAGCCGGGTGAGGTTTTGCCCAACGGCCAGATTGCCGACTGCTCCACGGCGCTTAAGGAGACGCTGCTCGAGGTCAAGGATGCCTACTACGCACATCCCGGACACGCCGGTATCGCCTGCGCCATGAAGAACGCCGGCGTGGGCGTGGGCCTGCCCGATGCCGGCCGCTGCAAGATCCGCATCGAGGATGGCCGCGCCGTGGTCTATGCCGCCACGTCCGACATCGGCCAGGGCTGTAACACCGTCTTTTTGCAAGACGTTGCCGAGGCCTGCGGCCTGCCGCTTCGCTGCATCGCCAATGGCGAGTGCTCCACCGAGAACGCTCCCGACTCCGGCACCACGTCTGGCTCGCGTCAGACGGTCGTGACCGGCGAGGCCGTGCGCGGTGCCGCCTTCCTGCTGCGCGATGCCATGCTTGACATCGAGGCCGGCAAGCATGCACCCGATGCTCCTGTGAGCGCCCATGGTAATGGCGTCAAGATCGAGTACGACGACGGTCGCGCCTATCAGCTGCACACACAGGAACTCGTCGCCGGCCAGGGTATGCATCCTCAAGATCCCGCTGCCGCCATTAAGGCGCTCGAGGGCTGCGAGTTTGGCTACGTGTACCTGGAGCCGACCGACAAGCTGGGCGCCGACGTGCCCAACCCCAAGAGCCACATCTGCTACGGCTTTGCCACACATGTGGTCATTCTGGATGATGACGGCCGCGTGAGCGAGGTCTATGCCGCACACGATTCCGGCAAGGTGGTCAACCCCATCTCCATCCAGGGTCAGATCGAAGGCGGCGTGCTCATGGGTATGGGCTATGCGCTTACCGAGGATTGGCCGCTCAAGGACTGCGTGCCCCAGGCAAGGTACGGCACGCTCGGGCTGTTCCGTGCGCCCGAGATTCCGGATATCCACGCCATCTACGTGGAGAAGGACGAACTGTTGCCCGTGGCATACGGCGGCAAGGGCATCGGCGAGATCGCAACGATCCCCACGGCGCCCGCCGTGCAGAACGCCTATCGCGCGTTTGACGGCAAGCTGCGCCCGGATCTGCCCATGGTGGATACGCCGTACAGCCGCGCCCGTCACCGCGGGTAGGGTAGAGCGCGGACGGTCATTACTGACGGGCTGTTCGCGCACAACACCAACTGTATATGCTGCACCTTTGGCCCCAGCTCCATCGCGAGCCGGGGCCTTTTGTTTGGAGCGGAGGCAGCATCCCGGAATCTAGCCTCGGAGTGGGATGAACTTTCCCAACGGGGCCGCATGCGGAAACTGTGTCCCGGATTCGACGCTCAGAATGGGATGCGCTTTCCTTTTGAGCCTCTAGCGGAAAGCGTGTCCCGGAATTCGGCTCCAGAGTGGGATGCGTTTTCCGGATCGGCTCTCAGCGGAAAATGTATCCCAGTTTGAGCGTCTATTCCGGGATGCCGTTTCCGCTGAGTGCTTCATTCGGAAAGTCTGTCCCGCTCTGAGGCGGGATTCCGGGACACGCTTTCCGCTAGGCCCGCCATCCGGAAAGTGCATTCCGTTTTGAGCGTCCAGGCTGGGACATGGTTTCCGCGGGTGCTGCCAACCGGAAAGTGTGTCCCAGTTTGGCAGGCAGGCGGGCATAAGCTCAGTAGCTCCTACAGGTCCACCTCGTTGAGCCATGTCGGCAGCGCGGTCTGCCGGATGCCTGCCGTCTGCGGCTTTTTGGCGAGCATTCCTGCCGAGCGGACCTCGTTCATGGTAAAGCGCAACAGAGGATGACCGTAGAGTGATAGGTGCGCCTCGCGCTGTCGTTCGGCAACGAGCGCCTCGGCGGCGGTGCGTCCGGCCAGTATGGTCTGGTCGGTATATTTGATGAGCCCGTCGAGCTCGCCCAGCGTGAGTTCCCGCGCCTGGCGCTCCCAGGCAAAGTCCGTTCGTATGGGCTTAGTCGAATCGAAGGGGTCCGTCAACTCGTATTGAAGCCAGTCGGGCGCAAAGCCCGTTTCGATCATGACGGCGCGGGCGACTGATTCTCCACCGCTCTCGGCGCGGGCGTCGGCATATCGAAGTGTCGTGAGGGCGGTGCGAATCGCGCGACCATTGCGGGCGGTCGCTCGTTGCTCGACGGCCTCCATCAGCTGCTCTCGCGTTAGACCAAGCTTTGAAATCGCCGAATCGGCAATGGGCATGCCATCGGCAAAACCGGTCTGCAGCAGGCAATCTGTGGTCGTTTGGATAGGCGGCGTTACCGATATGCCGGATAGACGGATTGCTCCGGCCGGCTCGATCTGATGCCGCTGAATATGCACGCCCGGGCGAGCCGACGGCTTGGTGGCGCTGCAGACATGCACGACATTCAGGTGTCGCCACGAGACCTCGAGCCCCAGCAGGCAGGCGGCTGAAAACGAGCAGAACGTCCAATCGGGGTGGATGATCGCAAGGGCGCGAATAATCTCACAATGACGTTGCGCCCGGTTGAGCTCTTTCTAACGTGACTTGTGCGCGAACATGCCCGGCATGGGGGAGACGACCATGTCACCGATGCGCCGAAGGAGCGCTTTTCGGATCGCCGTGCTCGGGGGAATCAGGCATCGTCCTTCTTGTTCGGCTTGGGTCAGCAGTTGATCAATGATTTGGTCGTTGCAATGCGCCATGGGCTACCGCCTCCTTTTTGGGGTGGCAAAAACGTATCAGCCGGAACTTGCAGCTCAACTGACCAAAAGCTGACCAAAATCTAACCATGCAGGTAGATGGCCTGTTTTCGGCGACATTTTTACATCCGAATCGGTGGGCGGTAATCGGCACCCGTGAATGGTAGCTAGTTATGAAGCCTTGGTAAGTTTCGGGACGTGTACTTTTTAGAAAAAGAGCATTCTATCTGCTGTTTTGTGTTTCTGGATCGCATGTTTGAAGGCATGTGATAAGGGCTGCGGATCGTCGTCTTGTATCTGCGGAAACTGTGTCCCGGATTCGACGCTCGGAATGGGATTCGTTTTCCGGTAGAAGTTTCAGCGGAAACCGCATCCCAGAATTCAGGCTCAGAGCGGGACGCGCTTTCCGGATGGCATGCTTGGCGGAAACTACGGCCCAGTTTTTAGCTCCAGAACGGGATACATTTTCCGGAACGGTCCACGTGCGGTGGTGTACCGCCCCTTTTGCGTGCGCCGCTTGTCGAATTACGTTATAGATAGCTATATTATAGGAAGGGATAATATAGCTATCTATAACGTAAAGAAAGGATGGCCCTGTGTTTATCGGAAGAACAGCGGAAATGTCCGAGCTCAATCGACTGTATGGCACGGACTCCTTTGAAATGCCTGTGATTTACGGCCGCCGTCGTGTGGGTAAAACGCGCCTTATCACAGAGTTCATCCAAGGCAAGAAGGCTATTTACTTTCAAGCTCGTCGTACCAATGCGGAGGCAAACCTGCATGGCTTTAGCCAGGCGATACTTGCAGACTCGGTTGGTGCTGCAGGCGTGTCGTTTCGTAGTTTTGACGAAGCGTTCGATGCATTGGCCACCATGGCTCGCACGGAACGTTTGGTTGTCGTGATTGACGAGTATCCCTATCTCGCCCAATCGAATCCCGAAATCAGCTCGTTGCTGCAAGACAAGATCGACCACTTATACAAAGAGACCAGGCTAATGCTGATTCTATGCGGCTCGTCGCTTTCGTTTATGGAAGAGCAGGTGTTGGGCTACGAGAGCCCACTATACGGTAGGCGTACGGCCCAGTTTAAGATCATGCCGCTCGATTTTACGACGACCCTCGGCCTGTGGCAGAGCATGGGTCGCGAAGACGCTGCGGTTTGCTATGGCATGACGGGCGGCATTCCTGCATATATCGAGAAAGTCGATCCTGCCGCACCGCTCAAGGACAACATCAAACGTCTTTTTCTTACTCCTACGGGCTATCTCTTTGAGGAGCCGAGTAACCTGCTGTTGCAAGAGTGCCGCAATCCCGAGCAATATGATGCGATCGTGCAAGCAATTGCTCAGGGGCGCTCGAAGATCTCAGAGATTGCGAGCTCTACGGGAATCCCTGCGAGCAACGTAAAGAGCTATGTGGATAAGCTGGCGTCGCTTGGGATTGTCGAGCGCGAGCTGCCCCTAAACGAGACGAGCAATAAGCGAGCCGTGTATCTGCTGAGCGATCAGATGTTTAGGTTCTGGTACAAGTTTGTTCCGCAGAACATCGGGCTGATTCAAAACGATATGGCCGAGATGGCGTATAAGCGCATTGAGCCGCACGTATCGGATTACATGGGTACGGTCTTTGAGCTTATATGCAGACAATACGTGTACGAACTCGCGCGCGCGGGCCAGCTCGATGTGGTTCCGGTAAGCGTTGGGCGCTGGTGGGGGACGGACAATCGCACGCATACGCAGGAAGAAATCGACTTGATTGTTGACGATGGCGAGGGCGCTGCGCTGTTTGCGGAGTGCAAATGGCGCAATGAACCGGCGGGCGAAGACGTGCTGCAAAAGCTCGTGCACCGAAGCGAGCTCTTTAGACGGCAACGAAAAAGCTATGCACTTTTCTCAAAAAGCGGCTTTACGCAGGGATGTCGGGATGCCGCGGAGAGTAGGGGAGACGTCAAGCTGATTTCGTTTGCCGAGATGTGCGAGCGGAGATAACCAAGCGCGCTCTGATGTGATGCTCGGAATGGGTCGCGCTAAGGATGCCAAGCGTAAAACCTTCAATGAAAATGGCGTAAAAACTACATTGAAAGTAGCGTAAAATCAGCATTGAGAATGGCGTAATTTCGCATATCGCGTGATAGAGAGGGACGGCCGTCTATGGATGCACCAAAGAGATTGACCCAAAAGGGATATAGGCCCCGGCTCATAGAGGAGCGCCTCGACACCCTTATGCGGGCGTTTGGCTGTGTGGAGATCAACGGCCCCAAATGGTGCGGCAAGACCTGGACGGCGCTCTCTCGCTCGGCGAGCGTCTCCAGGCTCGATGAGCCTGCGCAGCGTGCGGCGGCAGAGGTCGACCCAAGCCTGGCGCTCATCGGCGATGCGCCACACCTGGTCGATGAATGGCAGGAGGTGCCCGAGGTTTGGGATGCCGCCCGGCGTTTCGTGGACGCGAGCGGCAACGAACGGGGGACACTTTTGCTCACGGGCTCGACCGCGCTCAAAAGCGAGGAGCGCAGCCATGTTCGTCATTCCGGCACGGGTAGGATCGCCCGTCTGTCAATGCGCCCCATGGCCCTGTGTGAGTCGGGCGACGGCGAGCCGCTCGTGTCACTGGCAAGCCTCTTTAAGGGCGAGGATTTTGCCCCTCAGCGTCGCGAGAGCACGGTGGATGACGTCGCCCGCTGGTGCTGCAGGGGCGGTTGGCCTGCAAATCTTGGGCTTTCGGAAGATCTTGCGCGAGAGACGGCAAGCCAGTACGTGCACTCGGTGCTCGACGTCAACGTGCTGGACGAGGGCATGTCGCCCGAGCTTGCACACGGCCTTTTGCGAGCTCTTGCCATGAACGAGAGCCAGGCTGTCACGTACAAGACGCTCGTAAAGGACGCCTCGTACGGTGAGGCGGGCCCCGACGAGAGGACCATCGCTGCGTACTTGGACCTCTTCAACAGGCTCAAGCTGACCGAGGGCCTGTGCGGATGGGAGCCGCCCATGCGCTCGAAGGCCCGCGTTCGCGTGCGCCCCAAGCGCTACTTCTGTGACCCGTCACTTGCGGCGGCGTTGCTGGGGGCTACCCCTGAGCGGCTGCTTGGCGATATGCAAACGCTGGGGATGCTCTTTGAGAATCTCGTCCTGCGCGACGTGCGCGTGTTCCTTTCCACCTACGGCGGTGTCGACAACAGTGTCCATTATTTCCGAGATGAGAAGGGCCTTGAGGTCGATCTGATCGTTGAGCACGACGGGCGCTGGGGAGCCATCGAGGTCAAGCTGAGTGATGCGAAAGCAGACGATGGAGCGAGAAATCTCAAGGCGCTGGAGAGGAAAGTGCTCTCCAATCCTGCCGCCCAGAATGCCGCGCCGGCGTTTTTGGCGGTCGTGGTTGGAAAGGGGAGCATTGCCTACACACGCGACGACGGCGTGGCGGTGATTCCCATGGCGGCACTTGGGGCGTAGTGGTTTTGCGGGCGTGCCGTGCTTCCTTTACCGAAAATCCATTTGGTAAACCAGATGCTCGCGGATAGAATAAAGTTGACGGCAGCCCAAGGGTGATAGCTGGGCAGCGCCGTTGCTTGGTCAAGAGGTCAGTGCCTTAATGGCAGCGACTTGTTATGCTTCGAATGCTGCTTGAGTGCCTCGGAAAGTTCGATAAGCGCCGTGAAGAGCGAGACCAAAGCAACCAAGAGCTCTACGAGCTCTGATGGGCCCGGGATGACCGCTGATTCAAGTCACCGGGCCTAAATCTAATATGAGAAAGCCATTGTCAATAGGCATGTTCGTTCGAGCCCGGTTTGAAACC
>DAWDVX010000052.1:0-14904 GCA_052346145.1 Collinsella sp.
GCATCTGATGGTGTCGACGTCAATGGTATACGGGTGCATCATCGACGTCTTCAATTCAGAAGATATCAGTGCGGAGTGTGCCTAAAAGTAAACTTATGGCGGGCCCTGCGATGTCCGGTCTTCGGCGGATTACTGGCTGGGGGAATAATGGTGCGCTTCGCGCGTTTTGGATGGGGTCTGTCCCAACGGCGCGTTTGGCGCTTCTCGCCTTACGACTGTAGCGGCCGCGGTCCCGTTTGGGGTCGCGGCCGTTTTGTTGTGGGTCAAATATGAACGTTGTGTTAATGAGTCGGTGGACGGTGGCGTTTTTCGGTGAGCGGCGTATCCTTCCAACGGTTTATCTAGTGTGTCAGTTGAAAAGGAAGAGGGCGCTCGTCATTGTTTGAATGTGAACTGCCGTTTGACCACAAGACGTTGCATCTGGAACTCGAGGATAAGAACTTCGCGGGTGTGATGGAAGGTCATCAAAACGAGTTTAAGACTACAAAATCGCAGGAAGAGCTGGTAGAGGAGTCGCTTGCCAACCCTTATGGCTCGCCTTCGCTCGAGGAGCTTTGTGCTGGCAAGAAGGATATCGTCATTATTAGCTCCGATCATACGCGTCCCGTTCCCTCGCGTGTGACGATGCCTATTCTGCTGCATCACATTCATTCTGCTGCGCCCGAGGCTCGCGTGCGTATTTTGGTTGCTACGGGTATGCACCGTCCGTCGACGCAGGAGGAGCTCGTCAATAAGTATGGCGAGGAGATCGTTGCCAACGAGGAAATCGTTATGCACGTCGCGACTGACGACAGCATGATGAAAAAGATCGGTACCCTGCCTTCTGGTGGCGAGTGCATCATCAACAAGATTGCCGCCGATTGCGATCTGCTGCTTGCCGAGGGCTTCATTGAGCCGCACTTCTTTGCCGGTTTCTCTGGCAGCCGCAAGTCCGTCCTGCCTGGTATCGCCAGCTACAAGACCATCATGTACAACCACAACGGTCAGTTTGTGAACGATTCCCATTCGCGTGCCGGCAACCTGTGCCACAACCACGTGAGCGAGGACATGTTTGCCGCTGCCGAGATGGCTCACCTTGCCTTTGTGCTCAACGTGGTGCTCAACGGCAAGCACGAGGTCATCGGCTCCTTTGCCGGCGACATCCACAAGGCGCACGAGGCTGGCTGCGAGTTCGTGAAGAGCCTTGCCGGCGTTGAGCCCGTCGAGTGCGAGATTGCCATTACCACCAACGGCGGCTACCCGCTCGACCAGAACATCTATCAGGCCGTGAAGGGCATGTGCTCTGCAGAGGCCACACTTCCCGAGGGCGGCGTGATCATCGATGTCGCCGGTTGTGCCGACGGTCACGGTGGCGAGGGCTTCTATCACAACATCGCCGACAATGATCCGGCAGAGTTTGAGCGCGCCTGCATCGACCGTCCTAAGGACGAGACCCTGCCCGACCAGTGGACGAGCCAGATCTTTGCCCGCATCCTGGCGCATCACCCTGTGATCATGGTTACCGACCTGTGCGATCACCAGATGATCAAGGATATGCACATGACGCCGGTTAACACCCTCGATGAGGCGCTCAAGCTCGCCTTTGAGATGAAGGGTGCCGATGCCAAGGTGGCCGTCATTCCCGATGGCCTGGGCGTTGTCGTCGCTCAGCACTAGTACGCGGCCTAAACGAATCGTTTATAACCGACAAGAAAGATAAGGTTTTATGCTTACCAAACTCCTCTGCGAATTCGGCGCAACGGCCCTCATGATCATCTTTGGCGTGGGCGTGCACTGCGATACCGTGCTCAAGGGCACCAAGTATCAGGGCTCTGGTCATATGTTTGCCATCACCACTTGGTCTTTTGGCATCTCGGTTGCTCTGTTTATCTTTGGCGGCGCCGTGTGCATGAACCCCGCCATGGTGCTTGCCCAGTGCATCGTCGGCCTGGTGCCGTGGAGCAGCTGCATCCCCTTCATGATTGCCGATATGCTCGGCGGCTTTGCGGGTGCCGTGATCGCGTGGCTTATGTATGCCGATGAGTTCAAGGCTTCCGATGGTGTCGTCGATCCCATTGCCCAGCGCAACATCTTCTCGACCAACCCCACCACCGAGGGTACGAACTATGCCCGCAACTTCTTCTGCGAGGCTATCTGCACTTTTGTGTTCATCAGCGCCATCCTTGCTGCTGCTAACCGTGCTGGCGAGAACGTTCTGATGCTCGCCATCTGCGTCGGTCTGATCGTTTGGGCCGTTGGTATGGGCATGGGCGGCATCACCGGCTTCGCCATGAACCAGGCTCGTGACCTTGGTCCTCGCATGGCCTATCAGGTGCTGCCGATTAAGAACAAGGCCGACAACAACTGGAAGTACGGCCTGCTCGTTCCTGGCATCGCACCGTTTGTCGGTGCCGCTCTGGCCGCGCTGTTTGTGCACGGTTTCTTGGGCATGTTCTAGTTCAAGGCTACATAGTTGTCCGCTGGCCGCATGGGGTAACTTCCCAGCGCGTCCTCGGACATGAAAGAACCCCCGCTGCGCGCTTCGTGCGGCGGGGGTTCTTTCGTCCTGCGGAATGCGCTGGGAAGTTACCCCATGCGGCCAGCTGCGGGGTCTTTGCTGCGCTCGAGCAAGCAACCCAACATATAAATCTGAATTTGGATTTGGATGGGAGGGGCTTGTTGCTGTTGGGGGGGCATTGAAGCGTGAGTGGCACTTTGGGATGCGTGGCGCTCTGGGTTGGGGCTATGCTTTGGGATGAGCTTCTTACTTAGCTGAAGAGGGGCTTTATGGCCGAGAGGTAGTCTTTGGCTACGTCGGCTTTGTCTGCTTGGAAGTTATGCCAGGCCCACCATTGGACCATTCCTACGAAGCTTGAGGCTATGTGGTGTAGTAAGAAGCTTCGGTCCATGGTGCCGGCGGGGCCTGTGGGGTTGGCGGGGACGGTTTCGGCTGCGCGCGACATGATGGTCTTGCGGAGACAGTCGGCGAAGACGCGTGAGCCGGCGCCGGCTACGAGGGCTCGGACGCCCTGGCGACGCTCCCAGAGATTGTTGAGAATATGCTCGATCTGCACGAGTGGGTCGTCGAGCGGTGTGCCATCGTCATCGAGGGCGTGGGTGCAGATATCGCTCACGAGCTCGGACAGTAGGTCGTCTTTGCTCTTAAAGAGGCCGTAGAATGTCGCGCGGCCTACGTGAGCGCGCACGATGATGTCGCCGACGGTAATCTTGCCGTAGTCCTCTTCGCGTAGCAGCTCGGAGAACGCCGCGACGATGGCAGCGCGGCTTTTTTCTTTGCGGGCATCCATGGCTATGCATCCACGTGAACGAGCAGACAACGGAGCGTGCCGGAGCAGCCCTCGTAGGGGCGCTTGCCGGCGCCGTAGCCGACGGCTTCGATGCGGTAGCGTGCCGGCAGGTGCTCGGACGTGCGCAGCGCGGTGACGATGGCGGCGCCCGTGGGCGTCACGAGCTCGCCGGCGACAGGTGCAGGCGTGAGGGCGATATTGCCTGTCTGGCACAGGTTGACAACAGCGGGGACGGGAATGGGCATGAAGCCGTGGGCGCAGCGAATGGTGCCGTGGCCCTCGGAAAGCGACTCGACCACGATGTCCTCGATGCCCAGATCATCGAGGCAGATGGCAACCGAGCAGATGTCAACGATGGAATCGACGGCGCCCACCTCGTGGAACATGACGGTCTCGGGTGTTTTGCCGTGAGCCTTGGCCTCGGCAGCAGCGAGTGCGGTAAAGATGGCGAGGGCGCGACGCTTGGCGCCATCGCTTAGCTGCGAGCCGTCGATGATGGCGGTGACGTCCGCCAAAGAACGGTGGTGATGGTGGTGGGCGTGATGGTGGTCCTCGTGGCCATGGTCGTGGGCCTCATGATCATGCTCGTGGCAGTGCACGTGTTCATGCTCGTGGCAGTGTTCGTGTTCGTGCTCGTCATGGTCATGATGGTGGTGCTCATGCTCATGTGTGTGCTCGGTGCCCGCTTCGTTGCCGTAGAGCCAGGCCATATCGTGGTCGTGGTTCTCGAGCTCCTCTGCAAGCTGGACGTCAAAATCACAGGCGTCGATGCCATGCTTGTTTGCACGCGTGACGGCGATCGTAAAGCCGTCGACCGGCAGCGTAGCGAGCTGTTCGCGCAGGTGCTCCTCGCTGGCGCCCAGGTCGAGCAGGGCCGCGACGGTCATATCGCCGCTGATGCCCGAGGTCCCGTCGATGATAAGCGTATGCTGATGGTTGGACATGGAATGCTCCTTAACGGGCGCGGGGCGCGCCGGCGCTCAGATGATTAATAAGACTTGCCTGGTAGGCGGCGCCGAAGCCGTTGTCGATATTGACGACCGATACGCCGCTGGCACAGGAGTTGAGCATGGCGAGCAGCGCGGCTACGCCACCAAAACTTGCGCCGTAGCCCACGCTGGTGGGAACGGCGATGACCGGACAGCTCACCAGGCCGCCGACAACGCTCGCCAACGCGCCCTCCATGCCGGCGATGGCGATGACCACCTGCGCCTGTGCAAGTTCCTCGGCATGCGCGAGCAGGCGGTGCAGGCCGGCAACACCCACGTCGTAGAGGCGGTCGACCTCGTTGCCATAGAATTCGGCCGTCAACGCGGCTTCCTCGGCGACGGGCAAGTCGCTCGTGCCGGCGCAGGCGACGACGATGCGTCCGTTGCCAGTAGGGGAGGGCTTGCCGCCCACGAGGGCGAGCTGTGCGTTCGGGATATATCCCAGGTCGATGCCGTTGCCGAGGAGCTCCGAGGTGCGGGCTGCTTTTTCGCTGTCCAGGCGCGTGACCAGGACGCGCTCCTGGCCGGCATCGCGCAGCGCTTCGATAATGGCGGTAATCTGCTCGGCGGTTTTACCGGCACCGTAGACAACCTCGCCGGCTCCCTGGCGTACCCCGCGTGAAAGATCGAGCTGCGCAAAACCCAGATCGGCGGTTGGCGCCGTCTGGATGCGCGTGAGGGCATCGGCCGGCATAATGCTTCCGTCTGCCACGTCACTTAGCAATTGCTCAAGATCTCGTTTGTCCATATAAGTTCCCTTCGACGCAGAAAAGTTTAGCACGCGAAGGGTTGTTTCCGAACATTAGAGCATAATTGTTCGGAAATCTGACATGTCAGATTAGATGAAGTTGTGAGGCAAACTGACTAGTCGCGCAGGATGATGTCCATGGCGAGCATCAGGTTGCGCTCGTCGATGGCAAACGGGGCGGCTTCGCGCGTCTTGGGCTTGGCACAAAACGCGATGCCCGTGCCCGCAGCCTGAATCATGGGGATGTCGTTGGCGCCGTCGCCGATTGCCACGGTATGGGCCATGTCGACACCGCACTCAACTGCCCAGTCCAGCAGCTGGATGAGCTTGGACTCCTTGGTCACAATGTCTGCCGCCAGCTTGCCCGTGAGCTTGCCGTCTACGACCTCCAAGCGGTTGGCCAGGCAAAAATCGATGCCCGCGGCAGCCACGATCTTGTCGGCGACCTCGTGGAAGCCGCCACTCACGACGCCGACCTTCCAACCCTTGCTGTGCGCCGAGCGCACAAGCTCCAGCGCACCGGGTGTAAATGTCACGCGCTCAAAGGTGCGCTTGAACACGCTCTCGTCCAGGCCGGCGAGCAGCCCCACACGCTCCTCGAGCGCTTGCTTAAAGTCCAGCTCGCCGCGCATGGCGCGCTCGGTGATCTGTGCCACCTGCTCGCCCACGCCGGCCTCTTCGCCCAACAGGTCGATGACCTCCTGGTTGATGAGCGTGGAGTCAATATCCATAACGATGAGGCGTGCAGTCATGGCGGGCCTTTCCGAGTGCAGTTGTATTGGGGCACATTGTCGCACGCGGCGCGCCTTGGCGACAGCCGCGGTGCGTCAATTGTTTCGTCTCCGTCAAGTCTTTGGGCAGGAGCCACTTTTCCGCGGTACATCGACACAGGTGCGATAAGATAGAACGCCATGTCCGGCTGCGCGGTTTACGCAGGCTGGGCAAATCTGTACGACGCCGCCCGGAACGACACGGGGCGGCACAGATCCATAAAGGAGGATCACTGGTATGAGCCAGACCCGTCCCATCGATGAGCATTCCATGCACACCCGTACCTGCGGCGAGCTTCGCTTCGAGAACGTGGGCGAAGAGGTCACCCTCACCGGTTGGGTGAGCCGTCGCCGCGACCACGGCGGCCTTATTTTCTGCGACCTTCGCGACCGCGAGGGCATCACGCAGCTCACCTTCGACCCCGAGCACTCCGACGGCGATGCCTTTAAGATCGCCGAGACCATGCGTCCCGAGTGGCCCATCAAGATTCACGGCGTCGTGCGCGCCCGTGGCGAGGAGACCACCAACACCAAGCTCGCGACCGGCGAGATCGAGGTCCTGACCGACCACGCCGAGGTTCTCAACACGTCCGTCACCCCGCCGTTCCAGATCGAGGACGGCATCGAGACCAGCGAGGACACCCGCCTGCGCTACCGCTATCTGGACCTCCGTCGTCCCGAGATGATGGCCAACCTCAAGCTGCGCTCCGACTTTACCTTTGCCATTCGCGAGGCGCTGCACAACCGTGAGTTCATGGAAGTCGAGACGCCCTCCCTGTTTAAGTCCACGCCCGAGGGCGCCCGCGACTTCATCGTTCCCAGCCGTATTCAGCCGGGTAACTTCTACGCTCTGCCGCAGTCCCCGCAGCTTCTGAAGCAGCTGCTCATGGTCGGTGGCGTCGAGCGCTACTACCAGGTTGCCAAGTGCTTCCGCGACGAGGACCTGCGTGCCGACCGTCAGCCCGAGTTCACCCAGGTCGATATCGAGATGTCCTTCGTGGACCAGAACGATGTCATGAGCGCGCTCGAAGAGGTTCTTGCCGATGCCTTCGGCCGCATGGGTGTCGAGATGCCCACGCCGCTGCGTCGCATGAACTACTGGGATGCCATGGACACCTATGGCTCCGACAAGCCCGATACCCGCTATGGCATGCACCTGGTCGACCTGACCGACATCTTTGCCAACTCCAAGTTCAAGGTCTTCGCGACCGCCGCAAATGAGGAGGGCTCTGCCGTCAAGGCCATCAACGCCAAGGGCGCCGGTGCCTGGGCACGTGCCAAGATCGATAAGCTCGCCGGGGTGGCTTCCACGTTTGGCGCCAAGGGCCTGGCCTGGATCGCCTTCCGCGAGGACGGCTCCATCAACAGCCCCATCGTCAAGTTCTTCTCGGACGAGGAGATGGCCGCTCTGCGCGAGCGCATGGACGTCGAGCCCGGCGACCTTGTGATGTTCGCCGCCGGCCCGCGCCTGCTCTCCGACGAGATTCTGGGCGGCATGCGTTCGCACATGGCCAATGCGCTTGAGATCAAGCGCGAGGGTCACGACTTCCTGTGGGTCGTCAACTTCCCGCTGTTCCATTGGGACGAGGATCGCAAGGCCTATGCTGCCGAGCACCAGCCCTTTACCCTGCCGACCGAGACCGACATCGCCAAGATTGAGGCCGACCCGTTGGCAGCCGGTTCTTGCACCTACGACTTTGTCATGGACGGCTTTGAGGCCGGCGGCGGCGGTATGCGTATCCACAACGCCGAGATGCAGATGTCCATGCTCAAGCTCCTGGGCTTTACCGAGGAGCGTGCCGAGTCTCAGTTTGGCTTCCTCATGGAGGCCCTCAAGTTTGGTGCACCCCCGATGGGCGGTTTCGCTCTGGGTCTGGACCGCGTGTGCATGCTGCTCACCGGCTCCGATTCCATCCGCGACGTCATGGCGTTCCCCAAGACGGCCAGTGGCTCCGACCTCATGTCGGGCGCCCCGAGTGCCGTTTCCGGCGCCCAGCTCAAGGACGTCAGCCTGCGCCTGATGTAGGCGAGCGGCTACATATTGCTTGCAACGAGGGAAGGACGTGTGCCTTTCCTCGTTTTTTATGCGCCGAGATTGTGAGGGCTTGGGATGACCGGGCGTCGCGGAAAGTGCGTCCCGGAATCTGTGTCCAGAACGGGTCACGCTTTCCCAAAGGGGGTCCTCTGGGAAAGCGCGACCCAGAATTCGGCAAAATAATGGGGCACAGTTTCCGGTTGAGCCGTCTAACGGAAACTGTACCCCAGAATGAGCGCTCAAAACGGGGCAGTCTTTCCGCAACAATTGTCTGGCGGAAAGACTGCCCCAGTTTTTTTATAGCGAGTCTCTCTGGATCAGCTGCATGTGCATCACGGAGGTGGTGGGCTCGGCACCCTTGATCATGTCGAGCGCAATGTTGGCGGCCATGTGGCCTTCTTCGCGCAGGGGCTGACGGACGGTCGTGAGCGCGGGGACACAGCGCGCCGCAATCTCGTGATCGTCGAAGCCGACGACAGAAACGTCCGCAGGAACGGATAGGCCTGCCTCGTTGAGCGCGGTGATGACGCCAGCCGCGATACGGTCCGATCCGCAGAGCACGCCATCGAAAGCAATCTCGCGCGCGAGGATCTGGTGCATGGCCTGATAGCCGTCTCCGTTGTTCCAGCCGGTATAGATAACGTTTGCGTCTGGGAGGTCTTCGCCCAAGACGGCACGGTAGCCGCGCAGGCGGTCGACAACAGCGGGGTTGTCTTGCGGTCCCAACACGGCGACGATATCTTTGCGCCCGCGTTCCTTCATGGCGAGTGCCGCAAAGTGTCCGCCCTCTTCGTCGTCAGAGTAGACTGTCGAGAACACATCGCGATAGGGGTGGCCCTCGAGCTGGCCGCACAACACGGTGGGTACGCCCAGCTCGCGCAGCACCTCGAGCAGCTCGCTGCCCTTGTAGGGGGAGACGTCGATCACGGCGTCGAACGAGCGGCGCTCAAAGTGCTCGCGTGCGCGGTTGCGCTCATGCGTAGAAGACGCCTGCAAGATAACGGGCAGATAGGACGACTCCGACAGTTCCTCGGTAATGCCGCTCAAAAACTCGCTATAGGTGGGGTCGCTGAAGAGTTCACTTAGGGGCTCGGTCACGAGCACGGCGATGATTTCCGTGCGCCCGACAGCGAGCGCTCGGCCACGAGCGTTGGGGACAAAATTGACTTCCTTGGCCGCCGCGCGGACGCGCTTTTTGGTTTCCTCGCTAATGCGGGGCGAATCGTTGAGAGCGCGCGATGCCGTGGAGCGCGACACGCCGGCAGCTGCGGCAACCTCGGCAAGCGTAGGTGCGGTGCGAACTGGTTGGGTCATGGCGTCTCCTGGAGAATGCGGTCGATGTTGTCGCTGATACGGGTTGGTGCGGATACAGCTTACTATAGTGCGCCTGAACAGCGTTCATGGTATCCGGTGACCGGTGTCGTTTTGCAACCAAGCCACAATCGAATACGTCTCGTGTGGGTGAGATATCAGCGGGCGTGGTGGTTGCCTACGAGCTTAAGAACGATGTCTTGCGCTGAGTGTCGATACTCAGGGTGACATAAGTGTCCCGGTTGTACAACCGGTTGCACCGTTAACCCGACCAAATCGACCGTTCAGCGGACAACCGGTTGCACAGTTTTTTGCATCGACCGTAAGATAAGGACAACCGGTTGCACAAGAATCACTACGATGACGAAGGAGCATCACCATGGACGCCATTAACGATTGGGAAAACCAAGCGCTCACCCACAGGAACCGCCTGGCACCCCATGCGTACTTCATGGGTTACGAGACCGCCGATCTCGCCGCTACGTACAGCCGCGAGCTGTCGCGCGGGTTTGTCCAGCTGTCCGGCTCATGGCAGTTCCGCCTCTTTGAGGGGCCTGCTGCCGTCTCTAACGAGGAGCTTTCCACGTACGAGCCCGAGTGGGATCACGTGGAGGTTCCGCACCTGTGGCAGGTGGATGGTTATGGCAACCTTGCCTACACCGACGAGGGTTTCCCGTTCCCGGTGGATCAGCCGTTCGTTCCCTCTGACGATCCCACGGGTGTGTACCAGCGCATCGTCAATCTTCCCGCCGTGCCTGCCGGCGCTCGCGAGATCATTCGCTTTGACGGCATCGAGAGCTATGGCGAGCTGTACGTCAACGGCAAGTTTATCGGCATGACCAAGGGCTCGCGCCTGTCTGCCGAGTTCGACGTGACCGACGCGCTTGTCGAGGGCGACAACCTGTTTGCGGTCAAGGTTCTGCAGTACAGCGATGGTAGCTATATCGAGGACCAAGACATGTGGTGGGCATCGGGCATCTTCCGCGATGTGTACCTTTTGCAGCGTCCCGCCGCGCACCTGGTCGACTTTAGGTTCCGCACGCACCGCGAGGGCGATACCGCTTTGATCACGCTCGATACGGTTGCCGAGGGCGCTTCCCGCGTTGTGTTTACGCTCAGCGATGGCGAGAACGTGGTGGCTACGGGCGAGTGCGTCGACGGCCATGCCGAGTGCAGCGTTGCCGATGCCCACTTCTGGAATCCCGAGGACCCCTTCCTCTATGACCTTACGTTTGAGGCCTACGACGGTGACCAGGTCAGCGAGTACGTCCCGCATCGCCAGGGCCTTGCCGAGGTGACGGTCGAGGGCAATCATATCTACCTCAACGGCACCTACTTTAAGATGCATGGCGTCAACCGCCACGATCACGACGATCACAAGGGCCGCGCCGTGGGCCTCGATCGCATGCGCCGCGACCTGGAGCTCATGAAGCAGCACAACATCAACGCGGTGCGCACGTCCCACTACGCCAACGACCCGCGCTTTTACGAGCTGTGCGACGAGTATGGCATCATGCTGGTCGCCGAGACCGATATGGAGAGCCACGGCTTCGAGAATATCGGCAATATCGCCCTGGTCACCGACGACCCGGCATGGGAGCCGGCCTACGTCGACCGCATCGAGCGCTTGGTGATGCAGGAGCGCAACCACGCCTGCATCATTATGTGGTCGATGGGCAACGAGAGCGGCTATGGCTGCAACATCCGCGCGATGTACGCCAAGGCTCACGAGCTCGATGGTCGCCCGGTCCATTACGAGGAGGACCGCAACGCCGATACCGTCGACGTCATTTCCACCATGTACTCCCGTGTGTCGCAGATGAACGACTTTGGCGAGCATCCGTTCCCCAAGCCGCGCATCAACTGCGAGTACGGTCACTCCATGGGCAATGGCCCCGGAGGCCTGTCCGAGTACCAGGAGGTCTTCGATCGCTGGGATTGCATCCAAGGCCAGTTTATCTGGGAATGGTGCGACCACGGTTTGGCTGCTGTGACCGAGGACGGCGTTGCCTACGATATGTATGGTGGCGACAACGGCGATTACCCCAACAACAGCAACTTCTGCATCGATGGCATGGTGTTCCCCTGGCAGCAGCCGAGTCCGGGCCTCACTGAGTATGGCCAGGTCATCTGCCCGGTTCGCATGGCTTATGACGCCGAGGCAGGCGAGCTGACCGTCACCAACAAGCGTTGGTTTACCACCCTCGAGGATGTCTGCCTGTCGGCCGAGACCCTGGTGGACGGCGACGTTGTGTGCCGCAAGACGCTCATGCCCGGTGCGGTTGCCCCCGGCGAGTCCGTCCAGCTGCCGCTGGTGATTCGCGAGGCCGCAGTGGGGGAGACCCTGCTGACCGTGCACGCCTACACCATGGCCGCTCACGTCTGGTGCGAGCCGATGTTCCAACTGGGTGCAAGCCAGTTTGCCATCGCCAACCATCCGGCGCCAGCCATCGCGGCTCCCACTCGTCCTGAGCTTACGGTCGAGGAGACCGAGCAGGAAATCCGCATTCACTCCCTCAACGGTGAGTTGACCTTCAGCAAGGTCAACGGTACCGTGAGCGAGTGGAAGGCATCCGGCCGCGACGTCATGGCCTCTGGTCCCCAGGTTGGTTTTTGGCATCCGCTCGTCGATAACCATGCGCAGGAGTATGACTCACTGTGGAAGGACAACTTCATCGATGTGATGCAGACGTCTACCCGCAAGGTTTCTTGGAAGCAGGATGGCAATGCGGTCGTCGTGACCGTGAGCCAGCGTATCGCTCCTCCCGTCCGCGCGTTCGGCATGCGCGTCGAGCTCGTCTACACCGTGCTTCCGAGCGGTCGTGTCGACCTCAAGGTTTCCGGCGAGCCCTATGGCGATTACTCGGATATCATCCCGCGCATCGGCATCTCCTTCGAAGTCCCCGGTTGCGATCGTGCCGTCGAGTGGTATGGCCACGGCCCGGGCGAGAACTATCCGGACTCGCTGCGCGCCAACCCGGTCGGTCATTACCGCACCACAGTCGACGACATGTTTACGCCCTACGTTATGCCTCAGGACTGCGCCAACCGCGAGGGTACCCGCTGGGTTGCCCTGCGCTCTAGCCACGGTGACGGTCTGGTCGTGACGCGTCCGAGCGACGCCGCTTCCAACCCGTTCTCGTTCTCGGCATGGCCCTATAGCTGCGAGGCCATCGATAACGCCAAGCACGTCTACGACCTTGTCAAGGGCGATACGGTCACGGTCAACATCAACGACCAGTTGCTCGGCCTTGGCTCGAACTCTTGGGGTTCCGAGGTGCTCGATTCCTATCGCACCCGTTTTGAGAGCTTCAGCTTTGAGGTGTCCCTGCGACCGCTGACGTCTGCCGATCTGGCTCAGGCGCTGGCACCCATTAAGGAGGCATAAGCCATGCATGTCTTTAACTCGCGCGCCGATTTCGACGCTCAGATGAAGTCCGTCAAGAAGTGGATGCGCACCGGCCAGGCGCTCGATGGCGTTGCCGACCTACAGCACGACGTGGCTTACTCCATCGGCGACTCGTTGGTGTACTGGTGGGTCTATGCCCGCGAGGCCGCAACCGCCGACCTGGTCGGTCACCGTCGCTACCATGCCGTGCTCGCTCCGCTCGACGGCGACCTGACCGTCGAGGTTGCCCCCAAGGCAGGCCTCACCTGCACCCGCGCTTACAGCGATATCGATGATCGCGAGCGCTTTGAGGGGGCGGGGGAGACCGTGACGATTCCCGCCGGCGGCGTTGCCGTCGTCGAAATTGACGAGGCCTACCGTGTCGTGGCCGATGCCGCGGATCCCCGCGTCGTGGTACTGCACGTGACGGTCGAAGGTTATTCCTTCCCCAACAAGTAGTATTCGTCCGCCTGGGCGTTTGCTTCGTGCCGTTAAGGGGGATGGCTTTGTTGACTCCCTTTTCCCCATTCCCCTTAGCAGGTGCGCCGTCCGTGTTTGCACTTGCAGCTCGGACGGGTTTAGATGACATTTAACAGATGATTGGGAGGGCTTATGAGCTCTGAAAAACGAGGAACGATTGGTTCGTTCGCTCTGCTGGGCATGACGGTCGCCGCCGTGTTCGGTATCAAGAACATCATCAACAACAACGCGGCCATCGGCTTGGCAGCTGCGCCGTCGTTCTTCTTCGCCACGCTTTTGTACTTTGTCCCCTATACCCTGGTTACCGCCGAGTTCGTCGGCCTCAACAAGGACTCCGAGTCTGGCGTGTACGCATGGGTTAAGACCTCGATGGGTGGTCGCTGGGCGTTCCTGACGGCATTTAGCTACTGGTTCGTTAACCTGTTCTTCTTTGCGTCCGTCCTGCCCAATGTCATCATCTACGCGAGCTACGTGTTCTTTGGTGCCAATGCTGAGCTTTCGCAGCTGTGGATCACCATTATTGAGATCGTCGTCTTTGCTATTGCCACGTGGGTTTCGACCAAGGGCGCTAAGTGGATCGGCTCTATTTCCTCCTTCGGTTCGACCGCGGCTCTCGGCCTGACTGCCGTGTTCATCCTGCTGTCCCTGGCTGCTGCCTTTGGCGGCGTTGAGTTCGCTACGGCTCCCACGCCCGCCAACATGGCTCCCGACATGAGCAACTTCGCCACTATGTGGGGCTTCTTCGGTACGCTTGCCTGGATCATCCAGGGCGTTGGCGGCGCTGAGTCTGTCGGCGTGTTCCTTAACGACCTTAAGGGTGGCGTCAAGGCCTTCGTGCGCACCGTCGTTATCGCCGGCCTGACCATCGGCCTTCTGTATGCAGGCGCTTCGCTGCTGGTCAACCTGTTCATTCCCGAGGGCGGCGTTGCCATCTCCACCGGCATCTTCGACGTGTTCGGCGCTGTCTTTGCCCACTTTGGCATTCCCATGGAAGTGTCCACGCGCGTCATCGGCTTGATCCTTCTCGCCGCTACGCTGGGTTCCCTCATGATGTGGACCTCCGCTCCCATCAAGGTCTTCTTCACCGAGATCCCCAAGGGCGTCTTTGGTAGCAAGATCGTCGAGCTCAACGAGCATGGCATTCCTGCCCGCGCCGCTTGGCTGCAGTTCGCCATCGTCGTCCCCATCCTGATCATCCCGGCCCTGGGCTCCGGTAACCTCGACGACCTGCTCATGATTGTCACCAACATGACGGCTGCCACCGCTCTGCTCCCGCCGCTGCTGATTCTGCTTGCCTACTTTATGCTGCGCAAGAACTTCGATGCTGCTCCCCGTGGCTTCCGCATGGGCTCGCGCAGCTTTGGCCTGGTCGTTGCCGCATTCCTGCTTGTGGTCTTCTGCTTCGTGCTTATCTGCGGCACCATTCCGCTCGATCAGCCGCTGTGGCTGACGCTGGTCTACAACGTTGGCGGCGTGGTTGTCTTCCTGGGCCTTGCCGTGATGTGGTACAACCGCTACATCAACCGCCTGCGCGAGACCGATCCCGAGGCCGCCGAGAACGAGCTTCGCCCTTCCGTCCTCGATATGATGGAGTAGCGGCTAGGATTAATCTACGGCTGTGGAATAAATCGATTCCCTTTCCTAGGGAGGGGCCTTACGAGGCCCCTCCTTTTGTGTTTTGGGGCATGGATTTTGGACTCTGTGGGCAAAAAATGCCAAATATGAGTACTGTTGCAAAAGAGGTGTCATATTTTTCGGCCTGTTCTGAGTAAAAATGGGCTCACAATCAATTTATCTAACCCCCTTTAAAGGGCGTTTGACGGCTTTCAACCTCTTCGAATCGGTAGCGCGCAGAGATGTGGTGTAAGAGGCGGGGCATGCCCCGCCTCTTCTCTT
>DAWDVX010000053.1:0-11937 GCA_052346145.1 Collinsella sp.
GACGGCGAGTTAGCCGGCAGGTCGGCATGTCAATCCTGGTCTAACAGAGCCTTAAATAATCATTTGGCTGCCCGCTGGCTAAGTGAGTAGACTTTTTTGGAAATGCCGAGCACCCAACATATTTGCCTCAATAAAACCGCTGGTCACGGACTTGTGCTTTGTCGGTGTGGTCCGGGATTCGGTAAAAGTCTACTCACTTAGTTTTGCGTGTCCGCAACGAGACTCCAGCCGGGGTGATTCCACCGCAAATTAGCTTCTCCCATCGCCGCAATTAGGCGCCGTACGGATTCCGGTCCCTCTCTATGCGTTGGCGGATGTGGGCGTACTCGATAATCAACAGTACCAGCAGTAGGGCCATGATGGCTAGGTAGCTCACGACGGCGCCCATCAGGCCGAGCAGATTGATCAGAATCACCGGGAGCACCACGCTCACGGCAAAGCAGATCAGGTAGATCTTGGTGACATCTCCAGCGTGGCGCAGCACCGTGATGATGGCGTAGATAAAGTCGATGGCCGCGGTGACGCCGCCGGCGACGACCATCAGCAGCGCCAGCGTACGGTAGCGTTCAAAGCTGAGACCGTACATAAAGCTCATGAGGGGAATACCGGGACCTGCCATAAATGCGGCGCACACGCCGGTGATGACCACGATCAGCGCCATAACGGCAACAATAATCAGGTCAAAGCGGCGACGCTTGCGCGGATTCGCCCAAATGCTCGACAGACGCAGGAGCTGCGGTTTATAGATAAATCCAATGCTCAACAAAATTCCCTGCGCCGGAAAGAACAGGGCATTAAAGTACAGCTGATACTTGTAGGCCAGCGCGCCTTCCATCACGAACTTGGGCATGCTCTCGATAAGGTTAAACAGGAACAGTGCGCCAAAGAGCGGGGCGCACTGGATAAACAGGTTGCCAGCCTCGCGCAGGCTCATGCGGCGTGATTTTTCGGTCTCGAGCAGGGCGAGCGGGGCGGTGACCAGCACGAGCGAGGCAATCGCGGCGATGCCCATGGCCATGGCCGCGATGGGCATGCTGCGCGTGAGGAACAGTGCCACGCTAAAGACCGCGATGACGCCGGCGGAACGCAGCGTTTGGCTCATGCCGGCCAAATAGAGCTTGTCGGCCTGCTGCAGGCGGCCCTCGTACACGTCGGCGATGCCGTCGATCACCTTATAGAGGTAGACGCCCAGGCCGATCGTGGCCATCTGCGCATCGTAGCCGCGTGCGCTGCTGTACGTGAGGCCGCAGCCTAGTGCGAGCGCTCCGCAAAGCCAACGGTTGAGCTGGTAGGAGGCGAAGGAGGTTTTTTCGTCGATGTCCGAGACCTGAAAGTTGCGCACGCCGTAGTTGCACGCGATCATGATGAGCGTGCCGGTAACAAAGGCGATGGAGAACTTGCCGGCCTCCTCGGCGCCTACGAGCTGCGTCGACACAATGGTGAGCAGCGGAAACGCCATGCCCCATACGGCGGTGCCCAGGGTATTCCAGAGATAGTCGCGGCGGGTGGCGTGATCTTCGTACTCGGCTTCTTGCGTGGAGAAGCCGCCGCCGTAGACGGCTCCGAGCAGGCGGTTCCACCAGGCATTGACCATGCGGTGGATGGGGCCGGGTTGGCGATCGCGCTCGCGGCGACGGCGTGTGGTCTGGCTGCTGTCGGGACCGCCGGCGTTACGCTGGCTCAGCTCTTGGATGCGTGCGAGCTCCTCGGCGGTGTGCGATGCGGGGAACAGGCCGTTCTCGATGCGTCCGCCCTGGGCCTTTGCGGTGACGCTGCCCGATACGGTGGGGTTGGCGACGCCATTGCGGCGGGCGATGGCGCGGCGGATGCTATCGAGGGGCGTGATGCTCAAGGCGATTCCTTTCTCTTGCTGCGCTCTAGTATAGTCGCGGTGGCGTCCATTCGTGTTTTTGAACAGGTTGTTCAATAATTTCGGCGGGCGGCTGTAATTTGTCGGTAAACGTGCGGTATCCTGTTGAAGTTTTGTGACCCCCCGATGCCGCTTGCGCGGTACCAAGGAGTTTTTACCCATGGATGTCGCTGCGTTTTTGCTGGCTCTTGTGCCGATCATCTGGCTCGTCGTGATGCTGCTGTGCTTTAAATGGCCGGCTTGGAAGGCCGCCATTGGCTCGTTCGTCCTTTCGTGCGTGCTCGCCTTTGCGTGGTGGCATTTGCCGGCGGCGCAGATAGCCACGGCCTCGCTCGAGGGCTTTTTGATGGCCCTGTGGCCCATCGTGCTCGTGATTATCGCCGCGGTGTTCACGTATAACCTGTGCGTGCGCACGGGCGCCATGGACGTGATCGGCAGCATGATCACCTCCATCAGCAGCGACCGTCGTCTGTTGGCGCTGCTCGTGGCCTGGTGCTTCGGTGGGTTTATGGAGGGCATGGCCGGCTTTGGCACTGCCGTTGCCATTCCCGCCGGCATGCTCGCGGGCCTTGGTTTTGAGGCCGTGCCTGCCGTGCTGATCTGCCTGCTGGCCAACGGCGTGCCCACGCCCTACGGCTCCATTGGCATCCCCACAGTGTCCGTTGCCGACCTGGTGGGTCTGGATTCCCTGCATCTGGCGACCGTTCAGCTGGTGCAGCTCGCGCCCTTCTTTGTGGCGATGCCGCTGCTTATCGTGCTGGTTGCGGGTCGTGTTGCCGATGACCAGGGCAATGTTGCAAGCGTTGCCGAGCGCCTGAACGGCGTTGCCGGCGTGGCACTGCTTTCCGGTGTGTCCTTTGTTGGTGCGGCCCTGGTCGTCGCCATGTTTGTGGGCCCCGAGCTTGCCGTGGTCGTGGGTTCCATCGTGTCGCTCGCACTGACCGCCGCGCTTGCCATGCGCGCCGAGAAGTCGGGGCATTTGGACGCGCGCTTCCATATGAATATCGATTCCGGCGAACAGCTCACCGTTAAATCGGCGCTTTCGGCCTGGTCGTGCTTCATCCTAATTTTTGTGCTGCTGTTGGGTACCTCCAACCTGGTGCCCGTCGTGCACGCCGCGCTCGCGCCGTTTGCGAGCCACGTGCAGGTGTATTGCGGCGAGAACCCCGGTGCGCTTACGTTTTCGTGGATCAACACGCCGGGTGTTTGGATCTTCCTGGCCGCGTTTATCGGCGGTGCCATTCAGGGTGCTTCGCCGCGCCTGATGGGCGAGGTGCTGGCTGCGACCGTCAAGCAGATGATGCCGACGGTTATCACGATGCTTTCGGTGCTGGGTTGCGCCAAGGTGATGGGCTACGCGGGCATGATCTCTTCGATCAGCGCATTTTGCATCGCTGTCGCCGGTGGTCTGTACCCGATTCTGGCTCCGTGGATCGGCGCAGTCGGTGCGTTCGTGACCGGTTCGGGCACGTCCTCGGGCATGCTGTTTGGTCCCATTCAGAGCCAGGCCGCCACTGCGCTGGGTGTGAGCGACTACTGGATGGTCGCATTGAACGCCCTGGGCGTCGCCGCCGGTAAGATGATCTCGCCGCAAACCCTCGCCATTGGTCTTGCCGCCGTGCACGTGCGCGGTAAGGATGCCGAACTCCTGGGCGCGGTGCTGCCCTACGCTGCCGGCATGCTGGTCCTGATGAGCGCCATAGCCATGCTCGGCCAAGGCCTGCCGCTGTAGCCGGCACTTTGGGAACGTCCCTAAGTGCCGGCATCCGAGGACACTCCTTGAATGTTGCCTGTTCAAGAGTGTCCCCAATGACTAGGCGTTTAAAAACGTCCCCAATGACTAGGCCGCTTGCCTGCGATTTTTGACCGTTGGGCGGGCTTGCCGCCCTTGTCGCAAAAACGTTTTTGCATATCGGGTACAACGGGCTTTACGTGAGTAAAGTGCGCGCCGCGTCCACGTGTCGCGTTTTTAAAGGAGGCCCCATGCCTGGTGTTACCCCTGCAGAAGTTTTGTCCAACTTTGGTATTACACTCGTTGAAGATCCCGCCGAGAATCAACCCCGTCTGCTGGTCGATCTACCCGCCGCGGAGCTCGTCGAGCACGCCATCCGCCGCGAAGAAGGCCGCATGGCATCCAACGGCGCGCTGGTGATCGAGACGGGGGAGCGCACTGGTCGTTCGCCCAACGATCGTTTTATCGTTGACACCCCCGATGTTCACGACAAGATCGCCTGGGGTGCGGTCAACCGCCCGCTGTCCGTCGAGAGCTATGAGGCCATCAAGGCCGGCATCGTCGACTATCTCAACGAGCGCGACGTGTTCGTCACGCGCGGCATGGCGGGCGCCGACCGCAACCACACGCGTCGCCTGCTCGTCGCCTGCGAGCGCGCCAGCCAGGCGCTCTTTATTAAGCAAATGCTCGCCCGTCCGCTCGCTCGCGAAATCGCGCGCACCGGCGAACCCGACTTCTGCGTGCTCGCAGCGCCCGGTTACCAGTGCGACCCCGCCATCAAGGGCCTCAACTCCAGTGCCGCCGTGGTCATCAACTTCCAGGAGCGCGTGATTTTGGTCGCGGGTACCGGCTACTCCGGCGAAATCAAAAAGTCCATCTTCAGTGTCATGAACTACCTGCTGCCTGTCGAGGACGACGTGCTGCCCATGCATTGCTCGGCCAGCATGGACCCCGTCACGCACGAGACCGCCGTGTTCTTTGGCCTGTCCGGCACCGGCAAGACCACGCTTTCGGCCAATCCCACGCGCCTGCTGATCGGCGACGACGAGCACGGTTGGTCCGACATGGGCATCTTCAACATCGAGGGTGGCTGCTACGCCAAATGCGAGGGCCTGGACGCCTTCCACGAGCCCGAGATCTTCAACGCCGTCCGTTTTGGCGCCATTTGCGAAAACGTGGTGCTCGACGAGAACCGCAAGCCCAACTACGACGACATCTCGATCACGCACAACACGCGCGTGGCCTATCCCGTGGAGCACATTCCTAACGCGTGGACTAAGGGCATGGGCACCACTCCGAGTGTCGTGCTGTTCCTGACTTGCGACGCTTTTGGCGTGCTGCCGCCCATCTCGCGCCTGACGGCCGATGCCGCTATGTACCACTTTGTGACGGGCTTTACGGCTAAGATTCCCGGCACCGAGGTCGGCGTCACCGAGCCCACGCCCACGTTCTCTTCGCTGTTCGGCGAGCCGTTTATGCCGCTCGACCCCATGGTTTACGCCAAGATGCTTGGCGAGCGCATTGCCGACGGCCGCACGCGCGTCTACCTGGTCAACACCGGCTGGATTGGCGGCGGCTACGGCGTGGGTCATCGCATCGAGCTGGCCTACACGCGCTCGCTGGTCGCGCGCGCCCTCGACGGCACCATCGAGGACAGCGAGTTCGTGCACGACGACATCTTTAACGTTGACATTCCCACGACGTGCCACGGCGTGCCCGATGGCATCCTGGTGCCGCGCCAATACTGGCAGAGCACCGCGCGCTACGACGAGGCCGCGCATAACTTGGCCGTGATGTTCGAGGAGAACTTCGAGAAGAAGTACTCGCACCTGCCCGAATCCGTTAAGGCCGCCGGTCCGCACGCTCAGGTGCACGCCGACGCTCGTCATCGCGGTCGCGGCTTGCTGGGGCTCCGCCACTAGCGTCGCCTCAGACCTACAACCACCATAGGGGGGGCTGTACACCTTTGTGGTCGTTTTGCTCGCGCGGATGACTCGGGTTACAATACGCCTGACATATCGTCCCCTTCTCCGGATGGGGATAGCGCAAGCGCTCTTGTGACGGCACCGTAGGACTTTGAAGGTGGTCGTTGTAAGGGCGCTTTTTGTTTAGGCGCTCGCGTTGGCGCGCACAATGAAGGGAGAGCGTATGAAGAGCTTTATTGCCGAGGATTCATTCTGGGAGCTGTTTCCGCAGGCAGCGGTCGGTGTTGTGGTCGTGGAGGGCATGAAGCCCACGGCTCAGATTCCTCAAGAGGACGTGGATGCGATTGCGGCGTTGCTCGACCGCGCCAATATCGATGCGGAGCGTCATCTGACCAGCGATACTATCAGCGAGAACGCACCGGTCAAGGCATGGCGCGAGGCCTATCGTCTGTTCAAGACCAAAAAGGGCGCGCGTTGCTCAATCGAGAACCTGCTCAAACGCGTGCTCAAAGGCAAGCCGGTGGGCCACATTACGCCCGCGGTGGACATCTACAACACGGTGTCGTTGACCTACGCGCTGCCCGTCGGAGGCGAGGACCTACATGCGATCGAGGGAGACCTTCGCCTGAAGGTGACCGACGGTGGCGATGCATTCTTGCCGCTTGGCGAGGAGGCGGACGATCCGACGCTGCCCGGCGAGCTCGCCTACATCGATGGTGCGGGCGCCGTGTGCCGCTGCTGGAACTGGCGCGACGGCGTTCGCACGGCGCTGTCCGACGATTCGGCCGAGGCGTTCCTGGCAATTGAGTGCGTGGAGCCCGAGCGGATGGGGGATTGCCAGGCCGCGATCGATCGCCTAGCCGAGCTGCTTGAGCGCTATCTGGGAGCGACGGTTGTCATTAAGACGCTTGTGACCCGCGACAATCCTTGCGTGGAGCTGTAGCGGCGCCTAGAACCTATTGATGCCCCAAACCACCACAAAGGTGCCTGTCCCCTTTGTGGTGGTTTTTATGTTGATGGGTTAACAAATGGGGTATTTGGGTACGAGTGTCGCCTTATGCGACTAAGATGTTTACCCGTTAGCATTATGCAAGCGAAAGGCGGTCGTCTCCCATGCAGCAGAGCGACGAGACACGTTTCGAGGACTTTGTCGGACTGATCAGCGGTCTCTACAAGGAGATCCAGCGCATTAAGACGTCTGAGGGCGCAAGGCTGGGTCTCAAGGGCTCCGACGTTATGTGCCTGTACTATCTTGAGCGCAGCAAGGACGGCCTGACTGGTGCCGACCTGGCTCGCATGGCAGGCGTGACCCGCGCCGCCGTCTCGCGTACGCTCGCGCATCTGGAGGAGGGCGGCTACGTCGAAGTCGATGATTCGGGCGATGCCGCCGTTAAGTATCGTGCTCCGGTTCGCCTGACCGCTCTGGGCGGCGAGAGCATGAGCGAGGCGGACCGCATCATTCGCGAGGTGCTCGATACCACCGGTAAGGCTATGGGTGTGGAGCAGCGCGAGCAGATGTATGCGTCGCTGCGCACGATTCTCAACACCCTGCGCGAGATCTAAGGCCGCCAAGGCATTTGCTTCCCATTAACAACTGCATAGTCCCGTTTGAGCGCGTATACCGTGCCGGGGCATTGCTGTCAAAATTCCCCGCGCGAGCTCCGCGCAAGAAAGGATTTGTTATGTCCATTCGTATTATTACCGATTCCGCAAGCGATATGTCGCCGGCGGAGCACCCCGCTCTGCGTGTTTTGCCGCTGTCCGTCACCTTTGGCACCGATGTGTATATGGATGGCGTCGACATCGATCATCAGCGCTTTTACGAGATGCTCGTGGAGCGCGATGAGCTGCCCAAGACCGGCCAGGTCAACCCGTACGCGTTTTCGCAGGCGATTGCCGAGGCACGTGAGGCCGGCGACGAGGCAGTGATTATTACCGTGGGCGCCAAGCTTTCGGGTACCAATCAGAGTGCCCGTACCGCACTTGCCGAGGCGCCGGGCGGCGACGTGTTCGTGGTGGACAGCAATAACGTCACCCTGGGCGAGCGTGTCCTGGTCGAGTATGCGTTGCGCTTGGTGGACGAGGGCCGTAGTGCGGCCCAGATCGCGGCGGCCGTCGAGGCAGTCCGTGACCGCGTGGTGGTTATCGGTCTGCTCGAGACGCTGGAGTACTTGGTGCGCGGCGGTCGCCTGTCTGCTGCGGCCGGCGCTGTGGGCACGTTGCTCAACGTAAAGCCCGTTGTGGCCGCCGAGGACGGCCTGATCGTGCAGCTGGGCAAGGCGCGCGGTTCCAAGAACGGTCGTAACCTGCTCAACCAGAAGGTAGAAAAGGCGGGCGGCGTCGACTTTTCCATGCCGCTGGCGCTGGGCTATACAGGCCTTTCGGACGCCGTGCTCAAGAAATATATCGAGGACAGCGCGGCACTGTGGGCTGGCCACACCGAGGGCGAGTTGCCCGTTCACACCATCGGCGCCACCATCGGCACCCACATAGGCCCCGGCGCCGTCGCCGTAGCCTTCTTCCAGCTCGCCAACTAACCGACCTGCCATAAACCACCACAAAGGGGACAGGCACCTTTGTGGTGGTTTATGCTTTTCCGGGTGGAAGGGAGCGAGCAATGGCGTCTGAGGGCTTTTTTGAACGGGTGTACGAGGTGGTCGAGCAGATCCCCGAGGGGATGGTCGCCACGTATGGCCAGGTGGCGCTGCTTGCCGGTCGTCCACGAAGTGCGCGGTACGTGGGGTATGCCCTGCATAGTAATCCGCGCCCCGGCGAGATTCCCTGTCACCGCGTGGTGTTTGCCGACGGGCACATATGCGAGGGCTTCGCTTTTGGCGGTCCCGATGCTCAACGTGAGCTTTTGCTAGGGGAAGGTGTGGCGTTTAAGGACGACATGCACGTCGACTTGGCCGCCTGTCGCTGGCCTGCCGGGCTCTAGCGGTTCTGCCGTGGCGAAAACCACCACAAAGGCGCCTGTCCCCTTTGTGGTGGTTTTACGCTGTAGGTTTACCGGAGCTAACTTATGAAGAAGGTGTGGCGGCGCATATTGACACTACAAAGTAAACCACGGTGAACTATATTGTATTCAGCAACGGAGCAGGCAATAGGCGATGAAAAAGCCTGCCCTGTTGAGTTTGATTCGCATCCCTCCCCTCTGTGCGATTCAACGGTGTACTTCGGGAACAGGCCCGCTGGCAACTATCTGCCAGCGGGCCTGTTCCTGTTTGTCGGGAGAGTGTGATGGACGGAGCCGAAGCGGTCCGGCTCCAAAAAAGGCGGACGCCGTAGCGCCCGCCCTATAGCAATCGAAAGCTCAAGTCAGCAGATCGGTCTAGTACACCATACCCATGGCGTCCTGAACCTCTGCCAGGGTCTGCTCGGCGATCTCGTTGGCGCGACGGTTGCCCTCGTGCAGCACGTCCTTCACGTAATCCAGATCGTTCTCGTAGCGCTGGCGACGCTCGCGGATCGGTGCGAAGTACTCGTTGACGGCCTCGGTCACGTACTTCTTGAGCTGGCCGGAGCCGCCCATACCGATCTCCTCGGCAATTTCGACCTCGGAGCGACCGGTGCAGATGGCGGCCGTCGAAAGCAGGCCAGACACGCCGGGGCGGTTCTCGGGATCGAACGTGATCATGCGCCCGGAGTCGGTCTGGCTCTTCTTGATGCGCTTTGCCGTCTCCTCAGCGGTCATCGAGATGTTGATGGCGTTGCCGTAGCTCTTGCTCATCTTGCGACCGTCAAGGCCGGGCAGTAGCGGGGTCTCGGACAGCAGTGCCTCGACCTCGGGAAATACCTTGCCGTAGCGGTTGTTAAAGCGGCGTGCGATGGTGCGGGTTAGCTCGATGTGCGGCAGCTGGTCACGACCGACGGGCACCACGTTGCCCTTGCAGAACAGAATGTCGCAGGCCTGATGTACCGGGTAGGTGAGCAGAAGGCCGGTGAGCTCGTGGCCCGAGGCCTCCATCTCGGCCTTTACCGTGGGGTTGCGCGCCAGCTCGGCCTCGGACACCAGCGACAGGAACGGCAGCATGAGCTGGTTGGCGGCGGGCACGGCGGAGTGCGCGTAGATCATGGTCTTGTCGGGGTCAATGCCGCAGGCAAGGTAGTCCATGACCATGTTGTACACGTTGTCCTGGATGTGCTCGGTCGTGTCGCGGTCAGTGATGACCTGGTAGTCGGCGATGAGCACGTTGGTCTTGGCGCCCATGTTCTGCAGCTCAACACGGCCCTTGAGGGTACCGAAGTAGTGGCCCAGGTGCAGACGGCCGGTGGGGCGGTCGCCGGTGAGCATGGTGAACTTCTCGGGCGTCTTGGCCAGGCCCTCGCGAATGGCGTTGCTCTTTTGCAGCGCGACTTCGTAGCTGTTCTCGTTTGGCATGATTGCTCCTAACGTATGTTCATGGGTCAAGATGATAACGCGTTTATTGGAGGGGCGGTGCGTAAGTAGGCGAGGGGCGGGAGAGGGACGCGCGTGGTGCGGCATGTGCGATGGGTGTGGCGCGGCCGTGCTTGGCTAACGGTGCCTTGGCACATCCTCGGCAGCTTGCCCTAGAGCTTGTGGTGGCGCTCTTCTTTGCGCTCCTCGGCTGCCCGCTCCTCCTGCTTAAAGGCGGGGTCGTCGGGGGTGACGAGCTCGTCCTCGTGCGTACGCTTGTTGTAATGGTGGCGCAGCACGGGCTCAAACAGATGTAGATGCTTGGCAAAGGCCGCCGAGCCAATGGCGAGCACGGTAAAGATGAGCACACGCATGGGCACCTCGACCTGGTTAATCGCGGCGGCGCCGGCCGAAAGCATGATGCACCAGGCATAGATGAGCAGCACGGCCTGTTTTTGGTTGTAGCCTTCTTGGATTAGGCGGTGGTGGATGTGGCCCTTGTCGGCCTGCCCGATGCTAATGTGGGCGCGCCTGCGGCGCACGATGGCGCTAAACGTGTCGATGATGGGCACGCCGGCAACGATGAGCGGGATGATAAGCGAGGTGAGCGCGGCGGTGCGGCTCACGTTGAGCAGCGAGATGGAGCCCAGTGCAAAGCCCAGAAGCAGCGACCCCGAGTCGCCCAAGAAGATGCTTGCGGGGTTGAAGTTGTAGCGCAAAAAGGCCAGACAGGCGCCAAAGAGCGCAATGGAGAGCGCGGCGGCGTCGATGCGGCCCGAAAGAACGGCCATCGAAAACATGGTGAACGACGCGATGCCGCAGATGCCCGTGGCCAAGCCGTCGAGGCCGTCGATGAGGTTAATGATGTTGGTGAATGCCACCAGATAGATCACGGTGATGGGGTAGGCGAGCCATCCGAGCATGATCTCGCCGGGGGCAAACGGGTTGACGATGACGCCGATTTTTAGGCCGCCGATACAGGCGATAAGCGCGGCGAGGACCTGTCCGGCCAGCTTTTGCTTGGGCGTGAGCTGGAAGACGTCGTCGATAGCGCCGGTCGCAAAGATGACGGTAAAGGAGAGCGCCAGCATGGGATAGCTAATGTGAAGGCGCGGGTGCGGCACCAGGACGGGTGGCCAGCCTAGGTGCCAGGTGCCTAGGATTTGCACAATGCAGGCAACGACCAGGCCCAAAAACACCGCCGTTCCGCCCAAACGCGGGATGGGCTTGGTGTTGATGCGGCGCTTAGAAGGATAGTCGACGGCATCGAGTTTAATTGCCAAGCGCTTGACCAGGGGCACCGCGAGGAAGGTCGTGATAAAAGCCGCCGCTGCCACGCATAGGTACGGTATGTAGCTCGGGGATGAAGCCATGAATCTAAAAACCGCCAAGCGTCGAAGGAAAAGGTCAGAAGAACGCCATGCGCAAAGGGCATAGCCGAACCATAATACTCGACCAAGGGGGGTGCATGTAATTGCACGCAGCGATAATCACGCGCTTACCAGATATTGGGATGTTGTCGATGGCTTGTCGGGATGCCGGCGGGGATCCATATGGACTGTATGGTGATTTTTGGCAAAAGAAAACCACCCCCCACGTTACGAAAATGAACCCACCTAAAACAGGTGGGTGCCCTCATCGACTGTTCCAGCGTCCTTAACAACGAAGGATACCTGTACTAGGTACGACTGTGTGGGCTCCCTAAATAAACGCGACGGTTCACCCAGTTGCTCCGCGGGGGGCGGAATACCTACATCATAAAGCGGCACTTTGTCGATTCCAGTCTTGACATTACAAAAATCGTGTCGGACGATTACGGCGCCTTGGGCTCGAGCCGTCTGTGGGGTTGATCCCTTTACGTTTGAGCTGCTGAATCGTTGTTTTGGAGCATGGTTTTATGCCGACGTCGTTGACCGAACTTTTTTCGCCCGCCTGCCATTTGTGTCCCCGCCGTTGCGGTGCGGCGCGCGATGAGGGCGCGCGCGGCGTATGCGGTGCTAGCGACACGCTCAAGGTGGCCCGCGCGGCGCTT
>DAWDVX010000053.1:11947-12873 GCA_052346145.1 Collinsella sp.
GGAGCCGCCTATCTCGGGCGAGGCCGGTTCGGGCACGATCTTCTTTAGCGGCTGCTCGCTTAAATGTATCTACTGCCAGAACCACGAGATCTCGACCGGCAATTTTGGCCTTGAGATTTCGCCTGAGCGCCTGGTCGAGATTATGCTGGAACTGCAGGACCAGGGTGCCAACAACATCAATTTGGTGACGGCGACGCACTATGCGCACCTGTTGCCTGCCGCGATTGCCGCGGCACGGGCGCGCGGGCTGGTCATCCCGATCGTCTACAACACGAGTGGTTACGAGCGCGCGAGTGCCGTGGCGGCGCTGGGCGACCTGGTCGATGTGTGGCTCACCGACTTTAAATATGCCGATGCCGGGCTTGCGCAGTCGCTTTCTCATATTAAGGATTACCCGCGCGTGGCCGTGTCGGGCCTGGCACAGATGACGTGCGAGATCGAGCGCCGCGGGGGAGAGCTGGTGGACGAGGACGGGCTCATGAAGCGCGGCATCATCGTGCGCCACCTGGTGCTGCCGGGGCATGCAGACGATTCGTGTCGCGTGCTGGACCTGGTGTGGCAGACGGTGGGCGACGTGCCGATCTCGGTCATGAACCAGTACACGCCCAATGCGCTCATGCGCGAGCAGGGCGGCGACCTGGCACGCGCCGTGACGCGCGAGGAGTACGAGCAAGTACTCGACCATGCCGACGACCTGGGCTTTACGACGATGTTCTGGCAAGAGGGCGGCGCGGTAGACGAGAGCTTCACCCCGGCCTTCGACACCACCGGTGTTCTTACCAGCGCAAAGTAGTGCGTTCGTCGATGATTTTTCTGGGACGGGGGATAAATAATCATCGGGTGGCTCGGGCGTTCGAAAAGTAGTCAAAACAGCCCCATTACAGTTTGAGTCGTCCGAAAGGGCGGCTCTTTTCCCTTGCATGGTT
>DAWDVX010000054.1:0-12644 GCA_052346145.1 Collinsella sp.
AAGAGAAGAGGCGGGGCATGCCCCGCCTCTTACACCACATCTCTGCGCGCTACCCGTGAGGTCCGGCGGACGCTGAAGCCAGGCGGGACAATTCTTATCTGCAACGAGAGCAATGGCGATACGGACAAGGACGAAAGGTGGACGCAGATCATCGGCGGCATGACCATCTACAAGGACATTGAATTAAAGGCGTGTCTGGAGCAGGCGGGTTTTCACGAGGTGCAGATACGCAAAAAGAAAAGGTGGCTCTGCGTCACGGCGCGGAAGTAAGGGTATCAAGCACGGGCATTTTTGCATCCATCCTGCACATGGCGATAGGCATGACAGTCATAGCGGCTGTGCTGGCGGCAATTATGACAGTTTTTATTCACTGAGGAAGAAACCTATGAAATGTAAAATTGAGAAAAACACCGTGCAAGAGACGCTGATCCTCCCGCTGTATTCCCGAAAGCTGTGTACGGAGCTGTACCCGAACCTTTACAGGGATGAAACAGCGGTTCGTCTACTCGACCAGATCGACTACGACTTTTCAGAGGCAGAGAAAAACTCCCGCAGCCTGATGCAGCGCTTTGGTGCGCTGGAGGTGGCCATGCGGCAGAGTGACCTTGCTTTCGAGGTGCGGGATTACCTGAAAGGCCACCCCAATGCGGCGGTGGTCAATCTGGGCTGCGGGTTGGACAACACCAGCAGAACCTGCGACAACGGTAGATGCAAGATCTACAATCTGGACTTCCCGGATGTGATTGCCTTGCGGCAGCAGCTGCTGCCCGCCGGGGAGCGGGAGCAAAACATCCCCTGCGACCTGAAAGACCCCGCATGGTTTGACAAGATCGATGCCTCCGGCGGGGCGGTGTTCTTTGCCTCCGGGGTGTTCTATTACTTCCTGACCCAGCAAGTCCGGGAACTGGTGCGGGGGATGGCGGACGCTTTCCCCGGCGGTGTGCTGGTCTTTGATGCTGCCAATCGGACGGCAGTAAAGATGATCGCAAAAACATGGCTTAAGTCTGCAAAAATCAAGGATGTGGGGGCATATTTTGCGGTTTCGGATGCCGCCAAGGAAATCGGCACGTGGAACAGCCGCCTGCAGGTCACAAGTCGCGGCTATATGCTGGGCTACAACGATTTGAGAGACCCTTCTGTCGGCGGCTTTTTCCGGTTTCTCGCAAGGGTCGGTGACAACGGGATGAAAATGCAAATCGTGAAAATAAGATTTTGAGAGACAAAAATGCAAAAGACGGGCACTTCTTGCCGCTCAATTGGCAAGAAGCGCTCGTCTTTTCTTAACGCGTTGTATGGCGGAGAGAGCGCAAGTTACGCGAGCGCCCTTCTTGCCAGCTCGGCCGCGCCGAGGATTCCTTGGTCGCCGCCGCAGCCCGGGGCGCAGATGTAGCGCTCCATGTCCTTAAGCTCGGCGGTCTGGATGTAGCCACCCAGATATTCGAGGGTTTTCTTGCGGACGATGCCGTAGAGCTGCTCCTGGTGCATCACGCCGCCGCCGAGGACGATGCGGCGAGGCGAGTACATGAGCACGAGGTTCGCGCACATCTGCCCCAGATAATCCCCCTCGAGCGCCCACGCCTCATCGTTGTCCGCGAGCTCGGCCGCGGGCTTTCCCCAGCGCGCGGCAATGGCGGGGCCGGAGGCGAGGCCCTCGAGACAGCTCGCGTGGCTCGGGCAGACGCAGCGTCCCTCCTCGGTGGGACGGGTCCTTACCAGCATGTGGCCGGCCTCGGGGTGCAGCATGCCGTGAAGGAGCCTGCCCGCGCACATGACGCCCGCGCCCACGCCGGTGCCGATGGTCACGTAGACGGCGTCCTCGAGCCCCTTGCAGCAGCCGTAGACCACTTCGCCGAGGCAGGCAACGTTCACGTCCGTGTCGTAGGCCACCGGAATCCCGAGGGCGTCGGCGAACGCGGCGCGAAGACCATGGCCTCGCCACGCGAGCTTGGGCGTCTGGAGGATGGAGCCGTAGCGCTCGTCGTTGGGGTCGACGCAGGTCGGGCCGAAGGCGCCGATGCCCAACGCGTCCACATCGCGGGCGGTGAACCACTCGATCATCTGCGGGACGGTCTCGGCGGGCGTAAGCGTCGGGGTCTCCATACGGTCGAGGACCTCGCCGTCGCCGGACACCACGGCACAGACCATCTTGGTCCCGCCGGCCTCGAGGGCGCCGAGCCTCATTTGCTTTTCGCTCATGTGATCCTCCTTACAAAGGGACGCCCGCAGTCATGGTCAACCGCGGGCGCCCATAACGTTGGCTTGTTTCGAGGCGACCCTACCTGGGCACGCGGTCCTGCCTTGCGGCAAACGGGGCGAGCACGGCGTGCGGCTCGCTTTGGTACCAGTAGGCGACGGTGGAGATGTCGTCCTCGCGCTCATAGAGCTTGATGTCGTCGTTGCCGAGGTCCTGGAACGTCACGCGCAGGTCCTCCTTGAACGAGATCGGGTCGGGAAGGTGCCACCTGTAGAGGCCGTGCCTGGGCAGCGCGTCGTCGTTGGTCGCGAGCATCGGGTTCGGGTTCGACTTGCCCGCGCTGAAGCGGTCGCGCGTGGCGTCGCGCGTCGAGCGGTACGGGTAGCCGGCGAACAGCGTGTTGAAGCACTGCGCCTCGGGCAGCGCGTGGGGCGGCCTGTCGAGGAAGGCCCAGGCACCGCCGAAGTAGTCCTCGGCTCCCGTCGAGGTGACCGTGGGGAACTCCTCGTCGCCGTCGAGGAAGAACTTCATCTCGCCCTCGCCCCACCAATAGCGCTCCAGGGCGCACAGGGCCATGTAGGTGCCGACGTAGTAGCCCTTACCGCGCACGCCGTCGAGCACGGTGTAGTCGACGCCCCTGCGGGTGCTGCGCTCGCGGTTAAAACGGGCGTGGAAGTACATGGCGTCGTCCGGCACGTCGGTGAGCGCGTAGTTGAACGTGTAGAAGATGTACTTAATGAACCCGGGGTGCTCGCTCGTAAGCGTGACCTTGGCGTGCTTCCTGAAAGGCATCTCGAAGTAGCAGTTCATGCCGCCCGTCGGGTTCACGCAGATGGGCATCGAGTTGACGATGGCGCGCTCACCGAAGCCGTTGCAGAAGAAGTCGCCGACAGGGCACTCGACCGAGGGGGTCTCCTCGTCGTCCCAGTAGAAGCGCAGCACGAGGTCGCGCATGACGAAGCTGCCGGCGGCGGTCTTGTCGGGGACGGTCATCCAGATGTGGCGGATGATGCCGGGGCCCTCGATGTCCGCGAGCGTGATGGTCTCGCCGGACTCAAGGGGCACGCAGCACGAGCCCTTGCGGCCGACGCCGAGGTGGCTGGCCGACATGGCGGCACGGCCCTTCTCGCCCGTGATGTTCTCGGGGGTGATGGCGCGGCTTTCCTCACCGCCGTGCATCCACACGTCCTTAAGGAACTCTCTCATCGTCGACCTCCTCTATTCGTCGTCTTCGCACTCGGCGGAACTGGCACCGTTCACGTAGACGATCTGCTGGCGCGCCTCGTCGACGAGGGCGTCGAAGTCGAGTTTCTCGTCGGGGCGCGCGAGCGCGACCGTCATGGCGAGCGGGAGGTTGACACCCGCGATCACGTGGATCCGGTCGGAGGCGAAGCGGGAGAAGCGCTGGTTCACGCTGCCGCCGAGCGCGTCGGTGAGGACGACGACCTCGTCAGTGCCCGAAAGAGCCGCCTCGACCGCCGCGTCGAGCCCCTCGCCGTTGTCGTTCACGTAGGCGCACACGGCGTTGACGGCGTCGCTCTTACCCGTAAGGAACTCGAGGGTGTCCTTGAAGCCCTGGGCGAGAAGGGAATGGCTCGCCACAACTATCTTTCTCATTGATTCACCAATCTCTTGGGTCGAAGCTAAGCGAGGATGCCAGCGGCGGAGGCGACCATCGCGAGGACGATCACCACGAGGATGAGGACCGTCATGCTCGCGTTCTTCTTGGTAAGAAGGTAATACGCGCTTCCCGTGATGGCGGCGGGGATCATGGCAGGCAGGATCTTGTCGAGCAGCGGCTGAATCTCCATCGAGACGTCGCCGAAGCTGAAGCTAATCGGGCAGGTGACGCCGATGACCGAGGCGATGAGGCAGCCGACCACGGTGAGGCCGAGCACGGAGGCGGCGGCAGTGAGGTTGGGAAGCTTCTCGCTGAAGTCGGTGACGAGCTTCACGCCCTGCTTGTAGCCGAACTCGAGGGCGTGCATGCGGACCCAGAAGATGGCCAGGATGAGCGCGAACCAGATGCCGGCTCCCACGGGGTTGCCCTCGATGGCCATGTAGGCGGCGATGGAGCCCATGATGGTCGGGATCATGGTCATGAGCAGGGAGTCGCCGACGCCGGCGAGCGGTCCCATGGTGCCGATCTTCAGGTCTTGGACGGCGTCCGCCGCCGCTAGGCCGTCGCGTTCCTCCATGGCCACGCAGGCGCCAAGGATGATGGCGGCGAGCCAAGGCTGGGTGTTGTAGTAGCGGAAGTGGTTGTTGAGCGCTTGCTTATAGTCCTCGTCGTTCGTGTAGATCTTCCTCAGGACCGGCGAGAGGGCGTAGGCGACTGAGGCGCCCTGCTGGGTCTGGTAGTTGAAGGTGCACACGCTCATGAGCCAGCGCCAGTTCGCGTTGCGCAGATCCTTCTTGGTGACCTTGTAGCCGGAGGGCTTGCCCTCGGCGACGGCGGTGATGTTCTCGTTTTCCATGGTTACTCATCCTCTCCGATGAAGGCGTCTGCGGAAGCGTGGGCGGCGAGCTCGGTGTCCCTCTCGGCACGCTGGTAGAACGCGATCGCGAGGGCAACGCCGACGATGGCGGCGCCGATGATGGGCACGTTCAGGAAGGCCGAGAGGAAGAAGCCGGCGAGCAGGTACTGGAAGTACTTGCCGGTGGGCATGTAACGCAGCAGCATCGCGATGCCGACGGCCGGGAGCATCTTGCCGGCGAGGGTGAGGCCGGAGAGGAACCACTGGGGCATAACCTCGAGGAGCCAGTTGACGGCGGGCTGGCCGAGGGTCACGGAGACAAAGACGGGCAGGGCGGCGCACAGGCCGAAGAGCACGGGGCAGACCCACAGGATGGCGTTCATCTGCTTGAACTTGCCCTCGTCGCAGAACTTCTGGGACTTCTCGACGACGAAGCCGTTGAGGATCTTGACGATGACGTCGAGCTGGATGCCGAGCATGCCGACCGGCAGGCCGATGGCGAGGCCCGTGTCCGCGCCCAGGGTCACGCCGTAGGCGGTGGCGATGATGGCCATCGTGCCGTAGTCGGGAATCGACGAGCCGCCGAAGCCCGCGACGCCGAGCTGCATGAGCTGGATGGTGCCGCCGATGACGAGGCCGGTCTGCCAGTCGCCCATGACGACGCCGGTGATAAGGCCCCAGAAGACGGCATAGTTGACGAAGATCATCGGGATGCCGTAGTAGTCCACGTGCTTGATGAAGGCCAGCAGGGTCAAAAGGACGACCTGCAGGATAGTGAAGTTGACCATGATCCCTCCTTAGATGAGGTCGGCGACGGAGACGGGCTTGTCGGCGGGCACGAACTGTGCCGTCACCTTGACGCCGCGGGCGATGAGCGCCTTGTAGCTCTGGACGTTCTCGGCGGAGGCATAGGCGCGCTGGGTGAGCTGGACGCCGCCCTCCTTGACAAGAGAGCCGCCGACGATCAGCGACGGGAGCTCGATGCCCGACTCGACCAGGTGAAGGATCGTCTCGGGCTCCTTGGCGATGACAAAGACCTTCTCGCGGTCGTACTTGCCCGCCGCGAAGTTCTTGAGCGCGGTCTGCTCGGAGATGATCGAGACGGCCATGCCCGCGGGGCGCGCCATCCTCATAGTGGACTTCAGGACCTCGTCGCCGGCGACCTTGTCGTCGATGACCATGACTCGGGTCGCGCCCGACACCGGGGCCCACTGCGTCACGATGATGCCGTGAAGCAGGCGATTGTCGATTCGTGCCATAACAACACTCATGTTTGCTCCTATCAAATGAAGTTTTACGTTCGGTACTGCCTCGGCGCTATCCGGATTCGCGCCGGGCAAGGGGTTATCGGATTATTGAGGACGCGCGGTCAGCTTGCGGCGGCGCGGGGAAGGTCACTCGTCGAGCAGGAGGTCCGAGGAGCCGAGGCGCTCTTCTCGCGCCGGGGCGGCGCTCACGCTTATGTAGTCGAAGACATATGCGATCTCGCTTACGGGAACCTCTACGCGATAGCGCGTCGAGATACTCGAGAAGCTCTGCCTGAAGGACTCGATGAAATCGGCACGCTCCTCCTCGAAGCGGTCCTGGCCAACGTAGGTCTCAATGGGGTTTCTGGTAACAAGGCGCTCGACGAGACAGCAGAGGTGGACGTAGAGCCCAATGATGGCGTTGCTGCCGATCTTCTCGCCTGTCCTGCGCTGAAGCTCGTGCACGGCGCTCTCGATCTCGTGGAATAGCCGCTCCGGGTCGAGGATGGTGATGGAGCGGATGACGTTCTGCAGCGTCATGTTCGAGAGCAGCTTCTCGTGGAAAGAAGAGAGCTCGGAAGCGTCAAGCCACCTGCCGAACACGGCATCGACCTTAGAGGCGGACGCCGTCGACATGATGTCCTCGAGGGCGACGAAGGGGATGGAGGCGACCCCGGGGTCTCCCGTGCCGATGACGGCGCAGACGCGGTGCTCGGAGAAAACGGCGTCGTTCGACCCGTTCGCGACGAGCTGCTTGAAGGGCCTCGTGAGCAGGCGCGCGCCTATGGTGCGCGGGAGGCTCTGCGAGACGAGCTGGCGTATCCTCTCCGCGGCGTCGACCCCGGACTCGGAGCAGAAGACGATGGCGTCCTCACGGTTGACGCGCTCGATCACCTTGCAGTGCGTCACGCACGCGGCGGTCGCATCGCCAAGAACCTCGGCGATGGACTTGCCGCCGAGCAGCCCGACCCCGATCTCGAGCGCAAGACCGGTAGAGACGTTGTTCACCACGCCGATAGTGGAGTCGGTAACGTTCTCGAGGGCCTTATAGGCCTCCTCCAAGGAGCCCATGTCGACGAGGAACACGACCCCGGTGCAGTAGGAATGGCGGTCGACGAGGCGCTGGAGCGGACCGACGATGTCCTTCAGCTGCTGGTCGTAGGGCATGTCGACAGCCTCGTACACATGCATGCCGAGCATACGGTTCGCCGCGTCGGCGATGCTCGTCGCCGTTGAGTAGCCGTGGGACAAGATGACGCAGAGCGTCCGAAGGGCCTTCGCATCGCGAGACTCCGATGCGACGCACAGCGTCAGAAGCGTCTTCGTGAAGTGATCGAGCGAGATTCCCAGCGCCCCTTCCACGTCTGCGGCGACCTGATCGGAGACACTCGAGGCAAACGGCAATTCGGAGGTCACGGCACCGAGGAGATGGGAGATTTGCTCCGCACAGGCAGACTTTCGCTTAGCCAGGCCGATACCCGGCCACAACTGCAGGCAAATCTCCTGGGCCAGTAGAAAAGCGACCTTCCTCGAAAGCTCGATGCCATAAGAAGAGCCTGCGTCGGCAAGGACCGCGCCCACGATGCGCTCGAAGGCGCGCGACCTCGAGGAGGCGACGCCGCGGCCGAAGATCAAGTGATCCTCAACGCCGCGCACAGCGGAGACAGCTTGCGAGACGAGCTCGGAGACAGAGAGCTCCCCGGCGCAGAATCGCTCATCGAGAGCGCACAGGGCATCGAGCGCCTGCTCGACCGGCCCTGTGCTCTCGGCGGCATCCAGGGACGCGTCGATCAGAACGCCATCGTCGGGCTGTTGATCGATCTGCGCGGAGGAGAGGAGCCCGCTGGGAAGAAGATACGGACGAACGACGACGTAGTCGCCCTCGCGATTGAGGAACGCTTTGGCGCAGCAGTTCGTCACGCAGGCGCGCAAGCCGGCGATGTTATCGGAAAAGTCCGCGTTCACGAGGCAACGGTATGCGCCGCGGCTGATCTTCACATCAGAACCGATTCGGCACCCCTCGCTGCGCAGGAAGCTCAAGATGAGATCCTCGCGCTCCTCGGGGGTCCGCTCCTTGAGTGAGGGGACGCGGGCACAGATGGGCATTTTGCTGTAGGCCGAGGAAACCTTCAGGTCATCGGCGGAAAGCGTCGTCGAAAGAACGAGGCGAGCGCGCGGCGCATCCTGGGAGGCATCGAGCCCGAGGGCCGTCGCAAGGCAGTGCTCCATCGCAGAGGGAGAGAGTGCCTCGATGCCGTTGACAAAAACCACACCCCCGCGCGATTTCGCGATCGACTCGTCAAGAAGCCCGTTGAACGAGGCGGCGTCCGGGACCCCGGCGCAGTCGATGCGCACATAGGAGGAGTCGCGGGACAGCAAGCCCTGGTTCTTGCCGTACTCGTACACAAGACGAGAAAGGAAAGACTTGCCGACACCCACGCCGCCGCTCAAGAGGATGGGCAGGCCAAACGGAGGGTACTGAACCGCAGCCTTGCACTGCTCGACAACGGAGCTGAGGCTCAGGTCAAAGCCCACGGCACGCGCGAAGTCACGGTGATCGGCGATTCCCGTCGCCTGGATGAGGTCGGCGAGCGAGGCGTACTCGCTTGCAGAGAGCTTTACCTGAAAACGCTTCTGGAACGCGCGGCGATGAAAATAACGGACAGGCCTGCCTGCCACCTTAACCACAAGGCCGGCGCGAACAAGGTCGTTGAGGTACTGGCTCGCCAGACTCCTGGAGATGATGAGCGTCTCGGCGATGTCGGAGGTGGACAGACGGGCAAGGTCGTCGAGCGAGACGGCAGAGGTGAGGGCCTCGAGATGCTCGAGAATCCTGTCCCTCATGTCGACGGGCTTCTTTGCCAAGCTGTCCTGTGCGGTCTTGTCCATGACTTCTTACCTCCTTGTACAAGGAGTATAAGGGGAACACAGAGAACGGAAGGGGGCGCGTGGGGGAATCAACAGCCCCGAGGAGAAGTTCACCACTTGAGGGGCAGAAAACAACGGCCATTGAACATTCAGGGCCGACGCTCAACACTTCGGCTCGACACTTCGCTTTGGAAAGGGCCCTGCACGATGGTGCAGCCCTCCATCTCGCAGCACAGGTCGCCGAAGGTCGCGAGGATGCGCTCCTTCTGTTCCGCGGGCGAGACGACTCGGTGGGCAAGGTCCTCTCAAAAGGGGTCGTCCGACGCCGCAAGACCTCGATGACCGACTACCGCCTCGAGCAAGTGGCGGATTACCTCTGTACTATCGAACTTGCCTTGGTCAAGTACGAGGCCAAGGAGGACGGTGAGACGTACAACAAGTTCTTCGGAGGTATGGGCTCTTTCAAAAGGAACTGGTTCAAGCAAGCCCGCAGCAAGCGGATATAGGTGGCCTCGCGGTTTCGCAAGGAACGGCCAGCTCTCCTCTGGCGAGGAACACCGGGCGACGTGCCTCGAGCAGCGGAAGCTGAAGCGCAAGCAGAAGCAGCGCGGGCAATGATCGGTGCCGATATGGGCCCAGACGTGAACAGTGCTACGTCCCCTGTTCACGGGGCGCGAAACCGCAAAGGTTGCACAGAGGTTGCAAAATAAGAAGCCCCGACCTGTTTTCGCAGGTCAGAGGCTTGAAATCAACGAATATCGTTTACTCCCACTCGATGGTCGCGGGCGGCTTGGACGTGATGTCGTAGCATACGCGGTTGGCGCCGGGAACCTCGGCCACGATGCGGCCGGAGATGCGGGCCAGCACGTCGTAGGGCAGCTTGGCCCAGTCGGCGGTCATAGCGTCGCTGGACTCGACGGCGCGCAGGATGATCGGGCGCTGATAGGTGCGCTCGTCGCCCATAACGCCGACGGACTTGATGTCGGGCAGGACGGCGAAATACTGCCAGCAGCTGTGCTCGGAGTTGCGCTCGCCGGTCTGCTCAAACAGGCGCTGGTTGTAGGCGTCGAGCTCCTCGCGCACGATGGCGTCGGCGTTCTTGAGAATCTCGAGCTTCTCCTTGTCGACCGCGCCGATGATGCGGATGGCCAGACCCGGACCCGGGAAAGGCTGACGGAACACGATGTGACCCGGCAGGCCCAGCGCCAGACCAAGTGCACGGACCTCGTCCTTAAAGAAGTGATCGAGCGGCTCAATAAGGTCGAAGTGCACGCCCTCGGGGAACGGGATCAGGTTGTGATGGCTCTTGATGGTGGCCGTCTTGCCGCCCGTCTTGCGAGCGCCGGACTCGATGATGTCGGGGTAAATGGTGCCCTGAGCCAGGTACTTGACCGGCTTGCCATCGGTCTCGAGCTGCTGCGCCACGGCGAAGAACTCTTTCCAGAACTGCGTACCGATGATGCGGCGCTTCTCCTCGGGCTCGGTCACGCCAGCCAGGAGCTCGGTGTAGCGGTCCTCGGCGTGGACATGAATGAAGTCGACGTCGAACTGCTTGGTGAAGACCTCCTCCACCTGCTCGGGCTCGCCCTTGCGCAGCAGGCCGTGGTTGATGAACACGCAGGTCATCTGCTTGCCCACGGCGCGGGCGCCCAAAGCGGCCACGACGGAAGAGTCAACGCCGCCGGACAGGGCCAGGATCACGCGGTCGTCGCCGACCTTCTCGCGGAAGTCCGCCGTCATGGTCTCGGCGAGGTTGTCCATGCTCCAGTTGGGCTCCAGGCCGCAAATCTCAAACAGGAAGTTGCTCAGCAGCTGCTGACCGTACTCGGAGTGCTTGACCTCGGGGTGGAACTGCGTGGTGAAGATCTTGCGCTCGGCGCACTCCATGGCGGCAACCGGGCACACATCGGTGCTGGCGGTGACGGTAAAACCCTCGGGCACCTCGGTGACAGCGTCGCGATGGCTCATCCACACGGTCTGCTCCATGGGCGTGGAGTTGAAGAGCTTGGCGCCGGCCGTGCGCGTGATGGTGGCGCGACCGTACTCGCCCACCTCGGAGTGACCGACCTTGCCGCCGAGCGTCACGGCCGTGATCTGATGGCCGTAGCAGAAGCCCAGGACGGGAAGGCCCAGGTCAAAGATGGCGGGGTCGATGGACGGAGCGTCCTCGGCATACACAGAGGCCGGACCGCCGGAAAGGATGAGCGCGGAGGCATTCATCTCGCGAATCTCGTCGGCCGAGATGTCGCAGGGAACGATCTCGGAATACACGTTGAGGTCGCGGACGCGACGGGCAATGAGCTGACCGTACTGCGCACCAAAGTCGAGTACGAGGACCTTTGCGGAAGCATGTTGATCCATGGTTTCCCCCTCTTGTTGGCGGGGAGCCGGTGCCCGCCCGCGCGAATGAACGAAAATAGCTTTCATAGTGTACACGTAAGCAGCGGTTCTGCGCCCGTCATAGCCATCAGCGCACGGCAAACGCACGACCTGCGCCCCATTTCGTGGCGATTGGAGTGTTACTAAACGTTACAGATGATGTAATACGTTTGAACATTGAGCGCGCTGTGCCACAATACTGACGAACGATTCCGCCCTCGCGGCGACAAAATTGATAGGAATACCAGCATGAAGCGCATCCTTCTCATCGCCACGGGTGGCACCATTGCATCGACCGAGGACGGCAACGGCCTCTCCCCCGCCCTGACCGGTGAGGAGCTCGCCCAAAGCGTTCCCGAGATCTCGGGGCTTTGCGAACTCGACGTCGTACAGCCCATGAACATCGACAGCACCAATATGCGCCCCAGCGACTGGATGCGCATCCGCGATGTCATCGTCGAGGGCTACGACGACCACGACGGCTTTGTGGTTCTGCACGGTACGGACACTATGAGCTATACGGCCGCGGCTCTTTCCTATCTGATTCAGGACAGTCCCAAGCCCATCGTGCTCACCGGCTCGCAAAAGCCCATGGGTAACCCCTTCACCGATGCCAAGCTCAACCTGTATCAGAGCCTGCTCTATGCGCTCGATGAGCATTCGCACGACGTCTCAATCGTATTTGGCGGCGTGGCCATTGCCGGCACCCGCGCCCGCAAGCAGCGCACCATGAGCTTTAACGCGTTCATTAGTGTGAACTATCCGCCCATCGCCTATATCCGCAACGACCGCATTGTGCGCAACGGGCTTCACGGCACGCATCAGGGTGAAAACCCGGTGCGTTTCTACGACAGCATCGATCCGCGCGTGTTTGTTCTTAAGCTCACGCCCGGCGTAAACCCGGGCATTCTGGACGCTCTGGCCGACAGCTACGACGCCGTGATTCTGGAGACCTTTGGCATTGGCGGCATCCCGGAGTTTGGCGAGTCGGGTGAGTCGTTCCAGGAGGCAATTTTCCGCTGGGTCGATTCGGGCCGCACCGTTGTTATGACCACGCAGGTACCCGAAGAGGGTCTGGACTTGGGCGTCTACGAGGTCGGCCGCGCTTACGCCGATCATCCGGGCATTTTACGCGGCGACGACATGACCACCGAGACACTCGTGGCCAAAACCATGTGGGCCCTCGGCCAGTCGCGCGATGCTACCGAAATCCAGCGCCTGTTCTACAGCCAGGTCAACCACGACCGCATCCCTATGGCGTAATCCCAAGGGCAGATCTGCGTATCGCAGCCTCAAACGGCAGGTGGTCCCCCTCGGGCCGTGCAAAAAACGGAGTATTCTGCAATTTCCCCGCCGGAAACACCATATTGGCTGTCTTTCAGACGGGCTTTTAGCGTGAAAAGGCCGTGCTATAAATATTTATTGGTCGCGCGCGCAGACATGGTGTAAGAGTGTCCTGAGGTCCGTCGCTGCAAGTCC
>DAWDVX010000055.1:0-12384 GCA_052346145.1 Collinsella sp.
CTGCGGGAACGGCCTATCCGCTCAAAGTGTTCGGCTGAGATCGGAAATCAACCCGCGTGTCACAGCGGAGCTGATTCAGTTGAGATTGCCTGAACATTCCGCCCCTCTTTACGCCCTCGGGTATACTCAAAAGCTACTGATTCGATTTGATGCCCAGCAACAGCAGAGGGGATAGTATATGTGCGGTTTTGTCGGTTTTGTCGGTGGGACGGATAACCAATCCGAGGTGCTCACCAAGATGATGGACCGCATCGTCCATCGCGGTCCCGACATGGGCGGTCAGTTTATCGACGGCCGCGTTGCCCTGGGCTTCCGCCGCCTGTCGATCCTCGACCTGACCGAGGCCGGCGCTCAGCCCATGGCCAATGAGGACGGCAGCGTCGTCATTGTCTTCAACGGCGAGATCTACAACTTCCAAGAACTCCGTTCCGAGCTCGAGGCCAAGGGCTACAAGTTCCACTGCGGCGCCGACACCGAGAGCCTCCTGCACGGCTACGAGGAGTGGGGCGAGGCCGTACTCGATCGTCTGCGCGGTATGTACGCCTTCGTCATATGGGACAAAAAGAAGAACAAGCTTTTTGGCGCCCGCGACATCTTTGGCATCAAGCCGCTCTACTACTATCCCATGGCCGATGCGGGCGACGGCGCTCCGGGCGTGCTCTTTGGTTCCGAGATCAAGAGCTTCCTGGACTACCCGCACTTCCACAAGGCGGTCAACAAAAAGGCCCTGCGTCCGTACATGACGCTGCAGTATTCGGCAACCGAGGAGACCTTCTTCGAGGGTGTCTACAAGCTGCCGCCGGCGCACTACTTTACCGTCGATATCCCGACCGGCAAGATGAACATCGAGCGCTACTGGGATTGCGATTACTCTGCCGTCGAGAAGCCGTTCGAAGAGTACGTCGATGAGCTGGACGAGGTCGTGCACGAGAGCGTCGAGGCCCATCGCATCGCCGACGTCAAGGTCGCGTCGTTCCTCTCCGGTGGCGTCGACTCTAGCTACATCGCCGCTTGCCTCATGCCCGACAAGACCTTCTCGGTGGGCTTTGACTACAAGAACTTCAACGAGACCAACTACGCCAAGGAACTTTCCGATAAGCTCGGCGTCGAGAACGTTCGCAAGATGATTACCGCCGACGAGTTCTTCGGTGCGCTCGAGGACATCCAGTATCACATGGACGAGCCGCAGTCCAACCTGTCTTCCGTGCCGCTGTGGTTCTTGGCCGAGATGGCCCGCAAGGACGTTACCGTCGTGCTTTCGGGCGAAGGCGCCGACGAGCTCTTTGGCGGCTACGCCTACTACGAGGACACGGTCCCGGTGCGCAAGTACAAAAAGATGGTGCCGCTGCCCATCCGTCGCGCGCTCGGTAACCTGGCGCTGCATATGCCGTACTTCAAGGGACATAACTTCCTGGTCAAGGGTGCCGAGATCCCCGAGAAGTCGTTCCTGGGACAGGCTCTGGTATGGCCGGAGCGCGAGGTCGACGGCGTGCTCAAGCCCGAGTACAACACCGGCGATGGCGCCTTCGAGCTTGCCGCTCCCATCTATGCGCGCGTGAAGGGTCAGCCCGAGCTGGTCAAGAAGCAGTACCTGGACATGAACATGTGGCTCCCGGGCGACATTCTGCTCAAGGCCGACAAGATGTGCATGGCACACTCACTGGAGCTGCGCGTGCCCTTCCTGGACCGCAAAGTCATGGAGTTCGCCGAGCACATTCCCGACCGCTACCGCATCAACGAGAACGGCAACAAACAGGTACTCCGCCACGCTGCCAACAAGTCGCTGCCCGATGAGTGGGCCACCCGTCCCAAGGTGGGCTTCCCGGTGCCGATTGTCTACTGGCTGCGCGAGCAAAAGTGGTACGACTATGTCAAGGAGTACTTCACCGCGCCGTGGGCAAGCGAGTTCTTCAATACCGACGAACTCATGCACCTGCTCGATCTGCACTTTGCGGGCAAGGGCGATTTCCAGCGCAAGATCTATACGCCGCTCGTGTTCTTGGTGTGGTACAAGCGCTTCTTTATCGACGAGGACCAGCCCGCTGTTCAGGCTGCCTAGCCTCGGCTGACGAACGCCTGCGCGTAACGGCTCCTCCGGGAGCCGTTTTTGCGTGGGTGCGTTTCAGTTACTATAAAACCGTCCCTGCCAAATGGCTGAGAAAGGTGAAAGATGCACCATTCGGATTCCGCGACCGTGACCACGGTCGATACGCTTGCCAAGCTTCTCGATGTGTGCGGCGAGCTGCGCGCATCAGAGCAGGTTGACGAGCGTGCCGTGACCGGCTGCTCGTTTGATTCGCGCACGGTCTCGGCAGGTGACGTGTTCTTCTGCAAAGGTGCTGCCTTTAAGCCCGTGTTTTTGAGCATGGCGCTCGATGCGGGCGCCGTCGCATTTGTGTGCGAGGAGTCACTGGTCGAGTCTCTGGAGCCGCTGGCGCAGGAGAGCGGCGCGGCGATGCTGGTCGTGGACAGCGTTCGCACGGCCATGGCCTTGTTGCCGCCGGAGGTCTACGACCGTCCCGACCACGACGTCAAGATCGTGGGCATCACCGGTACCAAGGGAAAGACCACGGCCGCTTTTATGCTCCAGTCGATTATCAAAGCGGCGGGCGAGTCCTGCGGCATGATCGGCTCGGTGAGTACCGACGATGGCATCGAGTGCTATGAGAGCACCAATACTACGCCCGAGGCCCCCGAGGTCTGGCGCCATATCGCCAACTGCCGCACGTCCGGTCGCCAGTCCATGGTCATGGAGGTCTCGAGCCAGGCGCTCAAGTACCAACGCGTCGAGAATCTGCCGTTTGACGTGGCGTGCTTCCTCAACATCGGCCGCGACCACATCTCGCCGATTGAACACCCCACGTTTGAGGATTATTTTGAGAGCAAACTCAGGATCTTTGACCAGGCAAAGACCGCCGTGGTGAATCTGGGCACCGAAGAGGCCGACCGTGTGCTGGAGGCAGCGTCGACGGCCGAGCGCTTGGTGACCGTTGGCGTCGAGCATCCCGAGGCAAGCCTGTGGGCGAGCGACGTACGCATGGTCGGCTTTAGCATCGAGTTCAACTTGCATGGCCTGTGTGCCGACGAGTCCGAGGCGGGGGAGAAGATCCTGCTGGGTATCGCGGGAGACTTTAACGTGGAGAACGCGCTGGTCGCTATCGCCGCTGCGCGCGAGATCGGCATCGGTATCGATGCCATCAAGAAGGGCCTCTCCAAACTGCGTGTGCCGGGCCGTATGGAGGTCGTGGAGTCGAAGGACGGCCGCGTGATCTGCGTTGTCGACTATGCGCACAACCAGCTTTCGTTCCGTTCGCTTTTCTCGTCGGTCAAGCGCGCGTTTCCCGCTAGCCCGGTCATCGCAGTGTTTGGTGCTGCCGGCGGCAAGGCGCAGGAGCGCCGCGAGCAGCTTCCGCGTGAGGCCGCACCGTATTCCGACCTGATGATCTTTGCCAACGAGGATCCAGCTCACGAAGACCCGATGAAGGTCTGTCGCGAGCTTGCCGAGCATGTTCCCGACGATACGCCGAACAAGATCATCCTCGACCGCGAAGCCGCCGTGCATGCGGCGTTCAAGGCGGCGCGCGAGGAGTACGTCAACCCCGATGCTCCCACCATTGTCTTGCTGCTGGCAAAGGGTGACGAGGAGCTCATGCACGTGGGCGACGAGTTCGTGCCCGTCGAGAGCGACCTTTCGCTGGCCAATCGCCTAATCGATGTTACCCAGTTTGACTAATGAACCATGATGGCGGCGGCGCCCTGAGTGCGCTGTCGCCATAAGCGTGTTCCCTCAATCAAAACATGCCGTCCAAGTCCAAACCCTTCTACGTAAACGGAGTAACCATGTCCCACAACACCCTGCCGACCGTTGCCGAGCTTTCGGGCGAGATGCGCGAGCGTTTGGCCAAGGTCAAGTACGTCTTTACCGACCTGGATGCCACGATGCTCGCACCCGGCTCGTGCGTGCTGCGCGACAACGACGGCAACCCCTCGACCAAACTCGTCGAGGCCGTCGTGGCGCTCGCTCGCGCTGGTATTCAGGTGGTTCCCACCTCGGGCCGCAACCGTACCATGATCCACGAGGACGCGCGCGTGCTCGGCCTCAACTCCTACATTGGTGAGATGGGCGGTCTGGTTATGTACGACCTCAAAGCCAACGATTGGGAGTATCTGACCGGTGACATGCCTTACGACCCCGCCTGCGGCCTCACGCCGCACCAGGTGATCGAGCAGACCGGCGTGTGCGAGAAGATCCTTGCCCGCTGGCCGCACAAGATCGAGTACCACAACGACATGTCGACCGGCTACAAATACCGTGAGGTCACCGTCGGCATGCGCGGCAATGTGCCCGACGATGAGGTCCAGGCCATCCTGGACGAGGCCGGCTGCGGTCTGATCTGGGCTTGCAACGGCCATCTGACTCATCTGTCCAAGCCGACGACGCTCGAGCTCGATCGCGTCGAGGACGGTCGCGCCTTCAACATCAACCCCGCGGGCCTCAACAAAGGCGTCGCCATTGCGCGCTTCTGCGAGCACCTGGGGATCGAGCGCGAGGAGACGTTGGCGCTCGGCGATTCCGAGTCCGACTTCTACATGGCCGATCACGTGGGCACGTTCTGCCTGGTCGAGAATGGCCTGACGAGCGCCGGCGCGCCCGAGTTCCTGGCTGCTTGCGAGAACGCTTTCGTTACGCGCGGCAAAATTGTCGACGGTTGGGCGGCGACGGCAGAGCTGCTGGTCGCGGCGCGTTCGTAGCGTGGCGCCGCCGCACTTGGACATGTCTTTTCGAGAGAGACTGGTGAGGTAATGTCCGATATCGAGAATCCGGCAGGCGACACGCGCCCGATTGGCGTGTTCGATTCTGGTTTGGGCGGTCTGACGGTTGCGCGCGCCATCGCGACGGCGCTGCCGCACGAGTCCGTCTACTACTTTGGCGACACCAAGCGCTGCCCCTACGGCACGCGCACCGAGGATGAGGTGCGCTCGTTTGCGTTGCAGGCGGGTCGTTGGCTTTCGAAGCACGACGTCAAGATTATGGTCATCGCCTGCAACACGGCGACCGCTGCGGCCTTGCGTCTGGCCCAGCAGGTGCTCGACGTTCCCGTGATCGGCGTGATCGCGCCGGGTGCCCGTGCGGCAATCAACAGCACCCGCTCGCGTCGTGTGGGCGTGCTCGCCACCAACCTCACCATTCGCTCGGGCGCCTACACGCGCGCCATTCAGGATCTAGATGCCGGCGTCGATGTATACGGCTGTCCTGCCTCGAGCTTTGTCGAGGTTGTCGAACACGAGCTCGCCTCGGGTGCACATCTGCAGGAACAGTGGCTTGAGAACGAGGACATCTTCGATACGCCTGCCGTGCGTGCGCTGGTGGGTGCCACGGTTGAGCCGCTGCGCGACCACGGTATCGATACCGTGGTGCTCGGCTGTACGCATTTTCCGCTGTTGGTGGGACCTATCCGGCATGCGCTGGGGCCTGGGGTGCGCGTCGTGAGTTCCGCCGAGGAGACCACGCGTGAGCTGACCGATATCCTCACGCGCCGCGAGCAGCTGGCGGGCGACGCCGCCGAGCCGCAGCATCGTTTTGCCACGACGGCCGATAACATTGCCGAGTTTGCGGTGGCGGGCAGCTTTATCTTTGGTCAGCCGCTCAAGAGCATCGAACACATCGATATCGATGAGCTGAAATAGATGTAAGGCAGCCGCCAAAGCCTTCGCCACATCTTTTGCCGAAAGGATATTTCTATGGAGTACATGCAGGTCAACCGCGCCAACGGTCGCGCCGCCAACGAGTTGCGCCCCGTTAAGCTCACCCGTGGCGTCATGAAGCACGCCCACGGCTCGTGCCTGGCCGAGTTCGGCGACACGCGCGTGCTGTGCGCCGCCACTATCGAGGAGGGCGTGCCGGGCTGGCGAAAGGGAGCTAAGGCCGGCTGGGTGACCGCGGAATACGCCATGCTGCCGGCGTCGACCGGCAAGCGCTGCAAGCGCGAGCACGCCAACCGCAAGGGTCGCTCCATGGAGATCGAGCGCCTCATTGGCCGCAGCCTGCGTACCGTCGTCAACATGAAGGCGCTCGGCGAGTACACCGTCACCGTCGACTGCGATGTGATTCAGGCCGATGGCGGCACGCGTACAGCGAGCATCACCGGCGCCTGGGTGGCGCTGCACGACGCCCTCGCCATGTGGGTCGAGGCGGGCAAGATCGAGCGCATCCCGCTTATCGGCCAGGTGGCTGCCATCTCCATGGGCGTTGTCGACGGCAATACGCTGCTTGACCTCGATTATTCCGAGGACAGTCACGCCGAGGTCGACATGAACCTCGTCGCCACCGACACCGGCGAGATGATCGAGCTCCAGGGCACCGGCGAGCAGGCGCCCTTTGACCGCAAGCGCCTCAACGCCCTGCTCGAACTGGGCGACAAGGGTATCGCCGAGCTCATCGAGCTTCAGCGCCAAGCCATCGCCTAACCTGCCAAAAAGGGACAGGTTTATTTTGGTAGGTTTTATCTGCTGAAATGCTGCGTTGAAAGGTCCGATCGCCTGAGAGGGGAGGGGTCAAGTGCCCAAACGCCCCTCACGCGGCTTGCTATAGAGACAAGGAGGCCAGTTATGGCACTTGAGAAGATTGACATCGACACCCTCGACCCGGCGGCGACCATCGTCGTGGCAACGGGCAACGCCCATAAGCTCACCGAGATCGAGGCCATTTTGGGCAAGGTCATGCCCGAGGTGCGCTTTGTGGCGCTCGGCCAGCTGGGTGATTTTGAGGACCCCGAGGAAAACGGCACGACGTTTTTGGAGAACGCCATCATCAAGGCGCAGGCTGCCGTTGAGGAGACGGGCCTTATGGCCATTGCCGACGACTCTGGCTTGGTCGTCGACGCGCTGGACGGCGAGCCGGGCGTGTATAGCGCGCGCTATGCGGGCGTGCATGGCGACGATGCCGCCAACAACGCCAAACTTCTCGTTAACCTGGAAGGCGTGGCAGACGAGGATCGTACCGCGCGCTTTATGAGTGTCGTCGCGCTTATCGATACGGACGGCCTGGTCACCTATGGTGAGGGCGCCTGCGAGGGCGTTATCGCGCACGAGGGTCGCGGCGATCACGGCTTTGGCTACGACCCGCTGTTCCTGCCGGTCGATACGCCGGGCAAGACCATGGCCGAGCTCACGGCGGACGAGAAGAACGCCATCAGCCATCGTTTCCATGCGCTCGAGCATCTGTCCGCCAAGCTGACGGGCGAGGAGTAGACCGTGCGTGCGGTGGTGCAGCGCGTGCTCAACGCCGGCGTGACGGTCGACGGCGAGTGCGTGGGCCGCATTGGACGCGGCTACCTGGTGTTGCTGGGCGTGGGCCACGGCGACACACGCGCCGAAGCCGACAAGCTGTGGGGCAAGCTCCGCGGGCTGCGTATCAACGAGGACGAGAACGGCAAGACCAACCTGGCACTTGCCGATGTCGACGGCGAGGTGCTCGTGGTGTCGCAGTTCACGCTGTTTGCCGACTGCCGCCACGGCCGCCGTCCGTCGTTTACGGATGCCGGCGCGCCCGATGTCGCTAACGAACTTTACGAGTACTTTCTGACGCTCGTCGCCCAGGACGTTGAGCATGTGGCGCACGGCATCTTTGGCGCCGACATGAAGGTCGACCTGGTCAACGACGGTCCATTCACCATCATCCTCGACACCGATAGTCTGTAAGTAGTCAATTTGGGACGGGGCTTTTTTAGCTGCTTGCGTATGGTCACAACAGGGTGCTATAGTATTAGAGTTTTGTCTATCTTAGGGGTATTATCCCCTTTTTGAATTGCACCTTCTGGAGGCCCTATTCATGGAAGAGATGGAAGTCAATCACGTCGACGACATCCACGAGAAGCTGACCGATATGGTGGGCGATCGCGTCAAGGTTAAGGCCAACATGGGCCGTACCCGCGTCGTCGAGCGCATGGGCACCATCAAGAGCGTCCACCCCGCCGTCTTTATCGTCGAGGTTGACGAGCGTCGCGGCCGCAAGTCGCGTCAGTCCTACCAGTATATCGATGTCCTTACCGGCCAGGTCGAACTGTTCGACCCCGAGAGCGGCGAGCATATCTTTACCCCGCTCGGCAACCAGCTCGAGGAGCACTAAAGGTGACCGATCGGTCCCTCATCCTTACCGCGCCGGCAAAGATTAACCTCTATCTGGGGGTTCATACCGAGCGCGATGCCCGCGGCTATCACAGGGTCGATTCCCTGATGGCAGCCGTCGGTCTAGCCGATACCGTGACGGTCACGCCGGCGCAGGCGTTGACCGTCCAGACGGTTCCGGCATCCGATTTTCCCATGCAAAAAAATACGGCTTATCGGGCGGCAATCGCTATGGCCGAGCATTACGGTCGCGATGCCAACGTGTGCGTGACGATTGAAAAGCGTATCCCGCTGTGCGCCGGCCTGGGAGGTCCCTCGACGGATGCCGCCGCGGTCATTGTTGCCTTGGCCGAGCTGTGGGATATCGACCGCACCGATCCTGCGCTCGATGACATCGCTCGTGGCATTGGCGCCGATGTGCCGTTCTTTTTGCACGCGAGTCCCGCATTCTACGTGGGCGGGGGAGATGTGCTGGCCACTGAGTATCCTGTGCTTCCGGCGACGCCTGTCGTATTGGTTAAGCCGCACGAGACGAGCGTTTCAACGGTTGAGGCGTATCGGCGATTTGATGAGAGCCCGCTGCCCGCGGACAAACCCGGTGCGATTGCTTCCGCCTTACACGCCGGCGATGCCGAGGCGGCATATGCGCTCGTTCATAATAATCTGGGCGTCATATCCGCGCAGATGGAGCCGCAGATCCAGGCGGTTCTCGACTGGCTGCGCGCACAGGAGGGAACCGTTGCCGTGGACGTGTGCGGTTCGGGTGCCTGCTCTTTTGCCATCTGCGATACCGCTGCTACGGCAGTCCATCTTGCGGTGGTCGCCCAGCAAAACGGCTGGTGGTCTTGTGCAACGGAGCTCATCCCTAACACGGTTTGCATCGACGCGCCAAAGAAATAAAAATTTCTCTAGCACGCGGCGAAAATCTTTGTTACTATAGTCGAGCTAACGGGTTGTGGCTCAGTTTGGTAGAGCACTGCGTTCGGGACGCAGGGGTCGCTGGTTCAAATCCAGTCAACCCGACCAGAGCATGAGGAGGGACCGCTTCTTGCGGTCCCTTTTTTTAGCTAGTGTTGTGATACCGCGATACCCGCGGTATACTCATTCGAGCTTGTCTCGCTGTATTGTGGAGGTCTACATGTTTGGACTGAGGGCTCCTGAGCTCATCATTATTCTCGTCGTTGTCCTGATTATCTTCGGGCCCAAGAACCTGCCGAAGCTCGGCAAGTCCCTCGGCTCTACCGTCAAGAATATCCGTGAGGGTATGGAGGGCGACGATAAGGCCGAGACCAAGCAGGCCGAGGAGGTCGTGGTCGAGCAGTCCGAGGAGGACAAGGAGATCGCTGAGCTCGAGGCCAAGCTCGCTGCTGCCAAGAAGAAGCAGGCAGAGGACAGCGACGCGGACGCAGAGTAGTCCCATCCCTTTGGGGTGAGCACCTGACCGGCTTGCCCGCAGGCTAGCCGGTCTTTTTCGTTTTGTTGACAGTTGATTGTTTGATCAGAGTTGGGGAGATATCCGTATGGACGCAAGCCAGATCGTACTGACCGCTGAGGGCCGCCAGAAGCTCGTCGAGGAGCTCGCTTGGCGTGAGGGCGATTACGCCAAGGAGATCGTCGAGGACATCAAGGAAGCCCGCGCGTTCGGCGACCTTTCGGAGAACTCCGAGTACGACGCCGCTAAGGACAAGCAGGCCCAGAACGCCGCTCGTATTGCCGAGATCCAGGCCATCCTCGCCAACGCTCAGGTTGCTGCCACCACGGGCGACCTGACCGTCTCCATCGGTTCCACCGTTTCGCTGATTGATCCCAACGGCGAGGTCATGGAAGTCACGCTCGTTGGTACCACCGAGACCAACTCGCTCGAGCACAAGATTTCCAACGAGTCTCCGGTCGGCCATGCCATCATCGGTCACGGCGAGGGCGACTCCGTCGAGGTCGTTACGCCTTCCGGCAAGACTCGCGTCTACACCATCGCCAAGATCGCACGCTAGACCACGGTCCCGCGTAAAGGTATGTTTTCGCTCCCTGGGACCGAATCCTGGGGAGCGTTTTAGTTTGAGGAGCTAACTTATGGCAGAGAACCAGAACGCCGCAGATCAGGCATCGACGCTCAACGACGAGCGCGCCACCCGCCTGGCCAAGCGCGCCGCCCTGTTCGAGGCGGGCCAGAACCCCTATCCCGAGCACTCTGAGCTTGAGGACTACGTCGCCGATATCGAGGCTAAGTACGCCGAGCTTGCCGATGGCGAGGACACCGAGGACGTCGTGAAGATCGCCGGCCGCGTGGTCGCCAAGCGCGGTCAGGGCAAGATCATGTTCATCGTCGTGCGCGATGCGACTGCCGAGATTCAGCTGTTCTGCCGCATCAACGACATGGACGAGGCTGCCTGGAATACGCTCAAGGCCCTCGACCTGGGCGATATCCTGGGCGTGGCCGGCGTAGTCGTGCGCACCAAGCGTGGCCAGCTTTCCGTTGCCCCCAAGAGCGCGACGCTGCTGTCCAAGGCCGTTCGCCCGCTGCCCGAGAAGTTCCACGGCCTCTCCGACAAGGAGACCCGCTATCGTCAGCGCTATGTCGACCTCATCGCCAACGACGACGTCCGCGAGACCTTCCGCAAGCGCTCGCAGATCCTCTCCACGTTCCGCCGCTTTATGGAGTCCGATGGCTACATGGAGGTCGAGACCCCCATCCTGCAGACCATCCAGGGCGGAGCTACTGCCAAGCCGTTCATCACGCACTTCAACGCGCTCGATCAGGAGTGCTACCTGCGTATCGCCACCGAGCTGCACCTCAAGCGCTGCATCGTCGGCGGCTTTGAGCGCGTGTTCGAGATCGGCCGTATCTTCCGCAACGAGGGCATGGACCTTACCCACAACCCCGAGTTCACCACGATGGAGGCCTACCGCGCCTTCTCCGATCTCGAGGGCATGAAAGCGCTCGCCCAGGGTGTCATTAAGGCCGCTAACAAGGCTATCGGCAACCCCGAGGTTATTGAGTACCAGGGCCAGACCATCGACCTGTCCGGCGAGTGGGCCAGCCGTCCCATGACCGACATCGTCTCGGACGTGCTCGGCAAGAAGGTCACCATCGACACGCCGGTCGAGGAGCTTGCTGCTGCCGCGCGTGAGAAGGGCCTGGAGATTAAGCCCGAGTGGACCGCCGGCAAGATCATCGCCGAGATCTACGATGAGCTGGGCGAGGACACCATCGTCAACCCCACCTTCGTGTGCGATTACCCCATCGAGGTCAGCCCGCTTGCCAAACGCTTTGAGGATGACCCGCGCCTGACCCATCGCTTTGAGCTGGTCATCGCCGGCCACGAGTACGCGAACGCGTTCTCCGAGCTCAACGACCCGGTCGACCAGGCCGAGCGCTTCGCTGCCCAGATGGCCGAGAAGGCCGGCGGCGACGACGAGGCCATGGAGTACGACGAGGATTACGTGCGCGCCCTCGAGTACGGTATGCCTCCTGCGGGCGGCATCGGCATCGGTATCGACCGCGTGGTCATGCTGCTCACCAACCAGGCTTCCATCCGCGACGTGCTGCTGTTCCCGCACATGAAGCCCGAGAAGGGTTTCCAGTCCGGTGCCGCTGCCGCCAAGGCTGCCGAGGCCGGCAACGCCGCGAGCCCGTTCGTTAAGTCGCTTAAGCCCACGCTCGATTACTCCAAGATCGCCGTTGAGCCGCTGTTCGAGGAGTTCGTCGACTTCGATACCTTCTCCAAGAGCGACTTCCGCGCCGTGAAGGTCAAGGCATGCGAGGCCGTCAAGAAGTCCAAGAAGCTGCTGAACTTTACGCTCGACGACGGCACCGGCACCGACCGTACCATCCTCTCCGGTATTCACGCTTATTACGAGCCCGAGGACCTGGTCGGCAAGACCTTGCTCGCCATCACCAACCTGCCTCCGCGCAAGATGATGGGCATCCCCAGCTGCGGCATGCTCATCAGTGCCATCCACGAGGAGGATGGTGAGGAGCGCCTCAACCTGATCCAGCTCGACGCCTCCATCCCCGCCGGCGCAAAGATGTACTAGGGGGTTACGGCGTTTTACCAAACGCCGTAACCGCTCGACGCTGCGCGGGCCGCATTTGGACAATCTGACGTTCAACTTCAAGGGCGCGACCGAAAGGTCAGCGCCCTTTCGTTTTCAAGACTTTAGTCTGCTGGCCGCGCAGCGGCCAGCTTTAAACCACCCGCTACGCGGGTGGAGACAAACGGCTTTACAAAGCCACCCCTCCGACCGATATTGACGATT
>DAWDVX010000056.1:0-11833 GCA_052346145.1 Collinsella sp.
CCGAAATGGCGCGAAGCACGCGGTTGACAAAACTATAGAGACACGTCCCAAATGAACTGCTTCTAAGTTGCGGTGGAATAGGGATTGATTGGCGGCTAATAAGCCAAAAACAGTCCCTATTCCACCGCAACTGATGTGGGCGTCCCTAGTGAGTTGGCTGGTAGCGGGGGCAGTAGCTGATGGCGATGGCGTCGACGCCTACGTGGGTGGCGATGGTGCAGCCGATGGGGCCGGTGCCGGCGTCTACGTAATCCTGACCCGCGAGTGCCTCGTTGACAAGCTCCTGCTCCTCGGCGGCGCCGGTCGTGAGCACGCGCACGCTGGAGCCCGGATACTCGGCCAAAAATGCGAGGCAATCGGCCATGGTGTTGGTAACGATGCGCTTGGCACCGCGGCCCTTTTTTATGGCCTTGATCTCGCCCGATTTCCACTCCGGCGAAACGGCCAGGCGAATGTTGAGCATTTGCGTGAGCTGGCCGGCGAGCTTGGGCGCGCGGCCGTTCTTAACGAGATTCTCGAGCGTGCGGGGAATCAGCAGCAGGTGGGCGTCGGGCAGCGTCGCGCGGATCTGCGCCTCGGTCTCGTCCAGGCTGCGGCCGTCCTCGCGCATGGCCAGCGCGTACTCCACCAGCAGGCCCTCGGCGCCCGAGCCGGTGCGCGAGTCGATGCAGCGCACGTCGAGCTCGTGCGTCTCGGCCGTCAGGCTGGCGTTGGCGTAGCAGGCGGACCACTCGCTGCACAGCGAGATAAAGATGGCGCTATCGTGGCCGTCGGCGCGCACGCGGTCAAAGAGTTCCTTGAACTCGCCGGCACTCGGCTGCGAGGTGTGCGGCAGCTGCTCGGAGCCGGCCATGCGGGCGACGTACTCTTGGGCGGTAATCTGCACCTGGTCGAGCAGGTCCTCGCCCTCAATAATCACATGCAGCGGAATCACGTAAATGCCGAGCTCTTGGGCGCGGGCGGGGGAGATGTCCGACGTGGAGTCGGTTATGATGGCAAAAGACATAATTGCACCTTTCGTTGGGGCGCGACGGCGCCGCCTTCTGAGAGCAAAGTGCGACAAGTATAGTGGAGTCGTTCCACATTTCTAGGTTCAATTGTTGAATAGTCAACAGTTTGAAGTGTCGGTGTGGAAATCGTCAACTGGGGAAGAGGGATGCCGATGGAGGCGCTGGAGATATGCAAACGGCCGGTCGTGCTGTTTGATTTTGATGGCACGGTGGCCGATACGGGTCGGGCGGTGATGACCTCGACGCGCAAGACGCTGGCTGCACGCGGGTTTTCGGAGGCGCAGATGGGTGACCTGCGTCGCATGATCGGGCCGCCCCTGTGGAAGAGTTTTCACGACTTTTATGGCTTCTCCCGCGAGGAGTCGCTTGTGGTGGCCGACGAGTACCGCGCCTTTTTTGACGAGCTGGGACCGGAGGAGTATCCCGTGTTTGACGGGATCCCCGAGCTGCTGGATGGGTTGGTCGCCCAGGGCAAGCGCTTGGCCGTGGCGACGTCGCGCATGGAGGCAAAGTGCGTTGACATGGTGGGAGAGCTGGGACTTTCTCAGTTTGAGGCGGTGGTTAGCATGAATCCGCCGCAGGGGCGCGAGACCAAGGCCGATTCGGTCCGCGACGCGTTGGCGGCCTTGGGTGCGGCCGCGGGCGATGCCGTGATGATCGGCGATCGCTTTAACGACGTCGAGGGCGCGCACGCGATGAGCGTGCCGTGCATTGGTATCTATTCGGGCGCGGCGGCGCCGGGCGAGCACGAGGCGGCGGGTGCCGATGCAGTGGTGCACTCGGTGGCCGAGCTTGCTAAACTTTTCGCTATATAGGTATTTGATGTGAGGGGCGGGCACGCTCGCCGCTCATTGGTAAGGAGGTCGTCCATGAATCAGGTGGAGCAGAGCGTTGCCGAGTATGTCGACGAGGTCTGGGAGGATGTCGTCGCCGATATCGAGCAGCTGGTGAGTTATCCGTCCGTGGCAGTTTCTGCCGATGCGGAGCCCGGCGCGCCGTTTGGCCGCCCGGTCCGTGACGCGCTCGATTGCGCGCTCGGCATCGCGCAGAAGCTCGGCTATCAGACGAGCGACGACGAGGGCTATGTGGGAATCGCCGATATCCCGGGCCGCGGCGACAAACAGCTCGCGACTATCTGCCACGTGGACGTGGTTCCCGCCGGCCCTGGCTGGAACACCGACCCGTTCACCATGGAGCGCCGCGAGGGCTGGCTGCTCGGTCGCGGCGTGATTGACGACAAGGGCCCGGCGGTATTGTCACTCTACGCCGGCGCCTACTTGCTCAAGCACGGCATTGTTCCGCGCTACACCTTCCGCGCGCTGCTGGGCTGCGATGAGGAAGTGGGCATGTCCGACGTTCACCATTATCTGGAGAACAACGCAGACCCCGACTTTTTGTTTACGCCCGATGCCGAGTTCCCGGTCTGCAATGCTGAGAAGGGCCAGTTTGGGGCGACGTTCGTGAGCCCCAAGATCGACGGCGGGCGCATTGTGTCCTGGAGCGGTGCCGAGGCGAGCAACGCCATTCCGTCGCAGTCTATCTGCGAGCTCGCGATTGCCGCCGATGAGCTGCCGGCGCCGGTCGAGAATGCTGACCGCCTGGAGATCACGGCTCTCGACAATGGTCATGTGCAGATTTTCGCCCACGGTATTGGCGGTCACGCCTCGATGCCCGAGGGGACGATCAATGCCGTCGGCCTGATCATGTCGTATCTGCGCGAGGCCGAGGACGCGTTTGGTGCACGCGACGAGCGCCTGCTGACGCCTGCCGAGCACGAGTTCGTCAAGTTCCTGGCCTTTGTGCATGCGGATGCCTATGGTCGCGGCCTGGGTATCGACGCGACGAGCCCAGCGTTTGGCCCGCTTACCTGCAACGCTGGCGTCATCCGTGTGGCGGATGGCCATATCGAGCAGGTCATCGACGTGCGCTTCCCCGACAGCACGAGTGCCGATACCATCCGCGAGCAGCTCGAGCCGCTCGTGGGCCGTTTTGGCGTGACGTGCCGTGTGGGTCGTGCGAAGGTGCCGTTCTCGGTGTCTGCCGACGATCCGGCCGTGAAGGCGCTTATCGATACCTATAACGAGTTCACCGGCAAGCATGCCGAGCCCTTTGCCATGGGCGGCGGCACGTACGCGCGCAACTTTGCCCGCGCCGTCTCGTTTGGCCCCGAGGAGACCGGCCTGGAGCTGCCCGCATGGGGCGGCCAGATGCACGGCCCCAACGAGTGCGCCAACGAGGAACAGCTCAAGCAGGCGCTCAAGATCTATATTGTTGCGATCCTCCGTTTGAATGAATTAGAGCTTTAGGGTTACGCGGTTTTACCAAACCGCGTAACCAGTCGACGCTGCAAACGCCCCCAAGCGGCAATCTGACGTTCAATCGTCGGTCGCGTACAAAAGTACGCTTCCCTCCTCTTTCACGTCACCTTGCTCGCTTAGGGGCGTTTTCGCTGACTTATGCTCAACCTGCGGGGTTTCCAAGGTAGTCCTTGGGGACGTTCTTAAATGACTAGTCAAACAAGAACGTCCCCAACGACTAGTCGTTTAAGAACGTCCCCAACAACTACCTTCCTCTGGTGTAAAAGGTGCGCCATGTTCGGCGCTGGATTGTTATTCGTTTGTAAAGGCCGTGCTGCGCTTGCGGTAAGGGTCTATCAGATGCCCGTAAAAAACCGCAGTTGGCGCGGGCACTGCCCGATCGAGGCCGTATCTTTCCAAACAGCAAAGCGGGCAGGGTGCCCGCGAATCGCATGTATGAAAGGAAGATCATGCTCGATCAGGCTTATTCTCGTCGTCAGTTCCTCGGCCTCGCTGGTGGTCTTGCCAGCATCGTCGGTCTCGGTCTCGTTGGGTGCGGCGGCTCCGGCGCATCCGATGCCGCCGACAAGGGTAGCGCCGCTGCTGCCGAGTCCGTCTCCGGCGAGGTGACCTACGACGGTGCCTCTTCGTTCCAGGCTCTCGTCGAGGCCGCTGCCGAGAAGTTCATGGACGCCAACCCCGATGTCTCCGTCTCCGGCTCGGGTAACGGTTCGGGCAAGGGCCTGACCGCTGTCGCCGCCGGCACCGTCACCATCGGCAACTCCGACGTCTTCGCCGAGACCAAGCTCGAGGCCGACCAGGTCAAGAACCTCGTCGACCACGAGGTCGCCGTCGTGGGCATGGGCCCCGTCGTCTCCAAGAATGTCAAGGTCGACGACCTGTCCCTCGAGCAGCTCAAGGGCATCTTCTCCGGCCAGATCACCAACTGGAAGGAGGTCGGTGGCGACGACGCTACCATCGTCGTCCTCAACCGCAAGGCCGGCTCCGGCACCCGCGCCACCTTCGAGGCTGCCGTCTTTGGCGACGAGGCTGTCGACTTTAAGGGCGACGCCGAGCTCGACAAGTCCGGCGACGTCCAGACTCAGATTGCCAGTACCGACAACGCCATCTCCTACCTCGACTTCTCGCACTTTGACGACTCCAAGTTCAACGCCATCAAGGTCGAGGGTGTGGAGCCCAAGAGCAAGAACGTCACCGACGACTCCTTTAAGATCTGGGCTACCGAGCACATGTACTGCGCCAAGGACGCCGACAAGGCCACTACCGCCTTCCTGGACTTTATGCTGTCCGAGGACGTTCAGGGCAAGCTCGTCGAGGAACAGGGCTTTATCCCCGTCTCTGCCATGAAGGTCGCCAAGGACGCCAGCGGCAAGGTCTCAGCTAAATAAGTAATCGCCCCCGGAAAGGTTTGCAATGGCAAAACAGCTGCCAAAGCGCGACCTTGAGAACGTGGGCCTGGGCGTCACGGGCGCGTGCGTAGCGCTCGTGACGCTTGTCGTTGCCGCGCTCATCTTTATGGTCGCCCAAAAGGGCCTCTCGGCTTTTATCAAGGACGGCGTCTCGGTCGTCGAGTTCTTTACCGGCACCAAGTGGGACCTGGCCAACACGGCCGAAAACGGCCTGCCTTATACCGGCGCCCTGCCCCTGATCGTCACCTCGTTTGCAGTCATGGTGCTCTCCACGCTCATCGCGCTGCCCATCGCCATCGGCTCTGCCATCTTTGCGGTCGAGATCCAGCCTAAGTTTGGTTCCAAGATCTTTCAGCCGCTAATTGAGCTTTTGACCGGCATTCCCTCGGTCGTCTTTGGCTTGATCGGCTTTCACGTGGTTGTCGGCCTTATGAAGAGTGTTTTCCATGTGAGCACGGGTCTGGGCATCTTACCCGGCGCCATCGTGCTGGCCGTCATGATCCTGCCGACCATGACCATCCTCTCGGTCGATGGCCTGCGCGCCGTGCCCGACGGCTACCGTCAGGGCTCGCTCGCGCTGGGCTACACCCGCTGGCAGACCATCTGGCACGTGGTGCTCAAGTCCGCCATGCCGTCGCTCATGACTGCGGTCATCCTTGGCATGACGCGCGCCTTTGGCGAGACGCTCGCCGTGCGCATGGTCATCGGCGGTATTGAGGCCATGCCGACGTCGCTGCTGTCGCCGGCCTCGACCATCACCACCACGCTCACCACGTCCATGGCGGTCTATGCCGAGGGTTCGGCCCAGGACGATGTTCTGTGGGCGCTCGGTCTGCTGCTGATGAGTATGAGCCTCATCTTCATCCTGATCATCCACCTTATCGGCCGCAAGGGGGCGAAGGCTCGTGGCTAGCACGCGCATCCATATCGACGAGGCGAGACTCGGGCGCGTCCAAAAGCAGGATCGTATCGCCACGGGCGTGCTGACGGCAATCATCGCCATCGTCATGCTCATCGTCGTCTCCATGGTGGCCTATATCCTGTTCGAGGGCATCTCGACGCTCTTCCAGCCGGGTTTTCTCACGCAGCCGTCGCGCGCCAACGGAACTCAGGGCGGCGTACTCTACCAGCTGTTCGACTCGTTCTATCTGCTGCTGATCACTCTGATCATCTCGGTGCCCATCAGCCTGGGCGGCGCGGTCTTTTTGGTTGAGTACGCGCCGGACGGCCCCATCCGCGACATCGCTTCCACCGCCATCGAGACGCTGTCCTCGCTGCCTTCCATCGTTGTCGGCATGTTCGGTTTCCTGGTGTTCTCGGTGCAGCTGGGCTGGAAGTACTCCATCATCTCCGGCGCCGTCGCGCTCACCATGTTCAACATTCCCATCCTGGTGCGCGTGATCCAGCAGGCGCTCGAGGACGTGCCGCAGGCCCAGCGCGATGCGTGCCTGGCCATGGGCCTTACCCGCTGGGAAGCCACGCTGCACATCCTGATCCCCGAGGCCATGCCCGCCATCGTGACCGGCATCGTGCTTTCGGCCGGCCGTGTCTTTGGCGAGGCCGCAGCATTGCTCTTTACCTCGGGTATGAGCTCGCCGGTTCGCCTGAACTTCTTGAGCTTCAACCTGTCGAGCCCCACCTGCGCCTGGAACGTGTTCCGCCCCGGTGAGTCGCTCGCCGTGCACATTTACAAGATCTATGGCGAGGGCAGCCCCGAGGCCCAGCAGATCGTCTGGGGCACCGCGGCGCTGTTGATGATTTGCGTGCTGCTGTTTAACGTGGTCGCCCGTATCGTGGGCAAGCAACTGGCAAGGAAGATGACGGCCGAATGAGCGAGATGAAAGCAACGCCCGCAACCGAAGCGGCCACGTCCGAGACCCAGGACTTTTTGTCGAGCGTGGGGGAGAGCGAGAAGCGCGTGCGCGTGAGCGGCAAGGCCGTGAGCTACGAGGTCGTGCTCTCCACCAAGGACGTCAACGTGTACTATGGCGACCACCATGCGCTGCACAACACGTCGCTCGACTTTCACAAGGGCGAGATCACGGCGCTCATTGGGCCTTCGGGCTGCGGTAAGTCGACCTTCTTGCGTAGCCTCAACCTCATGAATCGCGAGATTCGCGGTTGCCGCGTGGAGGGCGAGATCAACTACCGCGGGCGCAACGTGAACACCAAGACCGAGAACACCTACGAGCTGCGCCGTTCCATTGGCATGGTGTTCCAGCAGCCCAACCCGTTCCGCAAGTCCATTCGCGACAACATCACGTTTGCGCCTAAGCGCCACGGTGTCACCGACCGCGACGAGCTCGATCGCATGGTCGAGGAGAGTCTGCGCGGCGCGGCGCTGTGGGACGAGGTCAAGGACAAGCTCGACAAGAGTGCCTACGCGCTTTCGGGAGGCCAGCAGCAGCGTCTGTGCATCGCGCGCACGCTGGCGCTCAACCCCGACGTGATCCTGTTTGACGAACCCTGCTCGGCGCTCGACCCCATCTCGACGCTGGCGATCGAGGACCTGATGTCATCGATCGTTGCCGACCGCGCCATCGTCATCGTGACGCACAACATGGAGCAGGCGTCGCGTGTGTCCAACCGCACGGCGTTCTTCTACATGGGCGATATGGTCGAGTACGACGAGACTGACGAGATTTTCCAACGGCCCAAGGATAAGCGGCTGAATGATTACCTCACCGGCATGTTCTCCTAGTCCGGGACATGCTTGAGGCCCGCGGCGGCCACGGTTGCCACGGGACTGATTGGAGAGGCGGGTCATCTCTTTTGGGAGATGGCCCGCCTTTTTGTGTCGTGTGCGGCCCGCCTTTTCGCTGCTATTATGGACAACGTTGAATTTCTACGAAGGAGCAGGGCATATGGCGATTCTTTTGGGATGCGATTCCGTCAGCCTAGAGTTTCCCACCAAGCATATTTTCGATAGCGTGACGCTCGGCGTGGGCGAGGGCGACCGTATTGGTATTGTCGGTAAAAACGGCGACGGCAAGTCGACGCTGCTGAGCGTGCTCGCCGGCACGCTGGAGCCCGACGACGGCCGCGTGACGCATCGTCGCGGCACCACGATCGGCCTGCTCGGCCAAAAGGACCAGCTTGTCGACACCGACACCGTGCACCATGCCGTCGTGGGCGACACGCCCGAGTATGAGTGGGCGTCGAGCCCCCGCACGCGCCAGATCCTCGCCGGTCTCATTAGCGATGTGCCCTGGGAGGGCACGGTGGGCGAGCTTTCGGGTGGCCAGCGCCGCCGCGTGGACCTCGCGCGCCTGTTGATCGGCGACTACGACGTGCTCATGCTCGACGAGCCCACTAACCATCTGGACATGCGCACCATCAACTGGCTTGCACGCCATCTTAAGGCTCGCTGGCAGCGCGGTCAGGGCGCTATGCTCGTGGTCACGCACGATCGCTGGTTCTTGGACGAGGTCTGCACCAGCATGTGGGAGGTCCACGACGGCCAGGTCGATCCCTTCGAGGGCGGCTACTCCGCATATATCCTGCAGCGCGTGGAGCGCGACCGCATGGCCGCGGTTACCGAGGAACGCCGTCGCAACATGGCGCGCAAGGAGCTCGCGTGGCTGAGCCGCGGCGCCCAGGCGCGTTCCACCAAGCCCAAGTTTCGCGTTGATGCCGCTCGCGAGCTGATCGCCGACGTGCCGCCCGTGCGTGACGAGCTGGAGCTCAAGCGCCTCGCCGTGAGCCGCCTGGGCAAGCAGGTTATCGATGTGGTCGACGTGGACGCCGGCTATGCGGATACCGATGGCGCGCCCAAGCAGGTGCTCTCTGACGTGACCTGGCTCATTGGTGCGGGCGACCGCTATGGCCTGCTGGGCGAGAACGGTGCCGGCAAGTCGACGCTGCTCGACGTGATCCAGGGCAAGATTGAACCCACGCGCGGCCGCGTGAAGATTGGCCAGACAGTGCGCTTTGGCGTGCTGTCGCAGCAGCTCGAGGAGCTCGAACCCTACATGGGCGACACGATCCGCGAGGTGCTCGGCAACTATAAGAAGTACTACGTCATCGACGGCAAGGAGACTTCGCCCGAGAAGCTCTGCGAGCGTCTGGGCTTTACGACGCAGCAGCTCTGGAGCCGCATCGGCGATCTTTCGGGCGGCCAGCGCCGTCGCCTGTCGCTGTTGCTGACGATTCTGGACGAGCCCAACGTGCTCATCCTGGACGAGCCGGGCAACGACCTGGATACCGACATGCTCGCGATTGTCGAGGACCTGCTGGACGGCTGGCCCGGCACGCTGATCCTGGTGACACACGATCGCTTTTTGATGGAGCGCGTGACCGACCAACAGTGGGCACTGCTCGATGGCCATCTGACGCATATGCCCGGCGGCGTGGACCAGTACCTGCGCCTGTGCAACGCTACCGCCGAGGGCGAGCCCGTGGGCGCGCCGAGCGCTAAGACCGGCACGTTCGACACCGGTGCGGCGGCTGCTGCCGACAAGCCCAAGTCGAGCGGTCAGCCCAACGGCCTTTCCAACGCCGAGCGTCAGAAGCTCCGCCGCGAGGTGAGCTCGCTCGAGCGCAAGATGGAGACGCAGCGCGCCCGCGTGGAGGAGGCCGAGGCCGCCATGGCCCAGGTCGATCCCACCAACTACACGGCGCTCGGCGAGCAGCAGGCAAAGATCGACGAGGCTCACGCCGCCATGGACGAGCTGGAGATGGCGTGGCTCGAGGCGAGCGAAAAGCTCGAGGGCGAGGAGTAGGCGAGAATGATCAAAGCCGCGTTTTTCGATATCGACGGTACGCTGCTGAGCTTTAAGACCCACCGGATTCCGGCGTCGGCGCAGCAGGTGCTCGACAGCTTTCGCGAGCAGGGGATTGCGTGCGTGATCGCCACGGGCCGTCCGACCTACCAGATGCCGGACTGGCTGTTCGACCTGGGCTGGGATGCGTACATTACGCTTTCGGGCCAGCACTGTTTTGATGCCAAGGGCGTCTACCGCAGCTGCCCGATCGATCCGGACGACGTTGCGGTGATTGTGGACCAGGTGGCGCAGGGGCGCTACGACTCACTGTGCATGCAGGGCGAGAACTCGTTTGTGAACCGCCTGTCCGAGCGCGTGGTGACGGCTGGCAGCAACGCGGGAATCGTCTACCACGAGGAGCCGTTTGAGCATGCCTTTGACGCGCCGGTCTATCAGTTCTGTGCCTTTGTTGACCCAGTTGACGAGCATATCGTGACCGATGCCGTGTCGCATTCGCTCACCACGCGCTGGTGCGACCTGTTCTGCGACATTATTCCCGCTAACGGCGGCAAGGACCTGGGCGTGGCGGCGACGCTCGAGCGGCTTGGTATCGACGCGAGCGAGGCGATTGCCTTTGGCGACGGCGAGAACGACCTGTCGATGTTTGCCGCCGTGGGCACGAGCGTGGCCATGGGCAACGCACAGGACACGGTGAAAGCTGCGGCGACCTATGTGACGACCGCCGTGGACGACGACGGCATCTACAACGCCGCGAAGTACTTTGGACTGCTATAGCTGCGGCTCGGCACTTGGGGACACTCCTTGCGGGGCGTGTTCCCATTTTGTTTTCGTCCCGCACGTTTTGTGAAACACGGCTAACTTTTAGACAAAGTAGTAAGACATGGGCAACTTTTGCGGTAAAGTTAGCCGTGGAAAGTATCCAAAGGCTAACTAGCAATCATCGCGAAAGGCGGCCCATGGCCCTACGTGAATCCGGAGAAGACTATCTCGAATCAATCTACGTTCTGTCGGAACGTCAGGTCATCGTGCGCTCGATCGACGTTGCGGAGTACCTCGGCGTAACCAAGGCGAGCGTTTCCAAGGCCATGGCGACGCTGGAAAGCAACGGCTATGTCGAAATGGGCAAACGAGATGTTCATCTGACAGAGCGAGGGCTGGAGGTCGCTCGCCAAATGTGGGAGCGTCACTGCTTTTTCGTGGGGCTGCTGGAGGATGCGGGTGTTTCGGCTGAGGTCGCGTCGCAAGAGGGCTGCCACATGGAGCACTGCCTGAGCGAGGAAAGCTTCGAGAAACTGAGGGCGATGCTGAACCGGGGCGAGGCGACGGGCCAAGCGGCGGAATCCTAACGAACCCCCAGTAGCGCGGAGTTCGCGCAAAGCGCGAACCAGCGACCGGGACCAGCGGCCCTTTCGGCCAAGTCCATTTCAGCAAAGGAACCCCGCCAGCAAGCGATGCCCAAGAATCGCCAGCAACGTTACCGCAGGCCGGGACCGGGCTTGGTTTTGAAAACACTCCGCAGCGCGAGGCCCGCCTTTCCGTTGCTCCGCAGGAGCAGGAAAGACGGGCCTCATGCGCGAGGACGTTTTCAAAACCAAGCCCGGTCCCGGCCGGACAGCCCACGAACGCTACAGGTTCTTGACACCCATCGCGCGCATGGCGTTCAGGATGGCGATGATCGCCACGCCTACGTCGCCGAACACGGCAAGCCACATGTTGGCGATGCCCAGTGCCGCAAGCACCAGAATCAGCAACTTAATGCCCAGCGCAAAGATGATGTTCTGCCAGACGATCGCCATGGTCTTGCGTGCCACGCGGATCGCACGGGAGATATTGGACGGCTTGTCATCCATCAGCACGACGTCGGCCGCCTCGATCGCGGCGTCGGACCCCATGGCGCCCATGGCAATGCCCACATCGGCACGGGTGAGCACGGGTGCATCGTTGATGCCGTCGCCGACAAAGGCGAGCCTGCCCTTGCCGTTCTCGCTCGCAAGCAACGCCTCAACACGGTCGACCTTGTCGCCCGGCAGCAGCTGCGCGTGGAACTCGTCGAGGCCGAGCTGCTTGGCCACCGCAGCAGCCACTTCCTCGCGGTCGCCTGTGAGCATGACGGTGCGCTTGACGCCGGCGGCGTGCAGGTCGCTGATCGTCTGCTCGGCATCGGCCTTGACGGTGTCCGCAATTACAATGTGGCCGGCATAGATGCCATCGACCAGCACGTGAAGAATCGTACCGACGACCTCGCAATCGGGCGCTTCGACTCCGGTCGCGGCGAGCATTTTTGCGTTGCCAACGACGACGTGCTTGCCATCGATGGTTGCCGTCACGCCATGGCCCGCGTCGTTGGTGGAGTCGCTTACGCGCTTGGGGTC
>DAWDVX010000057.1:0-11692 GCA_052346145.1 Collinsella sp.
GCCGCGCCCCGCAGTGCCCGCTTCCCCCGAGAACAATTATCAGTGCAGGTAGAAGTATTAACGAGCGGTAAACGGTCGATTTATCACCGTGAGCGGTGCAAAAACGTTTTACCGTATGAATCAACGAAAGCGACCTCTTCTGGGGTGATAAAGTGACAACAACACATCACGTGGTTACTACCAGTTTAGAAACCACTGGTCTTCAAAGAACGCTTTCCAAGAAGCTTTAAGGGCGAGCGCCCGCTGGCTTCCGAAAATCATCGGACTCAGATCGTACACACCTTCGGAAGGGAAATTTGAATGGTTGGCTTTATTCTTACCGGTCATGGACAGTTCGCACCCGGCCTTGCAAGCGCTATCGCTATGGTTGCTGGCGACCAGCCTGCTTTTACCGTCGTTCCTTTTGAGGGCGACCAGGCTGCATCCTACGGTGAGGATCTCCGCGCCGCTATTACCGCTATGCGCGAGGAGTGCGATGGCGTGCTCGTCTTTACCGACCTGCTTGGCGGCACCCCGTTCAACCAGTCGATGATGATTGCCCAGGATGTCGATAACGTCGAGGTTCTGACTGGCACCAACCTTCCCATGGTTATTGAGCTTCTGTTCCTCCGCGGCAATGCCACGCTCGCCGAGCTTGGCGAGCAGGCCGTGACCGTTGGCCAGACGGGCGTCACCGCCCAGACGGTCGCATCCGTTGCCGACTCCGAGGAAGAGGATATCTTCGGCGACGAGGACGGCATCTAATGGCCGATTTCGGAGCCAACGTCCTGAGCTCCTCGGTCGCTCTTTTAGGCCTGCTTGTCATCATGGGCTTGATTTACACCATCTGGTCGCAAATCAACATGAAGAAGAAGCAGAAGTACTTCAAGGAGCTGCACACCGAGCTCAAGCCGGGTCAGGAGGTTCTTTTCGCCGGCGGTATCTACGGAACCGTCAAAGGCATCGAAGGCGAGAAGGTCCAGATCAAAGTCCGATCCGGAGCCGTCGTAGATGTTTCGCGTTACGCGATTCAGGAGATTAAGTAACTGTCGTCAGCAAATATCGAAAGGAAGCTGATCAACATGGCAGAACCCAACATTCTTCTTACCCGCATCGATAACCGACTGGTTCATGGTCAGGTTGCCACCCAGTGGAACTCCACTCTGGGCTCCAACCTCATCCTCGTCGCCAACGACGACGTGGCGTCCAACACCATGCGCCAGAACCTCATGAAGATGGCCGCTCCCGCCGGCGTCGCTACGCGTTTCTTCTCCCTGCAGAAGACCATCGACGTCATTGGCAAGGCGAGCCCGCGCCAGAAGATCTTCATCGTGGCCGAAACACCGGAAGACGTGCTTACGCTCGTCAAGGGCGGTGTGCCTATAAAGAAGGTAAACATCGGCAACATGCACATGTCGGAAGGAAAGCGCCAAGTCGCCACCTCCGTCGCAGTTAACGACGAGGATGTCGCTGCGTTTAAAGAGCTGCAGGAATTGGGGGTGGAGTTGGAGATCAGGCGCGTTCCGAGCACGCCTGTTGAGGACACGAGCAAGCTCTTCTCGTAATCCTCGTGATCCACGTTGTCAGGAGTGAAACCCTGACGTTCTGTACGTGATATCCAAAGTGCGTACATTCATTTTGAAAGGAGGAGCAAGATGGAATACTCGATCATCCAGATCGCTCTGGTCTTCGTTGTTACGTTCATCGCGGCAATCGACCAGTTTGATTTCCTCGAGTCTCTCTATCAGCCCATCGTCACCGGCGCCGTCATCGGTCTTATCCTTGGCGACCTCAACACCGGTCTTCTCGTGGGTGGTACCTATCAGCTCATGACGATCGGCAACATGCCGATCGGAGGCGCTCAGCCGCCTAACGCCGTCATCGGCGGCATCATGGCAGCCATTCTCGCTATCGCCACGGGCCTCGAGCCCAACGCGGCAGTCGGCCTCGCCATTCCGTTCGCTCTGCTTGGCCAGCTTGGCGTTACCCTGGTCTTCACGCTTATGTCCCCGCTTATGTCCACGGCCGATAACATGGCTCACAACGCGGACACCAAGGGCATCGAGCGCCTGAACTACTTCGCCATGGCTCTGCTCGGCCTGATCTTCGCTGTCGTCGTCACCCTGTTCTTCATCGCTGGCGCTACCATTGGTCAGACCATCGCTTCTGCCATCCCGACTTGGCTGCAGACCGGTCTGTCCGCTGCAGGCGGCATGATGCGCTTCGTCGGCTTCGCCGTCCTGCTCAAGGTTATGATGAACCGCGATATGTGGGGCTTCTTCCTCATGGGCTTTGGCCTCGCGCTCATCACCGTTGCCAACGATTCGCTGGCAACCCCTGCTCTGCTCATCCTCGCTCTCATCGGCTTCGGCATCGCTTTCTGGGACTTCCAGCAGCAGACCGAGCTGAAGGGTGCAGCTGTTTCTGACGGAGGTGACTTCGAAGATGGCATCTAATGAGTATGTGATCCCGGAGCACTACGAGGATCTCACTCCTGCTCCGCAGCTCGACCAGAAGACCCTCAACAAGATGGCTTGGCGCTCCTGCTTCCTGCAGGCCTCGTTCAACTACGAGCGTATGCAGGCCGCTGGCTGGCTCTACTCCATCATCCCCGGTCTGGAGAAGATCCACACCAACAAGAACGACCTCGCGGCTTCCATGAGCCACAACCTGGAGTTCTTCAACACCCACCCGTTCCTCGTCACCTTTGTTATGGGCATCGTGCTTTCGCTCGAGCAGAACAAGGTTGACATCCCCACGATCCGCGCCGTCCGCGTCGCCGCAATGGGCCCGCTCGGTGGTATCGGTGACGCCCTGTTCTGGCTGACGCTCGTGCCTATCACGGCCGGCATCACCTCCAACATGGCCATCAACGGCAACGCCGCTGCGCCGATTATCTTCCTGGTGATCTTCAACGCCGTTCAGTTCGCTCTGCGCTTCTGGCTCATGAACTGGTCCTACAAGCTTGGCACCAGCGCTATTGACGCTCTGACCGCCAACATGCAGGCCTTCACGCGTGCCGCTTCCATCATGGGCGTCTTCGTCGTCGGTTGCCTGGTCGTCACCATGGGTGGCACCCAGATCAACCTCCAGATCCCCAACGGCACCACCCGCGGCCTCTCCGCTACTACCGTGATTGTCTCCGAGAAGGAGGCCGAGAACTTCACCGGTATGGAGGGCATCGATACCGAGACCGCTGAGGCCGGTACCATCGCCATGACCGATAAGGACGGCAACGCCCTTACCGCTTCCGATGCCGACGGCAACGCTGTCGAGTGCGGCGTCACCGATTTGGGTAACGGCATGGAGTCCGTGACCTACGGCACCGTCACCGAGGATCCGGTCAACTTCTCTGTTGCCGACACCCTCAACACCATCGTCCCGAAGCTCGTCCCGCTTATGCTTACGCTGCTGCTTTACTACATGTTCGCTAAGCACAGCTGGACCCCGACCAAGGGCATTCTCCTGCTCTTTGTCCTTGGCATCCTGGGCGCTGGCCCGCTTGGTCTCTGGCCGAGCATCTGGTAAGGCTCTAGCTTGAGGGGTGTGTCCCTACGCGGCTCACACCCCGACCCCTTAAGCCATGTGTATGTTAAAAGCCGCGCGCTCTTTCGAGCACGCGGCTTTTGTTTTCTTGATGATTCGGGTGTTGCAGACTGATAATGCTTAACACCCTAGGTAGTTAGCCGAATTCGAGCAAAAGGGAGGATAGGATGGCGATCGGAGCGCGTAAGCAACCGCTGTACGATCAGCTGGTCGATATTCTGACCGAAAAGATCGACCATGAATATCGCGCCGGTGACATGATTCCTTCCGAGCGCGAACTTTCAGAGCGCTATGGTCTCTCGCGCACTACGGTACGCCTGGCTCTGCAGGAACTGGAGCGTTTAGGACTGGTGGTTCGGCAGCACGGTCGCGGTACCTTTGTGACCGACCGTTCGGCAAAAGCAACCAATCTTATGCAGTCCTACAGCTTTACCGAGCAGATGCGCGCGATGGGTCGCGACCCCGAGACCACGATTCTCGAGTTTTGCGAGATGGAGGCCGATAAGAATCTGGCCGAGCATATGGGATTGCGTATCGGTGATCGCATTTTTAAGCTTAAGCGCCTTCGTTCTGCCGATAACATGCCCATGATGGTCGAACGCAGCTATCTACCGGTTCGTCAATTTCTGTCCCTAAAGCGACCACTGCTGGAGCGTAAGCCGCTTTACGATGTGATTGAGCAAGACTTTCAGCAAAAGATTCGCGTGGCCGAAGAGGAGTTCTATGCGAGCATAGCCCGTCCCACCGACGCCCACCTTTTGGGAATTGTCGAGGGCTCGCCTGTGCTCGATTTGGTCAGGACTACGTATAACGAGTCAAACGAGGTTGTGGAGTATACACTCTCGGTTGCTCGTGCCGATCAGTTTAAATACAAGGTTTACCACCAGCGTAGCAACTAGTGTCCGCATCGTTTCCATATGATGATTCTTTGCATTTAACTGGTTACTACCAGATAACCAACCGAAGTGTATAATTGCACGTCAGAGGATTACTTCTAGAGAGAGGTATTAGAAATGTTCGAGAAGAGTGTCGAGGAGCTCACCGAGCTCGGCGCCCAGATCACCACGGCCGAGATTGCTCAGCAGCCCGAGCTTTGGCGTGATACGCTCAACATCTATCGCGAGAACAAGGAGGCCATCGAGGCCTTCCTGGCCGAGGCTCGCGCTATGGGCGAGGGTCGTCTGTCCGTTGTCTTCACCGGTGCCGGTACGTCCGACTACGTTGGCGATACCTGCGCCCCGTACCTGCGTCACGCTGGCAACACTGATCTCTACGACTTTAAGCCCATCGCCACGACCGACATCGTGAGCGCTCCGCGCGACTTCCTGCGCGCCGAGGATCCCACGCTCGTGGTTTCCTTTGCCCGCTCTGGCAACAGCCCCGAGAGCCTTGCCGCCGTTGCCGTTGCCAAGGAGCTCGTCCACAACGTCAAGTTCCTCAACATCACCTGCGCTCCCGAGGGCAAGCTCGCCGTCGAGTCTGCCGATGATCCCAATGCGCTGACGCTGCTCATTCCGCGCGCCAACGACAAGGGCTTCGCCATGACCGGTTCTTATTCCTGCATGACCCTGCTCTCCACCCTTATTTTCGACACTGCCTCTGACGAGCAGAAGGCCGAGTGGGTCGAGACCATCGCCAAGATGGGCGAGGAGGTTATCGCTCGCGAGTCCGAGGTCGCCGATTACCTCGCTGGCGACTTCAACCGCGTGACCTACCTGGGCTCCGGCTCCTTTGGCGGCCTTGCTCAGGAGAGCCAGCTTAAGATTCTCGAGCTTGCTCACGGCCTGGTTGCCACTTCTTACGACACTTCCATGGGCTATCGTCACGGACCCAAGTCCTTCGTCGACGATAAGACGCTCGTCTTCGTGTTCGTCAACAACGACGCCTACACCCGTCAGTACGACATCGACATCCTCAACGAGATCGGTGGCGACAAGATCGCTCAGCACACCGTCGCCGTTCAGCAGGAAGGTGCCACCGTCTATGAGGGTGAGTCCTTCACCTTTAAGGGCTACGAGGCACTTCCCGAGGGCTACCTTGCTCTGCCGTTCGTGATGTTTGCCCAGGCCATCAGCCTGCTTAACTCCGTCCGCGTGGGCAACACGCCCGATACGCCGAGTCCCACCGGCACGGTCAACCGCGTGGTTAAGGGCGTGACGATTCACCCCTTCACCGCTTAATCGCGTCCCCCTGTAAGGGCGCCCGTCCGCTCATAACGGCGGGCGGGCGCTTTTTGTTTTACGTGTGCTGGGTATAAGCATCACCACAGTCAACTGCTTTAGAAGCAAGGAGTGCATATGAGCACGTACGCAATTAAGGCTGACAAGTTCTTCTTGCCGGCAGGCCCGCAACTGGGCGGCTATCTTATGGTCGAGGATGGCGTCTTTGGCGCCTGGCAGGCCGACGAGCCCTCTTGCGAGATTAAGGACTACACGGGATCGTGGATCGCGCCGGGTATGGTCGATACTCACATCCATGGCTTCTACAACCACTCAACTACCGATAACGATCCCGAGGGCATCGATATCAGCTCGACCGAGCTCGCCCGTCGCGGTACCACCAGCTGGCTGCCCACGACGTTCACCGATGGCGTCGAGCAGATCAAGGACGCCTGCGCCGCTATTGCTCAGGCGGACGAGGGCCGCGGCCCCGACTTCTGCGGTGCACGCATTCAGGGCATCTACCTGGAGGGCCCCTTCTTTACCATGAAGCATGTGGGCGCGCAGAACCCCGCTTATCTGATTGACCCCTCTGAGGAGGTCTTCGACCAGTGGCAGGAGGCTGCGGGTGGTCGCATCGTCAAGAGCGCCATGGCGGCCGAGCGCGACGGTGCCGCTGCTTATGCGGCTGCGCTGAACGCCAAGGGCGTGGTGACCAGCATCGGTCACTCCGACGCCACCTACGATGAGTGCATCGCCGCCATCAACGCCGGTGCCAGCTGCTTTACGCATACCTATAACGGCCAGCGCGGGCTGCATCACCGTGAGCCCGGTGTCGTGGGTGCTGCCATGTCCACGCCCGAGACCTACGCCGAGATCATCTGTGACGGCAAGCACGTAAACCCTGCCGCCATCAAGGCGCTGCTGCAGGCAAAGGGCTGGCAGCACACGGTGCTCATCACCGACTGCCTTGGCTGCGGCGGCATGCCCGAGGGCAGCTACACCAGTGGCGGCATGGACGTCATCATGAAGGACAACCTGTGCTGGCTCGCCGACGGCAAGAGCATTGCCGGCTCGGTGCTCACGCTTGCCCAGGGCGTCAAGAATATCGTCGACTGGGGCATCGCCAGCGCCGATATCGCCATTCGCATGGCAACCGAGGTGCCGGCACGCTCCGCGCACATCGAGGATAAGTGCGGCAGCATCATGCCGGGTCGCGACGCCGACTTTGTCGTGTTCGACCATGAGCTCACCCTCGTCGAGACGTATGTTGGCGGCCAGAGCGTCGGCAACGCCTTTACCGAGTAACGATAGAAAAAGACGGCGGGCCCGAATCTGCTCGGACCCGCCGTATGGGTTAAACGCTCAAAAGCACCTTCACAGTTACAGCTTGTTAGCAATCTTCTTTGCCGTGCGCTTGACGCCGGCCACCAGGCCTCCTGCAGGATGCTCCTTCTCGTATGCTAGGCGCTTCTCGCGCTTGGCATACTCTTCGACGATGATGTCGCCATACTCGTCTTCGATCTTGTCGAAGAAGTCGACGGCGCCCTTAATTTCCTCAGCGGTCGGGTGTCCCTTTTGGACACCGCCGGCGAGCTTGAACGGCCCCCACGTATCAAAGCCGGGGCAGCCGTAGACACCCATAAAGATGGCCTGCTTCATGCGGCAGATGCCATCGATATCCTTGCCGTACCACTTGTTTTTGCCACCGTAGGTCATAAGGCCAAACACCTTGTCCTGCGGCTGCAGCACGTTGGTGAGCACACGTGCCATATCTTTGTCGATCTCGGAGTAATAAATGCCCGTGGCGACACCGATTAGATGATATTCGTGCAGGTTGGGATACTCGTTTTTGCCAAGCGCCTTGACGTCGAGGGTATCGATTTCGGGGTGTGCCTCGACGATGGCGTCCACGAGCTTTTTCGTATTGCCGTGATGGCGCGAGGCATAAAGGATGATGGTTCGCATAAGAAGGCCTTTCAGCTGTAATTGCATCAATGTCTGTATGGTACCCCGTTGCATGGCTGGGATACCGGACGCATCGATGAACGTGCGGGTTTGTCCTTTGGTCAGGGCCGAGACGGGTTCTTGCGAGCAAAAAAGCAGTTGTTCGAAAGGATGGGCAATGGAATACGCTCTCTCCAACGATTCGATTTCTATTAAGGTGTCCACGGCTGGTGGTTCGTTTACCTCGATCGAGGCCGGAGGTCGCGAGTACTTGTGGCAGGGCGATCCCGCCGTGTGGTCCGGCCAAGCACCGATTTGCTTCCCGATTTGCGGAGGTTTGCGCGATGGTAGCGCCATGACGTTTGCCGGGCATCACGTGAAGCTCGCTCGCCACGGGTTTGCGCGCAAACAGGAGTGGAAGCTGCTGAGCCAAGACGAGAACGAGCTGGCGATGTGCCTGGCTTCGGAGGATAACGCCGCGCTGCTGAGCGATTATCCGTACCCGTTTAAGCTTGTCGCCCGCTATACGCTTGAGGGAGATGCCGTGCGCGTCTCCTATGAGGTGACCAACGAGGGAACCGAGGACATGCCGTTCTTTATCGGCGGTCATCCCGGCTTTAGGTGTCCGCTCGATGAGGGCGAGTCCTATACGGACTACGAGCTGCGCTTTGAGAAGGATGAGGCTGCGGAGCTCTGCACCGCCGTTCCTTCGACTGGCTTGATTGATGTGGACAGGCGCTCCAAGAACCCCATGGTTGGAAAGACGCTGCCCCTGTCTCACGAGCTCTTCGATTTTGCGGAGACCATCTTTGACGTGCTCGAGAGCCGTCAGGTCACGCTTTCCAAAAAGGGCGAGGACAAGGGCGTCCGCCTGAGCTTTGAGGGCTTCCCATATCTCATTGTGTGGAGCAAGCCCGAGGGCGATTTTGTGGCAGTTGAACCCTGGGGCGGCCTTTCGACCTGCTCCGATGAGGACGACGTGCTTGAGCACAAGCGCGGCTGCCTTATCGCCAAGCCCAAGGAGACCGTCGTTCGCTCGTTCACGATTGAGATTCTGTAATTCCGTTTTGTCGACTCGTATCGCGAGGCACAAGGAGCCTGCGAGATAAGGAGCTAAAAATGATCCTCACCGTTACGATGAACCCGTCTGTCGATACGCGCTATCAGCTCGATGAGCTCGTCATCGACGACGTCAACCGTGTGACGCCCGAAAAGACCGCCGGCGGCAAGGGCCTTAACGTAGCCCGCGTCCTTGGTCAGTTGGGCGACGATGTTGTGGCAACCGGCCTGCTTGGTGGCCATATGGGCGCCTATATGGCCGAGCTCATGGACGCTAACGGCATTAAGAATGATTTTGTGCCCATCAAGGGCGAGACTCGCATTTGCCTCAACATCCTCCACGCCGGCAACCAGACCGAGCTGCTCGAGAGCGGCCCGACGATTGCCCCCGAGGAGCTCGATGCCTTTACTGCAAAGTTCGCCGAGCTTGCAGGCAAGGCCGACGTCGTCACCATTTCGGGTTCGCTGCCCCGCGGTGTCGAGGCAGACTACTACGCCAAGATCACGGGTATTGCCGAGAACGCCGGCGCCAAGGTGCTGCTCGATACCTCGGGTGCTTCGCTCGAGGCCGCTCTTAAGTCCGAAATTAAGCCCGAGCTGGTCAAGCCTAACCTGACCGAGATTAACGGCCTTCTGGGCACGAGCTTTACCACCGACGATGTGGACGAGCTCCGCGCCGCACTCGCCTCTGACGCCCGCTTCTCCGATATCCCTTGGGTCGTCGTGTCCATGGGTGCCGCCGGTTCCGTGGGCTTCCACAATGGCCGTGCGTTCCGCGCAAAGACGCCCGATATCCCTGCCGTTAACGCCACGGGCTCTGGTGACTCCACCATCGCAGGCTTCGCACATGCCATCGCTGCTGGCGCAGACGACGAAACCGTGCTGCGTACCGCCAACACCTGCGGTAAGCTCAACGCTATGGATCCCATGACCGGCCATCTGGTCATGGATCGTTGGGACGAGGTCTACAACGGCGTTGTCGTGACCGAGCTGTAAGAGCTTGAGCGACGGCCCCGGCATTGCTTGTTAGCTCATGTCGACGATAAGTGCAGTAGCATTATGCCGGGGCGCGACGCAGACTTTGTCGTGTTCAGTCCCGACCTTACCCTGGTCGAGACGTATGTGGGCGGCAACAGCGTCGGTAACGCGTTTATCGAGTAGCCGCCAAAGAAACGATCCGAGAGGGGATTTAGATGATTTACGGTGCATTGGGCGATATCGAGGAGTACCGCGGAATGCTCAAGGGCCTCGACGTGCTGATCGACTGGCTCGAGGAGAACGACCCGGCGGAGCTCGAGGTCGGCAGCCATCCGATTCTGGGCGACAAGGTCTTTGCGAACGTCATGGCTCCCACGACGCGTCCCGAGGCCGAGGCTCACTACGAGACGCACCAGCGCTATCACGACCTGCAGATCGACATTGAGGGTCGCGAGGCCTTTAAGGTTGCCACGGGCAGCCTGACGCTGGTTCAGGAGTTTGACGAGAAGGACGACTACGATCTGGTCGATTCCGACGCCTCGATTGCCGGCGATCTTGCCGACGACAAGTTTGCGCTGTTCGTTGCCGGCGAGCCTCACATGCCCACACTCGAGTTCCCGGGCGATGGCGCACAGCCGGTCAAGAAGATCTGCTTTAAGCTGCTTGCAGATGCTTACTGGGAGGAGTAGCGAGCTACTCGGCTGAGTTGTTCGTATGCTGGCGTGATTCCATTGAGGGGCGCGCTTGAGCCCCGTTAATCGCGGTTCCCTTGGGGATTGCGGTTGGCGGGGCTTTTTGTTGAGTAGGGGAGTTGCCGGCGGCGTTGTGCTTGGATTGGCGGATATGCGCCCGAAATTGGCAACAAAAAAGCCGCCCGAAGGCGGCTATCTTGTGCAATGGAGCCAGCGACCGGGCTCGAACCGGTGACCCCCGCTTTACGAGAGCGGTGCTCTACCAACTGAGCTACGCTGGCGGCCATATGGTGACGCAACTGAGGCGTCAACGGCTGTCTATGATACGGGACATCGCAAATCCGCGCAAGTGTTCTGACGGCTTTTCTCACTTTAAATGCACTAATATTAGAGGCGTGATGTCTTGCTCTTACGGGTCTCAAGCAGAATGGGGCAGCGATGGCACAACCCAAGATCCTTCTTACACGTATCGATGACCGTTTCATTTACGGGCAAGACGTTGAGCTGTGGAACGAAGCCGTGGGCTCCAACCTTGTCCTAATCGTCAACGACGAGATTGCGGCGGATTCGCGCCAATGGGCACCCATGAGGGTGGCGGCGCCAGAAGGCGTTTGGACAAGGTTTTTCTCGGTGCAAAGGGCCATCGACATCATTCATACCGCAACGCCGCGCCAATTGATTCTGATCATGGTGGCCTCACCCGCCGATGCACTCGCGCTGGTTAAGGGTGGCGTGCCGATCACCAAGATCAGCATTGGCCATATGCAGGCAGGGGAGGGCAAGCACCCCATAACGCCCGCAGTCGCCGTAGACGGCGAAGATGTCGCCGCCTTCAAAGAGCTGCAAAAGCTCGGCATAGAACTAGAAATCCGCTATCTCCCCAGCTCGAATCCCGACCCCATCGGCAATCTGTTCAACTGATCCCTTGGGGACGGAGAAAAACGAATCATTTTGCCCTTGCGAGGGACGCGCGCGATGGCGTGAATTTTTGTGGTGTAAGAGGGAGGGCCGCGTCAGCGCCCCCTGCGCCTAAGGCTATTCCGCCACGCCGTGGCGGTCAAGGACCTCCCTTATGACCTCGTGCGCGGCCAGCCTTACCGCCTCGAGCCTCTCGCCCTCGAGCGGTTCCGGGGCCGGGGCCGGGGCGGACGCGCGGGCGGCCGACTCGGGCGCGGCGACCCGGTGGGCGGCCCACCTGCCCTCCTCTCCGGCGAGCACCGCGCACACGAGCCGCATCATGGACGCCTCGGAGGGGAACGACTGCACCGAGCGGTACCTCTGTTAGCGTCAATATAATTTTCACCATTTCCACCAACGCATTTTCGCCAATCG
>DAWDVX010000058.1:0-10349 GCA_052346145.1 Collinsella sp.
GGAATCGGCTAAGGTGCGATGGCGAAATTGGTTGTTTTTACAGTAGCGCTAACATGCGGGCGAGGAACTCGGCGTCGTTGCGGTCGTTCTTCCTGCGCCTGTCCGCGCTGGGCTTGATCATCTTCGAGACGGCGCCGACCACGCAGTCGACCCCCAGGCCGGAAAGCCTCTTCTGCAGGTCGAAGCCCGTGACCCCGGACTCGTACACGCACCTGGCCCTGGGGTCCACGGACCGCACCCACTCCGCGACTGCCCCGGCGTCGTAGCCGAAGGTCGCGCAGCGCACCTCCCCGGTCATGACGTCGAGGGAGACTGCCTTTATCGAGCGGGCGTGGACGTCGAGGCCGACGAAGGTGGTAGTATCGAGCATGGGAGCCCCTTCCATGAATGCGGCGCGGCCGCCGCGGTTGGATTAGACACTCACCATTGTCGGCCTAATCCGCGGTCTTTCATGCAGCAGGGGCTCTCAATGTTTTTATGTCCTGCTCATATCGTCTCTGCCGACAGTGGGGGACAGTCCTTGCAGCTTTTTGCGAAGAGTGTCCCCAGTGACTAGTCGTTTAAGAATGTCCCCAATGATTGATCAATGACTAGGCGAGGGCGGCCATGATGGTGCGGGCGACGCCGTCGTGGTCGTTGTCGTATTCGGTGATGGCGTCGGCGGCCTCGCGATCTTCGGGCTCGGCGTTGATCATGGCCATGCCGTGGCCCGCTGCCTGTAGCATGGGGATGTCGTTGATGTTGTCGCCGAACGCCCAGGCGTCGGCGAGACGCTCGCCCAGGTGCTCGCATAACCACGTGAGGGCCGTCCCCTTGGTGGCGCCCTCACCCATGACCTCGATATTCATGGCGTACGAACGCGTGACCTCAATGCCTCCGAGCGTGTCGAGCTCTGCTGCGATGGCGTCGCGATCGGCCGGGTCGTGCCAGTACATGGCGATGCGTTCGAGCGTCTCGACCTCGTCGATCTTGCTGTCGATATCCATGTCGATCGGTGTTCGTGTGCGCTTGAGCGAAGCCGCGATGTGGGGATCGCCGCCGCAGAACTCATCTAGGCGCCCGTAAAGCGAACGGGGGAGGAAACACTGTCCATCCGCGAAGATATCGAAGGTCACATCGTGGCCGGCGGCAATGCGATGGATGCGGTGGGCAATGCCGCAATCGAGCGGACGGCTCAAGATGCACGTGGCGCGCGAGGCGTCGGTGGGCACATCGTCGTCGAGCTGCCAGACGCTGGCGCCGTTGGCGCAGACTGCGTAGTGCACGGCGGGATGGGCGAGAATGGGCTCAAAGATGCCCGACAGCGGACGCCCCGTGCAGGGAACAAACTCGATGCCACGACGTGCGAGCTCGTCGAGCATTGTCCAGGTGGCATCGCTCATCTGCTTATCGCTCGTCAGCAGCGTCCCATCCATATCGGAAAACACAATCATTTGATGCAGCCCTTTCTACTGGCATAAAAAGCGTGGCCGAGGGCTTGGGTCCCTGGCCACGCTCGAGTTCTATAACGGTCCGCGTCCTAGCGGTCGGCGAGCGGCTTGTACTCCAGCGGCTCGATCACCGGACGATAGGCGGGGCGGATGATACGGTGCGCGCAGAAGAGCTCTTCCATGCGGTGCGCCGACCAGCCGGCCATGCGGGCGACGGCGAATAGCGGCGTAAAGAGCGTCTCGGGCACGCCGAGCATCTTGTAGATAAAGCCCGTGTACAGGTCGATGTTGGCGCAGATGGGCTTGGTCATGCCGTGGTCGCGCATGACCTGGGGTGCCAGGCGCTCGATACGCTCGATGAGTGCGAACTCTTCGCCCAAGTCCTTCTTGGCTGCCAGTGAGCGCGCGTAACGGCGGCAGACCTCGGCGCGCGGGTCGCTGAGCGTATAGACGGCGTGGCCCATGCCGTAGATGAGGCCCGTGCCGTCGAAGGCCTGCTTGTCGAGGATCTTGCCCAGGTAGGCCGCGACCTCGTCCTCGTCCTCCCAGTTGGAGACATGCGCGCGGATGTCCTCGTGCATAGACACGACCTTGGCATTGGCGCCGCCGTGGCGCGGGCCCTTGAGCGAGCCGATAGCCGCGGCGTAGGCGGAATACGGGTCGGTGGCCGAAGACGACAGCACGCGGCAAGCGAAGGTGGAGTTGTTGCCGCCGCCGTGCTCGGCATGCAGCATGAGCATAACGTCGAGCAGCATCGCCTCATCGCGGGTGAACGCCATGCCGCCGCGCAGGACCTGTAGGATGGTCTCGGCGGTGGAGAGGCCGGGCGTGGGGTGCGGCACGTGAACCTCGGAGCCGCGAAGCTTGGCGACCGAGGCCATGTGTGCGAAGGCGGCGATGCGCGGGAGACGTGCGAGCATGGAAATGGCGACGTCGATTTCGTGCTCGGGCGTGATCACGTCTGGTTCGGCATCGAAGGCGTAGAGCAGCAGCACGGCGCGCTGAAGCACATTCATGATGCTCGACGACACCGTGGTCATGGGAAACTCTTTGACGTACTCGTCGCTCAGATGTCTAAAGGCACCTAGGCGCTCGCAGAAGCCGTCGAGCTCTTCCTTGTTGGGCAGCGAACCCGTGATAAGCAGATAGGCGACTTCTTCGTAGCCGTAGCGATTCTCGGCCTGGGCATTGTTGACCAGATCCTCGATGCTGTAGCCGCGAAGCGTGAGCTTGCCCTGATCGGGCACGACCTTTCCGTCGACCTTGTTGTAGCCGTGCACATCCGAGATACGAGTGAGGCCCGCGACCACGCCCGAGCCGTCGGCATTGCGCAGGCCGCGCTTGACATTGTGCTCTTCGAACAAGCCCTCGTCATAAGGGTCGGTCGGCAGGCCGTGGTAGAGGCTTTCGCTCTCAGGCGAAATCTGGCGGCTTGCTTCGTAATCCAGAACCAGTCGGCTCAAGTGGTCATCGAAGCGGTAATAGATTTTCTTGGCGTCGTAGGCCATGCGCGCTCCTCTCCGGTCCGCTTTGGGGCCGCGCGCTTGGACGATATGACGTCAAGCTGCCCCGAGCGGCTTGTTCGCTACAGGCGGTACATAAAGTTAAAGACGTCCTCGCGCTGGATGGACACGTTGACGCCCGAAAGCTCGCCGGCCTCGGCCAGGGCCTTCTGCAGCTCGGCGAAGTCGAGCTTGGACTCGGCGGTGTCGGCCAGCATGGTCATGGTGAAGATGTCCTCGATAATGGACTGCGTGATGTCGCGGATGTCGACGTTGGCCTCGCCCAGAACGCGGGTGACGCCGGCGACGATGCCGGGGCGGTTCTTGCCAAGGACGGTGATGACGATACGGGAGGACGAGATCTCGGCCATGGGAAACCCTTTCGCGTGATTGCGGCGCGCGCGGGGCGCTCCGCTACGGTACAGTGTTCATCATTGTACCTGTCTGGCGCAAAAAAGGCGCGCTCGCTGCGGCGTTACATGCCTGCAACATGAGCGTAAGGGGGAAGGCCGTACGGGGAAGAGCCGTCTGGCGCGTGTCCGGCTCGTGTTGGGTTGATTTCCGATCTCAGCCGAACACATTGAGCGGACAGGCCGTTCCCGCAGTCAGCCGAACGCCTCCGACGGCTGATTCCGAACTGGAAGCGGAGGGCATCCCCGCCCTTCGGTAGGGGATACCGCTCCGCGGCGCATGCCGCGGGCGGCGCCCCTATCGGACCACCGTGACCTCAGTTGGGATGGGCCCAGCACTGCCGCGTACTCGGTGAGCTAGAGCCAACTGTTCGTCTTCACGTCGCGTATGGCGATATTTCGGTCGTCCGGCTCGGTGATGCCGTAGCCGAACGCCTGGAGCGTCTCGATGGACTCCTGGATCCTCTGTTGGAACATGGGACCCGGATCGACCCTCGGCCCGAGGTGCCCGCGCCAAAGGCACGGCGTGGCGCGCAGCATGTTATGGATTTTGGAGATGGGCTCGATGTCGGCGTAGACGTTGAGCGTCGCCATGGCGTCCTTGATGAACGAACCCATTCCCTTCGCGTACGCCACCGAGTGTCTGATCGAGATCAGGCCCGTCTCGAAATCCACATCGCACCACCGAAGGCCGCAGACCTCGCCGATTCGCATCCCCGTGTGCAGGGCGAGTACGACCGCCCTCTAATCCTCGGCGGACCAATCGAGTCCGAACTCCTTTCGGGCATCCTCTTCGCTCATGACTTCGAGAAGGTCTCCGGGTTGGCAACGAAGGGCGAGGCATAGCTGCTCGAGTGTGTTGAAGCGAATGCCGCGAATATGCCCTTTTTTAATACGGGACAGGTTCACGGGCGTGGTTCCAATCCTTTCGGCAAGTTCGTTCGAGGAAATCTTTCGCTCGGCCATGATCTTGTCGAGGCGAACAATTACGGGCATGGCGTTTCCTTACGCAATCTCGTCGGAGTCGAGGTACAGCTCTCGGGCGTACAAGAAGAGCTGGGAAAGCATGAACAGGACGATGCCGAGAACCATAGAGGTCCAATCGAATGATGAAGCGATCTCTTGGGCGCCGACGGCCCCCTCGCCGCCAAACATCGAAACGGAGGTTTTGAGTGAGCCGGCGTAGAGGCTGGTGGCAGCTTGAACAACGAAGAGAATGCCGAGCACCTTCAAGCATGTCGCAGACCCTTTCTTGAAGGGGTCTCCGCTCTTGATCGTCCACACGAGAACGGCGCTGAGGATGGTCGTAGCGATACCGATGACGGCAGGGACCAATGTCGAGATCGCAAGGGCTGGATACGCGGGGGAGTCTGCAATTACAGGGTTGTCGAGCACTTCGATTGCTGGCTTTAAGGAGAACGCCACTTGTGCGATGGCGGTGGCGCAAAGGGTCGCAGAGGCTATCGCACATGCGATGCGGAAGGAATGAAGCCGGGGGGTGCGATTGTCGGAACTCATAATAACCTCCGAAGAATTTAAAAAACTCAGGTTACTTTTTAACAGTTTATGTTAAATTGACTTTGCCGGCAAGTAATAAGGGCCGAGCATTTTGTTCGGCCCCTCTGTTCCGACTGGATGAGGTTAAGGTTGGCGATGAATATGCTCAAAATCTCGAAGGCGATCTTTAGGTCGCTTCTCTCCTCCAGGTCGCTCTGTGTTGTCGTTGTTGCGTTGATGGTTCTTTGTGCTCTGCCCGTCTTCAGGAGCGCGGCTGGCATCGACGGACGGGTCGAATACCTCGAGTCGGGAATAACCCGTGTTGAGCAGGAATTGTCAGCATCCTATGCGGATGCGCTTGTGAATGCGGGGGAGGACGGTGTCTATACCTCTTCATCAAGCATGCCCGCGCTTCTGTACCCTCTTGCCGCGGGACGTCTTATCTTGGCACCGCTCTCTCCCCTACTTCCGTTTCTGCAGATATCGGATGGAGAGTACACCTATTATGACGGATCGAAGGAGTACTTGCTATGGGTCGCAACGGCCGTTGCCGTCTCGTTCCTTGCCGCGCGTCTTAACAAACGTGAAAAGCTCATCATCCAGGCATCGATGGGCGAGCTGGGTAGACTTGTTGCATCGAGCGTATGGGCGAGTGTTTTTGCAATGCTTGCCGTCCTCGCCATCAATCTTCCAGGGATAATCGCCGCGCTTGTGAAGAATGGCCCGGGCTCGCCGTTCTATCCGATAGGCTACATTCAATATGCGACTCCGGTTATCAAACCGGCTTGGCTGGTGTTCGCGCAGACGGCCATCTTGCAATTCTTGGTGGCAGCGTTCATCTCGCTTGTCGTTCACCTTGCCGTGAAGATTGCCAATAACCCTACGCTTGGAATCGTGTTCGTATGTGCCCTGATGGGGGTGACGATGGTTCCCGGGTATTACGGAAGATCCATCGCTTTACGTGAGTTCGCCCTGTTGAATCCCCTTACGTATGCGAACACTGAGTTGACCGTCGGCGCCTATAGCCCGTACCCGACAACGCAGATAGTGAATCTGCCTGGACTTTGCTTCGAGCGTGGCGCGATTGCCCTCGTATGCGCAATCGGGATCGAGGTGCTGGCAATTAGCCTGCTTTGCGTTGCTGGAAAGAGCGGCTGCGCGTGCCCGATATCCCCGATTTGTCTTGAGAGAGGTTCCTTCACTGCATCGAGAACGGCAACTCGTTCGAGCGCTTGTGCCTCCGCCGTTGCATACGTAAGAACGATGGGGAAACTGCTCCTGCGTTCTCCTACCCTCGCCGTATGCGCGATTGCAATGTCGACGACGATGCTGGCCCCGGCTCTGGTCGAGATGTTTCCTGACGCTGATAACGTTTCCGCTGTTCGGTATAGGGATGGGGAGCTCCGTTCAATAGATCGGTATCTAGAGCAGAACGCTGCGAATATGGACGTCGAGGGCAAAGCGGCCCTGGAAGACATGCGGGATGCTCTTTCGGGTTTCGTGTACGCGCCTATGCCTGCGGAGGGGTTTCGAAGCCTTGCGACGTACGAGCGCGCTCGAGGTGAGCTGGGCGCGGCAGATGCGACTCTCCTGCAATCGATCGGAATCGAGCCGGAGACTCCTTCTCGTGCGGAGGCGCGCGCCCTTCTGCTTGAGTCGATCGCGAGCTTGCCGGACCCCAAGGTTTACGAGTTAAGTACGAAGATGCCCCCATTAATCCTCCTTTCGTATCTCCAGGCAGCGCTTCCCTCCTTATTTTTGCTGTTGCCCGTGGTTGTCACATCGCTCGCGTGCACCCACCTGCAGTGTCGTTCCCTTCTGGTTCTCCAGATCCCCGCAACAGCGCATGTGCGTTTTCTGACGGCTGTTGCGCTGGCTCTCCTGCTTGGCTTGGTGCTGCTTTTGGTGTCGATGGTTCCCGCTGTCGTTGTGTCCGTGATTAAGAACGGTGCGGGTGGATCGGAGTATCCCGTCGCTCTCATTCGGGCGGGGGCTTCGACAACGTCCATGGTGGGGGAGGCGGTGTTGTGCAGTATTCCGTTGCTGGTCATGGCATACGGCGTGATTTCCGTCGTCGCTGCGTTGACAGCAGCGATTAGCCGCAACCCCGTTGTCACCGGAATGGTTTGCGCGGTTCTCTTGGTGTTGGGTTCGTTGAGCGCTCATGTTGAAAGCGTGGGCATGGGCGTCGCGCTGCTGGCTCCATTCGCCTCGTTTGATCCCGCTTCCCAGGTGGGGACGATTGGGTTCCTTGGGCGAGGGACGAACGCGATGCCTTTTGGAGAGGTCGTCGGCGCATCGGGCGCTCTGCTGGTGGTCTTGGGCGCCGTATCTCCGTTGATGGTGCGCCTGAGTGTTCCAAAGATCGAAAGGGGATGATCTCGATGATTGACCTTCAAACGCTGACGATCTCTTATGGAAAGAAGGTGCTCGTAGATTCGGTGAACGCTGAGTTTGCCCCGGGTACGGTCTACGGTCTCGTCGCTCCGAACGGGCATGGAAAGACGACGTTGCTGCGTGCGATGGCAGGTTTGCCGGGTCCTCGCGTGGACGGGAGCATCGTTCTGGATGAGGTGCAGGGTACGGGTGCGAGAGAGGTCCGTTCTATGATCTTCTATGCACCTGGTGAGGGGACGCTGCTGTATCCCGGATTGCGTGCGGAAGATCACCTCAAGATGGTTTGCGATATGTGGCCGCATGCTCGCGATATCGAAGAGATAGTGGAACAAACGCAGATAGGCGAGTTCGCGAAGATGAGGATCCGCACTCTGAGCCAGGGCATGAAGCAGCAGCTTACCCTGGCGATTGCGTATGCGACGGGCGCGCGGTACCTTCTATTAGATGAGCCCATGAACGCGCTCGACCCCAGCAGGGTGGACTTGCATTCCGAGATTCTCAGGAAGCTGGCCGATTCTGGTACGTGCATCATCATGTCATCCCACATCTTGGATTCGGTCGATAGGCTGTGCGATGAGATTCTGTTTTTGAAGGATGGGAGGCTCATTAGAAGCATTCCGCAAGATGATGCTGCGCCGAAGTCTCCTGGATCCCATTTCGCAAAGCCTGCCGGACGCGCCGAGGGTGCGCTAAGCACGTATCGGCGACTCTACGAAAAGGGCGGGTAGAAATGCAAGTTAAAAATCTATGTGGCCAATATAATACCGTTGAACCCGCGTATCGATACCGCTCGGCCATTCGCCTCGCCCCCGTCGCACGCATCTTCATTCGGTCTGTCATTATTAATCTAACGATGACTTGAGGAACGTAGGTGCTTCCAAATGTACTGTCGACTTCTTCTCAAACTAATCCTAAGAGACAAGGCCGTATGGATCTCCACGCTCGTTCTCGCTGCAGCCTTCTCCATCCCCATTGCGTTCAATTCACCCATCTACGGCCCCTTCTTTATGAAGCAGGGCATGCAGGGCTTTGTCGACGCATTCAATACGCGCGCGCCCCAGGCCAGCGGCACAGACCTATCGCCAGAGCAGCAAGATGACGCTGAGCTTGCAAGATACGCGAACGCCGCCCTCGCCGCTCAAACCGACGCCGCCTTTCTCGACTCTGCCGAGAGCTACTACGCGCTCATGGACGAGGGCTTCCAATCCGGGTCCATCGTGGGGGGACCAAGAGACCAATGACGCAGACCTCGCGTATTGCCGTGCTCTGAGCAGCTCCGGCATCGCGGATATCCCGGCCTCCGCAAGCGACCTGCCATTCCTCTCCTTCCTGCCCTACGCCATTGCCCAGGCGCCGTCCTTCCTTCCCTTCATCCCCTTCCTTCTCTCGTCGATACTCCTGCTCGGGGCCACAAGGCCCGGGACCCTGGCGGCGAAGGCGCCCGTGCCCAAATTCCGGCGCCTTATCCAGATCGTGTTTTCGATAATCGCCGCGGGGACCGCGATGCTCCTCGCCGGCCTCGCACCCGGGAGTATTTGCGCCTTGGCCCTAAACGGCTTCGGGCAGATCGGGTACCCGATCGCCTTCTTCCATGACGGCGCGCTTACCACCACGACCGCGGGAGACGTCTTCACAGCCCTGCTTGTCGCGCTTCTTGCGGGCGGAACCTTGATATCCCTTTGCTCCGCCGTCCTATCGACCGCAACGAGGCGCGTCCTCGCGGGCCCCCTTGCCTCCGCGCTGCTTGTCGCGGCCCCGGCATTCCCGTTACTGTCCGATTCGGCGCTGGAGCATAACGCCGCGCTCAATCTCCTGCCGCTGGCCATATTCTCGCCTATCGAGGCAACGGGTTACGTGGGATGCTTCCCGACAGAATTCATTGGCTCCGGTTCGGGCAGCGCATCGATGCTTGCCGTGGCCCTGGCATACGTCGCGGTCCTTTTCGCGGTCGGCGCCGTTGCGACACGTTCGCCCAAACAGCCTGGACCCGCGAAAAAGCACCATGGGCTCGAGCTTCTGGACGCGAGCGTGGGATACGGGAGCACGACGATACTTTCAATCGGGTCGCTTTTCCTGAGCCCGGGAACGGCGGCGGGCCTCGTCGCTCCCAACGGCTCGGGGAAAACCACCCTTCTTGAAGCGCTGTCGGGCCAATTTCCCACCCGCATCCGCTCGGGAAGCCTGGCGGCAGACGGAATCTGCCAACGCCGATCAGCCGAATTCGCAGAACTCGTCTACCTGAGCTCTTCGGGCAGCGCGGATCTCTATCCCACGCTATCGGCCATCGAGCACCTCTCTTTCGTTAGGGAGGCGTGGAAATCGGCCGCCGACATCGACTCGCTCTGCGACTCCCTCGGAATCTCCCCATATCTCGACAAGCCGACCCGTAAACTCTCGACAGGAATGAAGCAGCAGGTAAAGCTTGCCATGGCGATAGCGACCGATTGCCCGTACCTCATCCTCGATGAACCGCTGAACGGCCTCGATCCGGGAAAGCGGAAAACCTCCTGCGACGCGATGCGCAGCGAGGTGGAGCGGGGACGCAGCGTGCTCATCTCAAGCCATCTGCTCGACGACCTGGCAGACCTCACCGACTCGTTCTACTTCATCGAGGCCGGCACGCTCGTGGAAAAGACCGAGTCGTCCTCGCAGACGCTCAAGCAGGAATACCTCGATACATACGAGCGAGGTGAATGACATGAAACTATTTGAACAGCTGAAGTCCAATGCGTCGCGCATGGCTGTCTACGCCATCCTCGTGGCAACGGCTTTATGCGGAATCGCGGCACCCGTCTATGCGCTCAACGGGGAGAAAGGCGATGTCGAACCCGCGTACATGGCTTCGACGGTTAAGGACCGGTACAAAGCCTTCTCTGGAGACGCGTTTTACGTAGCAGAGTACGACACGACCTACCGTGAGCTTCGCTACAACAAGAGATACGAATATCTAGGCGCAAAAGTAATCAGCTATACATCGGGTTGGTACGGCCCCAACTATGGACACATAACCCAGTTCAAGTGTAACTACCGTGTGCACAACTAAAGCAACCCGGCCGGGACGAGGGGTGACGCAAAAGCGTCGCCCCTCGTTTTTAACCATGTCAACTGAACCT
>DAWDVX010000059.1:0-10094 GCA_052346145.1 Collinsella sp.
CTTGGCCATCCTGGCGGCGTCGTTCCTGTCGTTCTTGGAGGCCGAGTCGGCGGCCGACCTGGGGATCTTCGAGACCGCGGCGACGACGCACTCGACGCCGAGCCCGGCGAGCTCCCTTTGCGGGGCGAAGCCGAGGTAGCCGCTCTCGTAGGCCGCGAGCGACGGCCCGGGGAACCCATCCATCCACCCGGCGATCTCGCCCCAGGGGTTGCCGGGGAACCTCCTCGTCACGGCCTCGCCGGTGTCCGCGTCGAGGGCGCAGACGGTGGTCGACCTCAGGTGGACGTCCATCCCGAACGCGGTAGAATACTTTGGCATGGGAGCCTCCCAACCTCGTTGCGGCGCGGCTGCGCCTATGGCACTTCAACATCATTGTCGCAGCCCCGACCCGCGGTCACGAGCGGGGGCTCCTGTCTTTTTAGTGCCCTCGGATTGGGTCATAGTGTCTGTCGGTGCCAAAACAACGTCGTTCCCTTGGTTGGCTTAAAGTGGCACTTTTACCTGCGACGTTGCCATCGCTGAGGTAGTCATTGGGAAGGCGGCAGCTGGGGACGTTCCTTTTCTGCCGGTAGTTGGGGACACTCCTTGTGCTAGCGTTGCATCGAGTGCTTGGGAAACCGCGACCCGGTTTTTGGCCGAATAGTGGGTCGCATTTTCCGGATGGGGTTGGTTGCGGAAAGTGCGACCCGGAATATTGCTCTGAAACGGGATGCGGTTTCCCTGATGCGCCTCAAACGGAAAGCATATCCCATTCCGGAGCTCCAAAACGGGATGCGCTTTCCGCGCGGAAGAATTGCCGCAGCTGCGTTAAGCAGTGTCGCTCGTTACTCGCCCAGCACCAGCGCCGCGAGCTCTGCCTGGGTGTCCACCACGTAGTCGGCGCCGGTGGCTTCCAGCTCTGCGCGGCCGCGGAAACCCCAGCTGACGCCCGCACTCTTAAGGCCGGCGTTGTGACCGGTCAGGATATCGACATTGGAATCGCCCACATAGAGTGTGGTTGCCGGGTCGGCGCCTAGCTCTTTCATCACATGCAGCGTAACAGGCGCCTCGGGCTTGGGAGGAAACGCGTCGACGCGGCCCTGCACCAGCGCAAAGCGCTCGGAACCAAAATACTTCTCGATAAGCGGAGCGGCCGAGACATGGTCCTTGTTGGTGAGCACGGCAAGCTGCACGCCCGCGACGCGCAGGCGGTCGAGCATCTCGATCGTACCGGCGTACGGTGAGGTGTGGTCTTCCTTGTGCTCGCCGTAATAAGCCCTAAACTCGGCAAGCGTCTGCTCAAACATACGGCCGTCGCCCGCATACTCGGCGGGCATAAAGCGCTCGACCAGCTTGAGCATGCCGTTTCCCACCTTGTAGCGGTACTCGTCTACGGCAAACGTGGGCCAGCCGTGCATCTCGCAGGTATGGTTGCCGGCGGCCGCCAGGTCCTCGAGCGTGTTGAGAATGGTGCCGTCCAGGTCAAAGATCACATGGGAAAAAGCTGCTGCCATGGGTGCTCCTGCCGCTTGAGTTGTAAAACGCACCCCATGATACTGGGCATGCGTGCCGGGCATGTTTGGAATCTGAATATCTTTAATAGCCCTGAGCCTTTGTCGTTAGCAAATCCTCGGCAGCTGCTCTCCCACGAGCATGTCGAGTATGCGGGTCGAGCCCCAGCCGGTGCGTACGCGCACGGCGGGGCGGGCGTCCTCGGCAAGCGGCAGCACGCGACCGATGATGGCGGCATTCTCGCCGTAGCGGGCGGCGCGCATGGCGGCCAGTGCCGCATCTGCCTGTTCGGCCGGCACCACGGCGACCATCTTGCCCTCGTTTGCCACCTGCAACACATCATAGCCGAGCATCTCGCAGGCTGCCTGCACGTCGGGGCGTACGGGCACGGCATCCTCGTCGACCTCCATGGCAACGCCGCTGGCCTGGGCAAACTCGTTGAGCGTGGACGCCAGGCCACCGCGAGTGGGGTCGCGGAAGCAGCGTGTGTCGGGTGCTGCGGCAAGCACATCGGCAATCAGGTGGTTGAGCGGCGCGGCGTCGCTTTCGATGGTGCTCGAAAACGCCAGACCCTCGCGCTGACTCATGATGGCGATACCGTGGTCGCCGAGTGTACCCGACACCAGGATGACATCGCCAGGCTGGCAGTTGGCGCCGCTGAGCGCCACGCCCTCGGGCACCTCGCCCACGCCGGCGGTATTGATGTAGACGCCGTCGGCCCCGCCGCGCTCGACCACCTTGGTGTCGCCCGTGATGATCGCCACGTCCGCCTCGCGCGCCGTTTCGGCCATGGTCTGCACGATTTGACGCAGCTTGTCCATGGGGTAGCCCTCTTCGAGGATAAAACCGCATGAGAGGTAGCGCACGTTGGCGCCCGAGGTCGCGACGTCGTTAACGGTTCCGCACACGGCGAGTCGGCCGATATTGCCGCCGGGGAAGAACTGCGGCGAGACTACAAAGCTGTCGGTCGACATGGCGATGCGCCCGCTCGCGGGCAGCGCAGCGACGCCGGCATCGTTGCCCTCGAGCAGTTCGGGCGACCCAAAGGCATCCAAAAAGACCTCATCGATGATGCGTTTCATCATCTGGCCGCCAGAGCCGTGGCCCAACAGGACAGTGCTATCGGTGGCAGTACGGGACATATCGAAAACTCCAATCGAGGACGGAATTATATGGGTGAGGTGCAGCGTCGACCGGCCCGCCGTTCGTTAGAGCGGCGGAACCCATTAGCCTCGGTAGCGGAAATATGCTGCACAGCTGCCCTCGGAACTCACCATGCAGGGGCCGACGGGATGCTCGGGTGTACAAGCTTGGCCGAACAGAGGGCAGTCGCTCGGCGTAATGGCCCCGCGCAGCACGTCGCCGCAGCGGCACCCACGCGGCTCGACCGTCGTCTCAACGGGCACGTCAAAGCGAGTGCGGGCATCAAAGCGCGAGAACTCGGGGCGGATGGAAAGGCCCGAGTTGGCAATCGGCCCCAGCCCGCGCCACGTGGTGTTGCATGGCTCAAACACCTGCTCGACCAGCTGGCGCGCAACGGGGTTGCCGTCTGCGTTGACGCCACGGCGGTAGGCGTTGTCGATCGCCGGCCTGTTCTCGACAACCATCTGGACCAGCATGCAGATGCCCTGCAGGATATCGACCGGTTCAAATCCCGTGACCACACCCGGGGTATTGAACTCGTCGACCAAAAAGCTAAAGGGCGCCAGGCCCGTGATGGTGGCGACGTGGCCCGGCAGGATAAAGCCGTCGATAGTGGTCTCGGGATCGTTGGCGATGGCGCGCAGCGCCGGCGGCGTGGTCTTATGGGCACAGTAGACCGAGAAGTTCTGCAGCCCGCGCGCGTCTGCCTCCAGGATGGCGGCGGCGATGGTAGGCGTCGTGGTCTCAAAGCCGACGCCCATAAAGATGACCGGGCGATCGGGGTTGTGTTCGGCGATATCGAGTGCATCGAGCGGGGAGTACACAATGCGAATATCGCGCCCCGCCGCCTTTTGCGCGGCGAGCGAGGTAGACGACCCGGGCACGCGCATCATGTCGCCAAAGGTGGTGATGATGGCGCCGTCCATCTTGGCGAGCGCGATTGCATGGTCGATATCGCGGTTGGCGGTAACACAGACGGGGCAACCCGGACCGCTCAGCAGTTTGAGCCCGGCAGGCATAATGGAGCGAAAGCCATAGCGACCGATGCTCACGGTGTGCGTGCCGCAGACTTCCATAAGGTTGATGCTGCGGTTGCCGACAAGCTCATGAATACGATCGATGAGCTCGCGAGCCAGCTTGGGATCGCGGAATGCCGAAAAGTCGATACCGGAGTGAACCGGTTGTGCCGCCGCCACTAGTATGCCTCGGCCGGGTTGGTGGCGAGCTGGTCCTCTTCGACCAGCTCGGTCATGGCGTTGACCAGCTCGAGCGTCTCTTGAGCTTCCTGCTCGTCGACAATCTGGATGCCAAAGCCGGCGTGTACGAGAACATAGTCGCCTACCTGCGCCGTCGGCACAAGTCGCAGCGACACGGGGCGCTCGATGCCCATCATGTCGACGGTCGCCTTTAGGTCGTCGTCGCGTTTGACCACTTTACCGGGAACGGCAAGGCACATAATGTTCCCCTTTTATACGCTTTGCGCTGGATGGGCGCTTAATAGTCCATCAGTTGATGGTAGCGCTCGCGGGGGTTGCGGGCAAACGCGTTACACCTGTGAGACGGCGGCGCATGGGCTGGCCAAGCAGCCTACCGCGATGCGATCTGCGTGAGGCGAGCGCGGGCGACCGCCGCCTGGCCGTAGGCGATGCAGCCGTCGTTGACGGGCACGGTGTGGGGAACCAAGACGGCAAGACCGGCGTCTTTGAGCTCGCGCGTGAGGAGCCGAAGCAAAAGTCGGTTCATGAACACGCCGCCCGAGAGCGCGACGATGTCGATGCCTTCGCGAGCGCAGATTTCGCTTGCGATACGTGCCGATGCGCGTGCAATGGCGATATGGAAGTCGAGCGCGAGCTTGTCGGCCGGCACACCGGCCTCGATTCCACTCAAAAGCGCCTCAAAAAGCGGTTTGGGATCCAAAATGAGGGGGTTGTCCGAGGCCGCCTGGACAGTTAGTAGTTCAGATACGTATTTTTGTGATGGGCTCTGGGTGGCAAAAGCCGTCTGCGATGATCCCAAATGGGTTGATTTGGGGTGTTCGGCAGACATATTTGCCGCAAATAGGGTGTCTGGAGAGCCTTTTTTGGCCAAATCTGAGGTAAAAATGCGGGATAGGGGGTCAGTAGTTAATACATATCTGAACAAACTGTCCAGCGATGTTGAGACGGATGCGGATACGCCAGCCTGATTGCCAGTGAAATGGCTGTTTTCGTCGCTAAAAGCGCGCCAAGCGGCGGCCTCGAGCTCGATGGCGGGTTCGCCCTCGTAGGTTGCAGTGCCGCAGATGTTCAAGATCGCCGCCGCGGCGTCAAACAGACGGCCCATACTGCTCGTTCGCGGGCTGTTGATGTTCCGCTTGATCATCGTGGTCGTGATACTGCGCGTCTGCTCATCGAGGCCGCCCAGGAGTCCCGCGGCACCCGGATGTTCGAGTAGATCGAGCTCGCTCAGCAGGGCAAAGGCGTTGCGTCGGGCGTCGCGCACAGATGCGGCGCCACCGGGGAGTGCCCAGGTACGCAGGTGCGCGGTGCGCTCAAAATCGGCGAGGCCGGCGACAAGAAACTCACCGCCCCAAATGGTTCCGTCGGTGCCAGCGCCCGTTCCATCGAAGGCGATGCCAAGTACGCGCGCATTGGGTGCAAGCTGTCCTGTGGCGATAGCCTCAGCCATCACGCTCGCGATGTGCGCATGATGGTGCTGGACTTCGATAAGCGGCAGATTGCGCTCGCGCGCCTGTTCGCGTGCCCACTGACTCGATAGATAGCTGGGGTGCAAGTCGCAGGCCAGCGCGGCGGGCGCTAGGTCAAAAAGGTCTTCCAGTCGCGTGCGTGCCGCATTCCACGCATCGAAAGTCGCACCGTTTTCGACATCGCCGATATGCTGCGACACAAAACAGGCCGACGTTCCATTCGCGTCTTCGCGCGTGAGTGCGATCGTGGCCTTTTGCTGCGGGCCACAGGCGAGCACGCAGGGCGCGGCGCTGGCGAGTGCCGGCAGCGGCAACGGCTGCGGGGCGTACCCGCGAGCGCGGCGCACGGGCATAACGACCCCGTCGACCACACGTACCACGGAGTCGTCGTAGCGCGAGAGGATCGCGCGGTCATTGCCGAGCAGCGCGTCGGCGATGCCGGCGGCAACGAGATGCTCCCAGGCAAGATCGTCATCGGTCTCGATGGGCTCTTCGCTCAAGTTTCCGCTGGTCATAACCAGCGCGTGCATGCCATGCGTTTCTGCCGCGGCAAGCAGCAGATGCTGAAGCGGGGTGTAGGGGAGCATAACGCCGAGCTCGGGCAGGTCGCGCGCGACGGACGGTGCGAGCGCGAGGGCGTCGGGAGAATCACCGCTCTCGCAAACAGCACGTCGGCGCAGCAGCACAATGGGGCGAATGCTGCCGGCCAGCAAGCCGCGCTCAACGTCGCTGATATGGCACAGGCGTTCAGCGTCGGCAAGGCTGCGCACCATAACGGCAAGTGGCTTGTTGCTGCGGCGTTTACGGCGGCGAAGCTCGGCTACCGCCTGCTCGTTGGAGGCGTCACAGGATAGATGGAATCCGCCCAGGCCCTTGATGGCGACGATGCCACCAAGGGCCAGCAGCTCAACGCAGCGGTCGATAATGGCGTCGCTGGTCTCGCGCGTGGTGCCGACGGCCAGCGGCGCGGCGGCTTCGCCCGGCTCATCGCCCACGCTCGCTTCGCGCCACATGATATGCGGCCCGCAATTAAAGCAGGCATCGGGCTGCGCGTGAAAGCGACGGTCGAGCGGATTGGCATACTCCGCGGCACACTCAGGGCACATGGGAAAACGGTCCATCGAGGTAGCCGCTCGGTCATAAGGCAGCGATCGGATGATGGTAAAGCGTGGGCCGCAGTTAGTGCAGTTGATAAAGGGGTAGTGATAGCGTCGGTCGGCGGGATCGAACAGCTCGCGCAGGCAATCGTCGCAGGTGGCGATATCGGGCGAGACGAGCGTCGTGTGCGCGGTCTGGTCCTGCGATGCTACGATGCGAAAACCCTCTTCATTGGCGGCATCCCAACCGTTGGCTGCCAGGTCCACAACCTCGACATGCTCTACGCGGGCTGCCGCAGGCGCATGCTCAGAAAGCGCGGCAACAAAAGCATCGAGCGCACCGGCCAGAGCATGCGCTTCGATATGCACGCCGTCGCCCGCGTTGAGCACCCATCCGCAAATGCCATGCGCCATGGCCTCGCGATACACAAACGGCCGCATGCCAACGCCCTGCACAATGCCCGTTACATGAATATGCACATGCCGCATGCGACACCCCTCATCAAAACCGACCAAATAGGGACAGGTGCGCTACAGCCCCAGGCTCTGCTTGGTGGCGGCGCACGTGAGCTCGCCGTGCTTAACGCCGCGCAGGCCCAGCAGACGGTCGGCTAGTTCGTAGACGCGCTCGCCGCGACCCTTGAGCGCCAGAATCTCCAAGCAGTTGTGGTGATCCAGATGCACGTGCATGGTCGATATGATCTCGTCGGTGTAGTCGTGCTGCACTTCGTCCAGACGGCGCGTCAGGTCGCCGGTATGGTGGTCGTAGATCATGGTGAGCGACCCGATAACATGCTCATCGGGCGTGCGCATCTGCTCCTTGGCGATCGAGGCGCGAATCAGGTCGCGCACGGCCTCGGAGCGGTTGGCCACGTCGCCGCGGCGCGCGATCTGTTCGTCAAAACGGCGCAGCAGGTCGTCCGGTGCGGTAACCGAAAAACGGACCAGCTCGGAGCCGGAACCACTACAGTGGCAGCCCGCGTCACCGTCCGCCCCGTGTGGATGCTCGTGCTCGTACCCGCAGCCGTGCTCGTGTTCGGCCACGTTACACCAGCTTCACGGAGCCGACGGAGTTGTGGTCGGCCTCGATGGCCTCTTCGTAGCCCTCGAGTGCGTCGTGGGCCTCGTGCAGCGCGGCCATGGCTGCCTCGAGCTTGGCGCCGATGCGCTCCATGTCAAAATTCTCGGTCGCATGCAGCAGCTGATGGCTCCACTCGTGAGCGAGCTCGATGGTGTCGTCGACCTGCTTGACGCTCATGGCAAGCTGGCTCATGTTCATTCCAACATCATGCATGGGAAATCTCCTTTTGTATGGGGCAGTTCAGTGGTTCAGATTTTACTACGCCCACTCTGTGCGCAGCTGCATAAGAAAACGGGTGCGAGTCTGTGCGACTCGCACCCGTTCACTGGGGGCTGTTTGTGACTACCATACTATCCGTGGTCGCACGCGCCGCACCCGGCAGTCCGGCGAGCGGTGCAAAACCGCTCATGGACGGCGGGTAAGTAACAAGCGTATTACAGATGCTTCTCCAGCAGCGCCTGCAGCCTCGCCTTGGGCAGAGCGCCAACCGAGCGGTCAATCTCCTCGCCGTTCTTAAACACAATCAGCGTGGGGATGCTCATGACGCCATACTTCATGGCCAGGTCCTGGTTATCATCGACGTTGCATTTGGCAACGGCAAGCTTACCCGCCAGCTCATCGGCAACCTCGTCAACGATGGGCGAGAGCGATCGGCAGGGCCCGCACCACGGTGCCCAAAAATCGACCAGCACGGGCAGGCTGCCGTTAACGATGGAATCGAAGTTCTCGGGGGTAATCTGCTTAATGTCAGCCATGGTGACCTCCATAATGTGACGCGGCTCAGCCGCGTAAAACTCAGTACGACCGTGCTTATACCCAGCGGCCCGCAAAGCAACCACTCGCGGGCGGCTCTTTTATATAATGGTGGGCACGCAAACGATTGGAGAGCGCATGTCCACGTCACAAAGCCAGAAAAAAGAAGCCATCGCCCAGGCCACCGAGCAGGAACTCGCGTCGCTTGCGGCGCGTGGCGTGCGCATCGCGGGCAATGCGTGCTCGCCGATCGTGCTGGTCAAGGGTGATTTGGATGAGGCCGAGCGCTTAGGCGGCGAGCTTGCCGCCGGCCCGGATGGCGCCGCGCTGCGCAAGGCACTCGGGGCCATCGGTTATGCGCCCGAGGATTTCTGCGCGCTGGCAAGCGTTGCCGGCGTGGGCGACGGAGCGGTCGCGGTGGGCGAAGCCCTGCCGTGCGAGCTGTTCCGCGAGGCGCTGGAGGCCCTGGACCCCGAGGCGGTACTGCTGCTGGACAACAGCGCGGCCGACGTCATGCGTGAAACCTATGCCGATATGCTCGTGGCGATCGATGACTTTGACACCGCCATGCTCAAGCCCGGCCTGGTCGCCCACGTGCAGGGGCGTCGCGTACTCGCACTCGATGGCTTTGAGGCCGCTCTGACCGACAAGGCGGCCAAGCAGCGCATGTGGGCCTACATTAAGCAGCTGACCCCGTCGGCCGCTCCGCTGTAACGGGCCTGCGCCGGCAAGGCGACCCGGGCGGTTGAGCCGCACCGCGAGTCCAGTGTCGCGCCCCTACATCACGGCGCGCAGCTCAAACCGGTCGCCGTTGATGCGGAACTGGCAGTTGCCGTTCATGCGCTCCACGGCAAGCTTAATGCTCTTGGTGCCAAAGCCGTGACCGGCATGTTGGGTCACGGGCATGCCGTCGACCATGCGCGGCGCGCGCCCAAACGTATTGGAAACCAAAAGCAGCAGCTGGCCGTCCTCAAACCGCAGGTCCAGGTCGACAAAGCGCTTGCCTTCGGGGGCGGCGCTTGCAGCGATGATGGCGTTTTCCAGGGCGTTCGAAAGCACGCTGAACAGGTCGGCATCGCCCACGTGAACGGTTTCGGGCACGGCGGCGCGCAGGTCGGCGGTGATGCCGTGCTTGTTGATATCCGAGCTAAATGACGAAAGCACGATATTGATCGTCTCGTTGGCGCAGTAACGGCGTACGGCGGTGCGGTCGTTGGCCTCGCAGAACTCATCGATGCGCTCGAGCGCCTCGTCGATGTGACCTTCCTCAATAAGAACAGCCAGGCCGCGCAGGAAGTGCCGCATGTCGTGGCGAAGAATCGACAGCTCGCGTCCGGACTGGCGCCAGGCCTCGAGCTCTTTGATGGCGGAGTTGTCGCGCGTTTCGAGCATCCAGCGCTCACGCTCGGCGACTTCCTTTGCTTCGTATTCGCGCAGGTAGACGGCAAGAAACATAAGGTAGAAGGCGCAAAGGGCAAAGGCCAGAAACTCAACGGTCACCACCGAACCCGAGTGGAACAGCGTGGTGTAGACGTTGGTGGCGTAGTCAAAGATGTAGTAGACGAGCGGCAGAATTAAAAGAATGCCCAGCTCAGTAGGGTTTTTAATCGCCAGGCGCGGACCGATATCGCCGCCCCAGTGCAGGAGGACGACAAAGACGCCGAGCGTGGTCGCGATGCGCGCAAGGTAGTATGCAATCTGCGAGTCGGTGGCTGCGAATGCGGCGATACCCATCCAGTTGCTAAACTGGCAGCTCAGGTAGGCGCTGGTGACGCCCAGTGCCGCGAGCAGCGGACTTAAGCGGTAGCGCGCGCAGAGGAAGACGATAAGCGGCAGGTGTACG
>DAWDVX010000060.1:0-10061 GCA_052346145.1 Collinsella sp.
AAGAGAAGAGGCGGGGCATGCCCCGCCTCTTACACCACATCTCTGCGCGCTACCTTTGACCATCGCAAATCAGCAACAAAACGGGCTCCGGATCGCCAAATCATGCCGCATATGACACACCCAGCAGTCCGGAACCCGATCCAAATTGAGTTATTACGCTGCGTTAGCCCAAGACACCCGACAGGATCTCGATCAGACTGTCCACGTCGGCTTCCTCGCAGACGAGCGGCGGCAAGAAACGCAGCGTATGAGCACCCGTAGCGTTAATCACGGCACCGGCGGCCAGCGCGCGGGCAACAATATCATGTGCGTCACCCGCGGCATCATCCAAATCACAGCCGAGCATCAGGCCACGGCCACGCACCTCTACCACATGCGGAAGCTTAGCCAGCGCCTGCTCCATATAGGCACCCACCTTGGCAGCATGCTCGGCATAATCGCCGCGCACAAGCGCGGAGAGCGTCGCGGCACACGCCGCGATGGCCAAGCAGCTACCGCCAAAGGTCGAGCCGTGGTCGCCCGGCTTAAACACGTCGGCAATCTCCTTCTTTGCCACGACGGCACCCATGGGCACGCCATCAGCAATGCCCTTGGCAAGGCTCATGATGTCGGGCTCCACGCCATAGGTCTGGAACGCAAATGGCTTGCCGGAGCGGAAGATGCCGCACTGGACCTCGTCGGCGATAAGCACGGCGCCCACTTCGTGTGCCAGGTCGCGCGCTGCCGCCATAAACTCCTCGGTCATAGGGTGCACGCCACTCTCACCCTGGATCGGTTCGAGCATTACAGCGCATATTTCACTGCCCAGCTGCTTAAAGATCGCACGCAGTTCATCGACATCGTTGGGCGTGCAGGCCACAAAGCCACCCGGCAGCGGGCGGAAGCTGTCCTGCAGCCAATCCTGCATGGTGGCGGCAATGGTCTCGAGCGTACGGCCGTGGAAGCCGCCGCGCATGCACACGATGGTGTTGCCGCCATTACCGGCACGCTTGGCGTACAGGCGCGCGAGCTTCATCGAGCCCTCGTTGGCCTCGGCGCCGGAATTGGCAAAGAACGTCTCCCACACCTGCTCGCCCGCAGCCGGGGCACCAAGAGCAGCTGCCGTGGTCTCATCGCCGGCGGCAATGGCATCGGCAAGCACGCGCGCACCATCTACGTCGTCGTTAGCAAGCTTGGACAGCAGCGCCGCGACCTGTCCGCGCTGCTCGATGTAAAAGTAATTGGAGACATGCATGAGCTTTTTGGTCTGCGCCTCGAGCGCCGAGAGCACAGCAGGGTCGCCATGACCTAGGCTGCACACGCCGATGCCGGCAAGAAAGTCGAGGTACTCACGGCCATCGTCGCCGGTGAGCTTCATGCCGTGACCCTCGACAAACTCGACCGGAGAGCGGCCAAAGGTATGCATAACGTAATGGGATTCAAGCGATTGCTGAGCTGCAAGTGACATGGGATGCCTTTCGTTGGGCGCCAGCCGGCGCGGGGCTATGGGTGCAGGAATGGGGCGGCTGCGGGTCAGCTAGACCGTCTGAAGTTTCTCGACCTCGTCAAGGTTTTCGGTCAGACGCGCAGCAAACGTCGAAAGCGGATGCGGATGCGTATCGAACTCGTAAGCCGTCTCGGTGGAATGGATCACGGTGCCGACGCCGGCATCGGTCAGCAGCTCCAGGAGCAGCGAATGCGGCGTAGTACCGTTAATGATGTGGGCACGAAATACGCCGCCGGTAAGCGCATCGACGGCCGCACGCAGCTTGGGAATCATGCCCTTATCGACCTCGCCGCCGTAGAGCATTTCGTTAACCTCGTCGAGCGTTAGGTTGGAGATAAGCGAGTCCTTGTCGCTAAAGTCCTTGTACAGGCCATCGACATCGGTCAAAAAGATCGCCTTATGCGCGTGGAGCGCCGCGGCAACGGCACCGGCGGCGGTGTCGGCGTTGATGTTGAAGAAACCGCCGTCCTCCCCCGCCGCGACGGTAGCGATGACGGGGATGTACTCGCTATCGAGTAAGCGCTCGATATAGTCGGTGTTGACGTGCGTCACTTTGCCCACACGACCGAGCTCGGGGTCGAGCGGCTCGGCGATGAGCGTGCCGGCATCGCTGCCCGACACGCCCACGGCCAGGTTACCGTGGTGGTTGATGGCAGCAACCAACTCCTGGTTGACCTTGCCGCCCAGTACCTCGCGCACGATATCCATAGTCGCCGGCGTGGTCACGCGCTGGCCGTTCTTAAACTCGACGGGGATGTCATAGTGGCTGAGCGCCTCGTTGATAGCCTTGCCGCCGCCGTGCACGATGACGGGACGCATACCGATGATCTTGAGCAAAACGATGTCGCTCATCACGTCGCGGCGCAGCTGCTCATCAACCATGGCGGCTCCGCCATATTTGATAACAACCGTCTTGCCGGTCAGGTTCTTAATCCACGGCAGCGCTTCGAACAGCAGCTGCGCGGTTGCTTCGTTGGATTCGCTCGAACGACAATCGCGTGCGAATTTCATAATCTGCCTCGTCTTTCGTATCGTTATCGCGCCGTGCTCCGCTGTCGGCAATCGCGGCAAGATGCGCAGCGTGCCTGGAATCTAGGAACGGTAATCGCCGTTGATGGAGATATACTCATGCGTGAGGTCGCAGGTCCACACGGTCGTTGCCGCGTCGCCTGCGCCCAGGTCGGCCGAGATCACGATCTCGGGCGCCTCGAAACGTCGTAGAGCCTCGTCCTCGTCAAAGGGAACAGTCAGACCGTCGCGACAGACGGGCATGCCCATCATGTCGATGGAAACGTCTTCCTGATTAAACTTCACGCCGCACTTGCCAAGCGCCATGGCAACGCGGCCCCAGTTGCAGTCGTGGCCGGCGATGCAGGTCTTAACGAGCGGCGAGTTGGCAACGGCACGAGCGGCGATATCGGCCTCCTCGTCGTTCACGGCGCCGGTAACGTTGACCGTAACAAGCTTGGATGCGCCCTCGCCATCGGCGGCGATATTGCGCGCCAGGCTCTCGCACACCTCGTGCACGGCAAATGCCAACTCGTCGAAGGCATCGGAGCCCCCGACGATAGGCTCGGCATCTGCGGCAGCGGCGCCGGAGGCAAGCATGATGCAGGTGTCGTTGGTCGAGGTGTCGGAATCGACCGTTACCTTGTTAAAGGTCTGCTTGACGGTCGAGAGCAGCAGGGCATGAAGTGCCGCAGGCTCGACGGGGGCATCGGTGGTGATAACTGCGATCATGGTGGCCATGTTGGGCATGATCATACCCGAGCCTTTACACATACCGCCCACCGTATAGGCATTGCCTGCGTGCCCCGCGGCCTCGCTGCGGTAACACACGGCATACTCCTTGGAGTGCGTGTCGGTCGTCATGATAGCGCGGGCGGCATCGGCGCCACCGTAGGCGGAGAGCGCCTCGTAGGCGGCAGGACCGGCAGTCTCAACCGTCTCAATCGGCAGACTCTGACCAATTACGCCCGTGGAGGCGACCAGAATCTGCTGGGGCTCGCAGCCGATGACCTGCGAGGCGATGTTGCAGGTCTCGCGCGCGCAGGCAAGACCGGTCTCGCCCGTGGCGGCGTTAGCGTTGCCAGAGTTGATAGAAACACCGGCGATGATGCCATAGCCCTTGTCGGCGCCGCCCAGGTTGGCACGACTCACCTGCACGGGCGCCGCGCAAAAGCGGTTGGTCGTAAACACACCGGCGCCGGGACAGGGCTTATCGGGCACGACGAGCGCGTAATCCAAGCGCTCGGGATTCTTGCGGAATCCGGCATGGATGCCCGCCGCCTTAAAGCCGGCTGCCGCCGTTACGCCGCCCTCTACGGCACGAATCTTGATATCGAACTGCTCTGTATTCATCGTCTTTATGACTCCTTATGTCAAACAAAAAATGGGCATCGGTTGGTGCGCCATGCCAGCCACAATCATGAGACCAGCTTAAGAGTGGCGCCCCACTCGATGCCCGATTACCAAATCGCTAACAATCGAATGTGCTACACCGGGCACGCCACTGTGGGCAAGCCTCGTCGCTCGTCAAAACCAAAGACGATGTTGGCGCACTGGACCGCCTGGCCTGCTGCACCCTTGCACAGATTGTCGATGGCGCCCGTAGCCACCAGAACGCCCGCGCGCTTGTTGAGCGCGAGGCCGATCTGGGCGGCGTTGGTGCCGACGACCGAAGCCGTCTTGGGCTGCTGGCCGGCATCGAGTACGCGCACGAAGGTGCGACCGGCGTAGAACTGCTTGTAATGGTCGACAACGTCCTCAAGGGTCAAGGTATCGATAGCCTGCGCCGTAAGCGGCATCGTCACCGTAGAGAGCAGGCCGCGCTTGATCGGTGCCAGGTGCGGAGTGAAGACGATGCGATCGGTTAGGCCCAAGATCTGCTCGATTTCGGGCGTGTGACGATGCTTGCCCACGCCATAGGCCTCCAGGTTTTCGTCCGCGCTGCAAAAATGCGTACGGGCGTTGCAAGACTTACCGGCGCCCGTTACACCGCTGATAGCGTCAACGATCACGGGGCCGCTCTGGGCAACCCAGCCAGCGCGCACGGCAGGCGCGGCGGCAAGGCTCGTTGCGGTGGGATAGCAACCGGCGCAGGCGACCAGCACGGGCTTGCCGTCGGCGTGGTCGGATGCAGCGGTCTCCAAATCCTGGCAGAACAGCTCGGGCAGGCCAAAGGCGCGGGTCTTGAGTAGCTCGGGGCTCGTGTGCTCAGCGGCATACCAGGCCTCAAAGGTGGCCGGATCGCTCAGGCGATAGTCGGCCGAGAGGTCAATGCAGGAGACTCCCGCGGCAAGCAGGGCGGGCACCTGTGCCATGGCAGCCGTGTGCGGCACGGCTAAAAAGACCGCATCGCAGTTCTTGAGCTCGGGGGCATCATGCGTCGTGAAGGCAAGATCGCTTACGCCGGCGAAGCTCGGGTACACCGCAGACAACGGCTGGCCGGCATCGGCGTTGGACGTAATGGCAGCAAGTTCAAACTCGGGATGACCGAGGACGAGGCGAATGAGCTCGGCGCCGGCATATCCAGCCGCACCGACGATTCCAACCTTTAAAGACATATCGGACTCCTTGTCTGCAGTTATGCACCAATACGTATCTCGCAGCCGTCGTTATGAAGTGGGTTGAAACTCTAGCACCAAAAGATGCATATATACGCAAATCTTTTACATATTCATGCATTGAAACAGTCCCGACACATTCACTCGAAGGAATTGACAAATGAATACGGGCCCCACATTGCCCAGTGCACCTTACGGTGACGTTGCAATGTGGGGCCCGCTACATGCGAGAATTTGAATTGTCGAAGCTTGCTGAGAGACTCGTTTAGAGCTCGATCGGTACCCATTCGTCGTGGTTGCAGATGAAAGCCTCCGGCTCCTCCACGCTAAAGAAGACGAGCGTGGGATCGCCTGCGCCCTCGTAGTGCTCGCCTAGGCGCTCCAGGTGCTTCCAGCCTGCCTCGCGCATATCGGGAGCGGCCTGGTCATCCAGGCCCGCATGCCCGCGCAAGATGAGCCAGCCATGGCCCGGCCACCAACTCGTGGCCTCAAAGCGTTGATTTTGCAGCAGCTCTTGCCACACGTCTTTGGTGCGCGCCGTTACAAACCACAGCTTGCCGTCCTGAATCTGCGCAAACGAAAACGGACGCACATGCGGCTGTCCGTCAACGCTCGTCGCCAAATACCATGCCGGCACCGACGTCAGATACTCCAAAACCGTATTCAATCCGTCCATGTGTCCCCCTGTCACTAGTCTTTTTGGGTCGGGGCTGTTTTAGCTACCCTATGGTTAAAGCTCCAGGCGCTCTTCGCTGCCGTCGATATCACAGAAGCGGGCGGCGATATTGCGCACCGAGAAGAACGCAAGGCGACCGTCGTTGGCGCTCTCGTGATCTTCGCCGATGCCCACCATGTGCTTAAAGCCGGCTTGGCGCACCCGGTCGCTCACGACCGCGTCGTCCTCGAGCGCGGCATCGCCAGTCAGCACAATCCAGCACTCCCCCGGTTTCCAACCCGAAACCTCAAACTTGGGGTTCGCGCTAAGCTCGGCCCACACATCCTTATCGCGCGAGGTGCAAAACCACAGCTTGCCATCATCGACCATGGCAAACGAGAACGGCCTCACGCGCGGCTGATGTCCGTCCGTCACGTCGATCGTGGCGAGATACCACGCCGGAATACGCCTAAGATACGAACAGGCGCGCTCGAGCTGCGCCGTGCGGTCGTTATCGGTCATAGGGACCCCTTTCCTGCGCTCGAATCGCGCCTAAACAAGTTGAAGATTGATGACGATGACGCAGATGAGCAGCAACGCCGTCACCACCGCCGCCAGCGCATCGCCGCGGCCAAATGCAAGCGCATGCAGACGTGTGCGGCCCTGCTCGCCATGATAGCAACGGGCATCCATGGCGGCAGACAGCGTTTCGGCATGACGGAACACGCCCGTGAACAGCGGAATCGCCACACTGCCGAGCATACGCACGCCGCCGAGCGGGCCTCCCGTCACGCGCGCACCGCGGCTCGCCTGTGCATCGGCCGTCTGCTTCATCTCGGTGGCAAACTGCGGCATAAAGCGCAGCGCGATACCCATGATCATGCCGAGCTCGTGCGCAGGAAGTCCCACACGCGCAAACGGCGCGAGCAGGCGCTCAAAGCCCGCGGTGAGATCGAGCGTGGGCGTGGTGAGCGTAATAGCGCTCATGCCGGCCATCATCAAGGTCAGGCGGCACGCCATAAAGGCGGCGGAATGCAGCGAGCCCTCGCTTATCTGCAAAAAGCCGAGCTGCCACAGAATGCGCCCGCTCTGGTCGGAAAACAGGTTGAGCATCGCGACCACCGCGACGATCGCCAGCAGCGGCGCCATCGATGACAGGACGCGACGAGCCGGCACCCGGGACACGGCATAGATCAGGACAACGAAGATTGCGACCGGGACTAGTCCGCGGAAGCTGCTGACCGTGAGCGTCGTGATCAGAAACACAAAGCCCAAGAGCAACTTGGTTCGCGGGTCCAGGCGGTGAATTGCACTATCGCCGGGATAGTAGCTGCCAAACGAAAACGCCTCCATTAGCAGCCCTCCTCTCGCGCGACCGTCTTGGATTTAGCAATGTCCGCGACGTTAGAAGGACCGTCCGAGCGACCGATAAGCAGGTCCACCAGTTCGTCTGCCAGCGACTCAACCGTATAGAGGCCGTCAAAGCGCAGCGGCACGCCTGCCTTCGCAAGCGCCAGCGCCATGCGCTGGGCAGCGGGAACACCCAAGCCGATCGACTTGAGCTCATCGGCATACGCAAAAACCTGAGCGGGCGTGCCCTCGGCAAACACCGTGCCCTCGTTCATCACGACAATACGGTCGCAGCAATTGGCAAGGTCATCCATACTGTGTGAGACCATGACGACGGTCAGGCCATCGCGGTGAAGTCGATCGATGAGCCCCAGGAAATCACTGCGCGCCGCCGGATCGAGTCCCGCCATGGGCTCATCGAGCACCAGGACTTCGGGCTCCATGGCGAGCACGCCGGCGAATGCCACGCGCCGTTGCTGCCCGCCCGAAAGTTCAAAGGGGCTCTTGTCGCCCACCGTGGCCAGGTCGAGGCCTACGCGCGCGAGCGATGACGCAACGCGGCGGGCAACCTCGGTCTGTGACAAGCCAAGGTTATGCGGACCAAATGCCACGTCCTGTGCCACGGTCTCGGCAAACAGCTGACGCTCTGGATACTGAAACACCACGCCGACCTTTGCCTTAACCGCGGCGGCGTCTTTCTTGCTTGATAGGTCGAGCCCCAGCGCGTAAACGCCCCCCTCCTGCGGGCGGATTAATCCGTTGAGGTGCTGGACCAGTGTGGATTTACCCGAACCGGTATGGCCTGCTAGCCCCAGGAACTCGCCGCGGCGCACCGTCAAAGACACGTCGCGCAGTGCCCACGGACTGCTAGGGTCGTTTCCCCAAAGAGCCTGTTTGTTCGATTTGCCCGCAGCGGCCGAGCGCTTATGCCAGCGACGGCGCTCGCGGGCGCTCAGCGAATAGCTATACGAAAGGTGCGAAATCTCGATGACGGGCTCCAGCGCGTCTGCGCCATCGATTGCAGAGGAGACGTTGTCGGGAATACGAGAATCGGATGCGAAAGGCCGCCCGGCGATGCCTGTCCTACTCCGCTTGGTATAAGCCTGCGCTATATCGGCGACCATATCCGCCTCGCGCACCCGTGCGCAAATGGGCACGCCCTTCGCGCGAAGCGCCCTGCCAAGACAGCACGATGCCGGCATATCCAGGTTCAGCCGCGCGAGTTCGTCCGCCCGCGTCAAGATCTCCTCGGGCGTACCGAGCATGGCAACGCGGCCCGCTTGGAAGACAGCAACGCGATCGGCCTCAGCGGCCTCTTCCATAAAGTGCGTAATCATCACGATGGTCATGCCGCGTTCGTGCAGCGCGTGACAGGCCTTCATAAGGCCCTTGCGCCCGCGCGGATCGAGCATCGAGGAGGCCTCATCCAAGATGAGCACGCGCGGCTCCATGGCGAGCACGCCGGCAAGCGCCACGCGCTGCTTTTGTCCGCCCGAGAGAGCGTGGGTCTCGTGGCGCTCAAAGCCCACCAGACCCACGGCCTTCAGCGCCTTGCGCACGCGCTGCGCGATTTGGGCCGATTCGACCCCTAAGTTCTCGGGGCCAAACGCAACATCGTCCTCGACAAGCGTCGCCACAAGCTGGTCGTCGGGATTCTGGAACACCATGCCAGCAGTCGAGCGGATGCCGTAGACCAGCTCGGGATCGGACGCGTCCATGCCGTTGACGCACACCGTTCCCGCATCGGGCTGCAGCAGCGCATTCAGATGCTTGGCAAACGTCGACTTGCCCGACCCGTTGCCGCCGAGGATGCAGAAAAACTCGCCATCCTCGATGTTCAGGTCGACGCCGTCGAGCGCCGGTGCAGAACCGTCATAGCTAAAGGAAACGCCCCGACACTCAATCATGCGCGGCCTTTGACCTGGTCCTTTTTAGGCGTGATGAGGTTGGAGACCGCCTTGTACACTGCGAGCGTCAACACCGAGTTGAGCACGGTCTTGATGAGGTTGAACGGCAGCACGGCGGGAATCATGAGCGGGGCGATCACATCAACCGAGCCATACCAGAACCAAACGCCAATGGTCAGATTCGCAACCATAGAAAGCGCCGTAGCAGCAATGACGCCGAGCACCAGGCCAATCACGGCACCCTTATAGGTATGCATCTTCTGGTAGACGATAGCCGCAGGCAGAATATAGCCCAGCGTAGCCACCAGGTTCATAAGCGCACCGACCCAATCGCCCGTGGTAAGCGCATGGATAACGATCGCCATGGCGGCAACAGCGGTGCCGGCACCAGGGCCATACGCAAATCCACACACCATCGCCGGCACCAGCGACGGGTCATACGTCAAAAACGGCGCCGAGGGGAGAATGGGCAGCTGCACGTACATAAACAGTGCTCCCAAGGCGCACATCAACGCCATGGTAACGAGCTGTTTGGTGCTCCACCTATTCGTGTTCTCAAAATGGATATGCTGCGACTGTTCAGACATAAGATCACCTGCCTCTTTCATCCGGACTCTAACCGTTGGTACTGGGATCTCACCAGTTCAGCCGGCATGCGAACCAACGCACACCCGGGTCGCGGACTCATCGGCTCGGCCGCAGGCACTTTACCTGCGCCACGGCACCCCTTTGGCACCGCCCGATTTACCGCCAGTGGGGAATTCCACCCCGCCCTGAAACAGCAATTGCAAGTGTAGCACCAGTAGGCTATCGCGCAAGTATGCCGAGGGTAATTTGTGGCGGGGACCAGTTGCCGCAACAACCACGTTCCCCACCCATTCCAAAGTAGCGCGCCTTTCGCGCAAAGCGCGAAACAGCAACCGGGATACGTATCCCCATCAGCCACGATCTCCGCCCACGCCGACCTCAAGGCCGTAAACGCAGGGAATCCGGGGGCGTGACGGGGCTTCTCTCCGGAACATTCCGCACTGATATCTTCTGTATTGAAGACGTCGATGATGCACCCGTATACCATTGACGTCGACACCATCAGATGC
>DAWDVX010000061.1:0-8475 GCA_052346145.1 Collinsella sp.
TCCGCACATGTGCGGATGAATGTGGGAGGTGTTCGGATGAAGTTGATAATCAAGGAAATCTGTACTCGCGATGCGAATAACGCCCCTAACCTTAAACTTTAGCTTGAACTTAGCTATAATGCGCTACGTTCCTACCAGGCTGTGGTTGCGGACGGACGAAATGCCCGTCCTAGTCCAAGACAGACGCGGTCAAAGGGATCCACGTAAGCGACCGCGTGCGCGCGGCGCGATCATGGCGCGTCCTAGATGTAAGCCGCACCGTCCGTTCTACTTTCTTTGGGGCAATACCGCCTCGCGGGCGAGCGGGCCAGTCGTGAAGGTGGCTGCGGCCTCCCGAGCAAACACCCCGGTGCGCAAGTGTGGGGTCAAATACCAGGTCAGCTGGTGGGAACAACCTGATATTCCGCGCAACGCACGGATCGTATACGACACAGAAGGCAGGGTAGTGGACATGGTGAGGGGCAGCTTGATGCACGCGGCTCGGTTAGGTGCTGGGACCGCAGCGGTCATCGCCGTTTTGGGCCTGAGCGGATGCGCGTTCAACCCGCTGTCTACGTTCACGACTCCCACGATCGACCAGATCGAGTACGAGACCGTCACGCCGGCGGTGTCGGACGATGCCCTGGTCACTCCCGGAACCCTGACGGTCGCCCTCGATACTTCCGATGCGCCGCAGGCAATGCAGGGCGCCGACGGCGAGCTCACGGGGTATGCGGTTGACGCCGCCCGCGCCCTCGCAAGCCGCATGGGCCTTAAGGTCACCTTTGTCGATGCGTCCTCGGCAGGTTCCGCGCTCGGCGACAAAAAGGCCGATATCTTTATCGGCGAGATTAACTCCACGGACGGGGACATTAGCTCGCTCGGCACCTGCCTGTACGATGCCACTTCCGTGTTCGGTAAAACTAGCGATGGTGGGTCGCTAAGCGTTTCCACCGATACCCTTAACACGTCTACTCTGGGCGTTCAGATGTCCTCGGCCTCGCAGGAGGCGCTTGCTAAGCAGAGCATCACCGCCAACCAAAAGACCTACTCCAACATCAACGAGTGCTTTGAGGCGCTCGAGTCCGGCGAGGTCGACTATGTGATCTGCGACTCCACGGCCGGCGGCTATCTTGCACGCCTGATGAGCGAGGTCTCCTATGTCGGTGCGCTCGAGGCGCCCTCGACGCTTGGTGTTGCGGGCCTCTCGTCCAATGACGAACTGTGCCGTGCCGTGAGTGATGCCCTCGACGACATTACGGTCGACGGTACGCTCGAGGCGGTTCACTGCGTCTGGTACGGTCAGATTCCCTACGACCTCACCACTAAGACGGTTTCGGGCGCTAACGTGCAGCCGGGCGACTCTGAGTCCAGTGAGACCACGTCCTCCGGCAGCGAGTCCTCCGATTCCAACAATGAGACCGCATCCTCCGAGGACAAATCGTCCAGCCAGGAAGGCACCATCACTGACGACGACATTAACAAACTCAATAGCTAGTTATTGCTAGGGGTGGTGTCTCCTATACGTTGGAAAGGACACCTCTTCACGGTTTCAACACGCACTGCCGGGCTTCCCCAATAGGGGAGCCCGGCTTTTCCATCCCTATAAAACCAGCAGGTCAAAGCCAATTTTTGGGACCAAATATAAAGCCGCCAGCTCCCTCCTATAGCGCACTTTGCCATGGAAAAGTGCGAGACTTCGGTATGCGGTATCAAGCAATCGTTATTCGGGTCTTTAGGAATCCGCGTGATTAAATGCACGGCAATGGGTACATAGCCAGTACAGTAAGTCCCCGAGGCAGATTGGAGCCACGTATGGATATCAAGGTTTCTGGACGCAAGACGACGGTAACCGATGCTCTGCGTGCGCATGTGGATGAGAAGATCGGCGAGGCGCTCAAGGTTTTCGATATCGAGCCCATGACGGTCGACGTTGTACTTCGCTATGAGAAGAACCCCTCGAACCCCAACCCGGCAATCGTCGAGGTCACGGTTCGTGCCCGCGGTTCGGTGATTCGCGTTGCCGAGCACGGTGCAGATATGTACGCCGCCATCGACCTCTCTGCCGATAAGGTCACCCGCCAGCTGCGCAAGTTCAAGACCAAGGTCGTGGACAACCGCCAGGGCGGTGCCAGCGCCGCGGATGTCGCACCGGTCGAGCGCGTTGAGGATCTGGCCGACCTGCTGCTGCCCGAGGAAGAGGACGACCTGCTCGTCCGCGAGAAGGTTATCGACGTCACCCCGATGACTGAGGAGCAGGCGCTGGTGCAGACCGATCTGCTCGGCCACGACTTCTACGTGTTCGAGAACGCGACGACTGGCCTCATCAATGTGGTGTATCACCGTAAGAATGGTGGATATGGCATCATCAAGCCCCGTATCGAAACACTTGACGAGTAAAATACGTTAACTTGCATGAGTTAACGCCTGGCGGCCATCCCATGCGGGTGGCCGCCTTTTTTACGTAAGGAGTCGCTTTGATGGACAAGGCTGCATCTACCGGCCATTCTGACCGCTGCCGCATCGTCGTCGATACCTGCTGCGACTTTAGCCCCGAGGTCGCCGCGAACCTTGATGTCGATATCCTGGGTTTCCCCTTCATTATCGATGGCGAGGAGCGCACGGATGACATCTGGTCGAGCATCACGCCCAAGGAGTTTTACGACCGCATGCGCGCTGGTGCCCGCGTGTCCACCTCGGCTGTGTCGCTCGGTCGCTATATCGAGTTCTTTACCGAGTGCGCCAAAGAGGGCACGCCCACGGTCTACCTGTGCTTTACCTCGGCGCTGTCGTCGAGCTACAACTCCGCGTGCCAGGCGGCAGATGCCGTGCGCGCCGAGTATCCCGATTTTGAGCTGTACGTGGTCGACAACGCTCTGCCCTGCGCGACCGGCGCGCTCTTGGCGCTCGAGGCCGTGCGCCAGCGTTCGGCGGGACTGACCGCCAAGCAGCTGGTCGATTGGGCAAACGAGGCAAAGACCTACGTCCACGGCTACTTTACGCTCGAGAGCTTCGACGCACTGGCTGCCGGCGGCCGCATTCCGCCCGCGGCGGCGCAGCTCACGGCAAAGCTTGACGTCAAGCCCGAGCTCTCCTACGACCTGGCCGGCTCGCTGTCGCTGATCGGCGTCAACCGCGGCCGCAAGAAGGCGCTCAAGTCCATCCTCAAGTCGTTCCGCGAGAACTACGTGCCCGATCGCACCATGCCCATCGCCATCATGACGGCCGATGCCGAAAAGGATGGTGACTGGCTCGAAGCCGCCATCCGCAAGGAGGAGGGTTGCGCCGACGTCACGATCATTCGCGGCTCCGTGGGTCCCACCATCGGCTCGCACGTGGGCCCCGGCATGGTGGGCTGCGCGTTTTGGGGTAAGAACCGCGCCGACAAGGCGTCGCTTTCCGACCGTATCGCCCGCCGCGTGCGCGGTCAGTAGGCAAGCGCTGCGTCCGTAATCGCCCTCGACTCACTGCCCAAACGCTGGCATCGAGTATTCAACCTGGTAACAACACCCAACCCAAAAGGAAAGGTTTCATGGCAAACAAGCTCTCCGTCGCATTCATCGGCACCGGAATCATGGGTGCCCCCATCGCCGGTCACATCCTGGATGCTGGCTATCCCGTCACGGTCAACAACCGCACCAAGTCCAAGGCTGCCGCGCTTATCGAGCGCGGTGCCGCTTGGGCCGATACGCCGGCCGATGCCGTGGCTAACGCCGATGTCGTCTTTACCATGGTGGGCTATCCCTCCGAGGTCGAGGAGCTCTACCTGGCGGGCGACGGCCTGCTCTCGTGCACTAAGCCCGGCGCGGTCCTGATCGACCTCACCACGAGCTCGCCCGAGCTGGCGCGCGACATTGCCGAGGCCGCCCAGGTTTCCGGTCGCATGGCGTTTGACTGCCCCGTCACCGGCGGCGAGTCGGGTGCTATCGCCGGCACGCTTACGGCTATCGTGGGCGCCACCGAGAACGACATCGCGCCGGTCCGCGACATCCTTGCCACCTTTGCGGCCAACATCTGCTGCTTCGATGGCGCCGGCAAGGGCCAGGCTGCCAAGCTCGCCAACCAGGTGTCGCTGGGCGCCTGCATGGTCGGCATGGCAGACGCCATGGCGTTTGCCGAGCTGAGCGGCCTTGACCTGGAGAAGACCCGCCAGATGATCCTGGGCGGCACCGGTAAGTCCGGCGCCATGGAGAGCCTGGCGCCCAAGGCGCTCGACGGCGACTACAAGCCCGGCTTTATGGTCGAGCACTTCATCAAGGACCTGCGCCTGGCGCTCGCCTACGCCGATGACCGCGAGCTCGCGCTGCCCGGCGCCGACGTCGCCTTTACGCTCTACGACATGCTCGACGCCATCGGTGGCGCCAAGCTGGGCACCCAGGCCATCACAGTCCTCTATAAGGAGGAGGCCGACGCCATCGCCGCCGGTTTGGACTGGTCGCAGTATCGTCCTGAGGAGCATGGCGCTCACGAGGACGGCTGCGGTTGCGGCGAGCACGGCGACGACCATGAGTGCGGTTGCGGCCACCATCACGGCGAGGACCACGAGTGCTGCGGCGGCCACGGCCATGACGACGGCCATGAGTGCTGCTGCGGCCACCATCACGGGGAGTAGCGCCCATGAGCTGGACGTTCGTGGTGCTCGCGCTGGTGCTCTTTCTCTTTGCGATCTACATTGGCTTTTTGTGCGGCCAGTGGGCGTGCGAAAAGCGCGTGATCACCAAGCGCGACTACTGGATCGCCAATTTTGCAGGAGCGGCGGCAGTCGTCCTGCTGACCTGGGTGTTTTCGCTGTTTCCGTTGGTGCAGTTTGCGCCGATCGGCTGGCTCGGCGGCTTTATCGCCGGTCTTAAGATGAGCTTTGGCGAGTCCGTTGGTCCATGGCGCAAGCACGACGAGGTTTTTAACGTCAACAAGGCTCATCGCGCCGCCGCCGACGCGGGCGACGCCGAGGAACGCCGCCGTGCGCGTCGCAATGGCGCGGCCGACCGACAGCTCATCTCGGTCACCGATGACAGCAAGGGTGCTGGCAAGCACGCTAAGAAATAGTAAGAAGAGGTAACTATGGCAGAAAACAAAGACGAACAGCTCACCGACGAGGAGCTGGCACAGCTTCAGCTGGCAGAGGAGAACGAGAACGCCGTCGACCGTCTGGTCAAGGAGCTCGGCTGCCCCACGCGCCGCATCCGCCAGTTTGCCGCCCGCGTGCTGCACCTGCTTGCCGAGCGCGATCCGCAGCGCGTCGTGCCCTGCGTGCCCGCGCTGATCGAGGCGCTCGACCGCCCCGAGGCGCAGACCCGCTGGGAGGCCCTCGATGCCCTGACGGCGCTCGCCACCACCTGCCCCGAGCAGCTGGGCGATGCCTTTGAGGGCGCCGAGACTGCACTGTTCGACGAGATCTCCTCCACGCTGCGCTATGCCGCCTTCCGCCTGCTGTGCGTGTGGGGTGCCACGAGCGTCGAGCGTTCGCGCGAGGCTTGGCCCATCCTGGACGAGGCCATCCAGTGCTACCACGGCGACCTCGAGTATCGCGACATGCTCGGTTGCCTGTACGAGTTTTGCCAGGGCGAGATCGACGCCGAGGTTGCCGAGAAGCTTGCGCTGCGCCTTAAGTTCGATGCCGAGAACGGTAAGGGCAGCTATCTCAAGGCCCGTTCGAGCGAGATTTGCGAAATGCTTGTTAAACGTTTTGGCCTGGATCTCTCCAAAAAGAAGAAGCGTGCTAGCGTTAAAAAATCTGACGACGCCGAAGACGAGGAGTAACAGATTATGGCGCACGATGTAGTCCTGATTCCCGGTGACGGTATCGGTCCCGAGATTACGCAGGCCATGCGCCGCGTGGTCGAGGCTGCCGGTGTCCAGATCAATTGGAACGTCCAGGAGGCCGGTGCCGGCGTCATGGACGAGTTTGGCACGCCGCTGCCCCAGCACGTGCTCGATGCGGTCGCCGAGACCAAGGTTGCCATCAAGGGCCCCATCACTACGCCGGTCGGCACGGGTTTCCGCAGCGTCAACGTGGCCCTGCGCAAGCACTTCGACCTGTACGCCTGCGTGCGACCTTGCCTGTCGCAGCCGGGCGATGGCTCGCGCTTCCGCGATGTCGACCTGGTCATCGTGCGCGAGAACACCGAGGACCTCTACGCCGGCATCGAGTTCGATGAGGGCGCTGCCGAGGTCGAGGAGCTCTCGCAGCTCGTCGAGCGTTCGGGCCAAAAGACCTTCGCCGCCGATTCCGCGATCTCGATCAAGCCGATCTCCATCGCCAAGAGCCGCCGCATTGTGGAGTATGCCTTTGAGTATGCCCGCCGCTGCGGCCGCAAAAAGGTGACGGCCGTGCACAAGGCCAACATCATGAAGGCGACCGACGGCCTGTTCCTGCGCGTGGCGCGCGAGGTAGCCGCCAACTATCCCGATATCGAGTTCAACGACAAGATCGTCGACGCCACCTGCATGGGCCTGGTCCAGAACCCCAACGACTTCGATGTCCTGGTACTGCCCAACTTGTACGGCGACATCGTCAGCGATCTGTGCGCTGGGCTGGTGGGTGGCCTGGGTATGGCTCCGGGTTCCAACATCGGTGCCGACTGCGCCATCTTTGAGGCTACGCATGGCTCCGCGCCCGATATCGCCGGCCAGGATATCGCCAACCCCACGGCCGAGATCCTCTCTGCTGCGATGATGCTCGATCACCTGGGCGAGAACGATGCTGCCAATCGCATTCGTGCCGCCGTATCTGCCACGCTCGACGAGGGCGAGCAGGTTACCGGTGACGTGCGTCGTGCCCAGACCGGCTCCGTTGAGGGCGCTGTGGGCACGCAGGCCTTTGCCGATGCCGTTATCGCGCACCTGGTCTAAGGTATGCACGCTGCAAACGCCTAAATAGTACTTAAGTGTTTGCGTATAACCTAAGAATCAATACGCCCGGCGCCCTGCCGGGCGTATTCTATTGGGGACTATGTTTCCTAACAAGGAGTAACTGATATGGGTCTGATTCAAAAGAAGGACGAGAAGGACGAGATCGACGGCATCCAGATCATCGAGCGCGGCGAAGGCCCTGACGATGATGAGGACGAGATGATCGACCTGGTCGCCGGCACGTCTGCCGAACATATTGCCGCCGGCACGACCGCCGAGGAGGAAGACGCTTGCCTGGAGGCAAAGATCGCCGCGGACGCCGCCGACGAGAACCTCATGCCCCAGGAGCAGGACGAGGACGACGACTCCGACGTGGACGACCACGCTTGTAAGCACAAGAAGACGATGATTGCCGCCTTTGTGGTCGCCATCGTGATCGCTGCCGTGGTCGGCTTCTTTATCGGCAACGGTGGTTTTGGCGGCAAGGGTGTCGGCTCGTCGACCCTGACCGAGGATCAGCTCGATTCGACCGTGGCAAGTTATAGCTACAACGGCAAGAAGAGCGACATCACCGCGCGTGAGGCCATCGAGAGCCAGTACAGTCTCGACACCGTCAAGGACGACGACGGCAACTACACCGCTCCGTCTGCCGACGTTATCCTGTCCTACGTGCGCAACCAGATTCTGCTGGACGCTGCCGAGGACGAGGGCATTACCGTCTCTTCCAAGGAAATGAAGCAGTACGCCGAGGATTCCATCGGCACCTCCGACTACAAGACCATGGCCACGCAGTACGGCGTGTCCAAGGACCAGGCCAAGCAGATCGTCCGCCAGTCCGCGACGCTGCAGAAGCTCTACAAGAAGAAGGTGGGCGATAGCTCCGCAAGCATGCCGACCGCCCCGACCGAGCCTGCTGACGGCAACGAGGAGACCGCGAGCAAGGACTACGCCGATTACATCATCAACCTTGCCGGCGATGAGTGGGATAGCTCAAAGGGCACTTGGAAGGATACCGACAGCACCTATGCCAAGGCCTTTGCCGATGATGCCTTTACGGCCGATAGCGCTACCTATAAGCAGGCCATGACCGCCTATTACACCGCCTACCAGCAGTATTCCTCGCAGGCCTCAGGCGCTAGCTCCAAGTGGACCGAGTATGCTAACGGCCTCTATGCCAAGGCCAACATCAGCATCTACGGCCTGTTTGCGTAAAGATTTGTCTGAGCCACCGAGCGCGTAGCCGAAATATCTGAATAAGCCCGCTAGAACGGATGTTGTTCTAGCGGGCTATTTGCGTTTAGGCGCTGGTGGCTAAATTATGCCTATGAATCTTTAAGTCCAAAAAGGTTATCGGCTTCATCGTCAGGCATATATTCCAGCACATCGCCCGGTTGGCAGTCGAGTGCCCGGCATATCGCGTCAAGAGTTGAAAAACGTATGGCAGAAACCTTGCCCGTCTTAATGCGTGACATATTGACCTGGGAGATGCCCACGCGTTCCGCAAGCTCTTTGGATGAGATCTTGCGTTCGGCGAGCATGCGGTCAAGCCGCAGAATAATCATGGATTCCCCCTAGAGCAATTCGTCATCTTGTTTTTGCAGGATATACCCGTAGCGGAAGATGCTGGCAATCAGGCAAATAATC
>DAWDVX010000061.1:8485-9546 GCA_052346145.1 Collinsella sp.
CAGGCCTGCAAAGAGCATAGAGGGCTCGAATAACTGGCCGACGAACGCATCCGTAAAGCTGCCGCCAAATCCTGAGAGTATCATTCCCGTGATTGCGGCACCAAGAAGCCTCACGGCAACGCCGCCGATAAGGAATAAATTTCCTACTCGACGAAGTGTCCGGTTACATTCAAGGTCAAAGGGCCTGCCTTCCTTTTCAATGTTGAAGAAAAACCTGCGCACGCTTATCGCGATGGTAAGCGCGAGACATGTCATCAAGAGGCTCCCTATGGCAGTGTGACCATCGTGTGCAACGAGCATAAGTGGGGCCTGCGCATCGGTACCGACGATAGCAAGGCATGGCCCTTCGCCGGCTTGAAGTTCTACGGATTGGAGACACGACCCTTGGGAGAGGCCAGGCAATATGAGTAGAAGGTCAATCGCAATGACTGCGAGGAGTCCCAGAGCGAGCGCGGTGGTAATGCAGATCGTGGCCCATTTGCAGATACGAGCGAGCTTCCTCAGTTTGGCTATCGTCTGTTCGCGGCTGATGGTTTCATTCGATATAGATGCGTTTCGATGGACCATAACCCCTCCAATCGGCGTTTTGGATGACACTTGTATCATATCAGAATTAACGATAAACGATAAATAATTACGAATACTGAGTAAGTAATGATTGAAAACGATTAACGTGAGCTATTGGCTCATTTTGGATGCCGGAGTTTGACGCGCGGGGGATGAGGACAAATGTCAAAACTACCAGCGATCGCACAAACGCTTCATCGGGTTTCCCCGATTCATCTGGGAAAACAGCTGCAAACGATTACAAGTAACCGGTGAACGGTCGAAAACTACCGTTCACCGATAATCTCAAAACTGGTTCTAACTGGTATTAAGACAAAAAGACCAATTCACATATCTTCACAATGACCTGCAATTTTTCTTTACGCTATTTTTAGCCGCCCTGCGTTGTATTGACACGAAAAGAGTTCCGATTTTTTGCCAAAGCATTTCGAAACGGTTTCAAAACCGACGCTCCTATAAGTTGTCAAGAGGCAGTTTGCGGGAGCGCTCTCTCC
>DAWDVX010000062.1:0-7768 GCA_052346145.1 Collinsella sp.
CGTGTAGTTTACGTTGACACCAATGCCGCAGACGGCGAAAGGTTTGCCTTCGTTATCGCGTGCGGCCTCGACCAGAATGCCGCCGAGTTTGCGTCCTCGCGCGACCAGGTCGTTGGGCCATTTGAGGCCAATCTCGTTTGCAAGACCTTGCTTTTCGAGTGCTTCGAGCACCACTAGGCCGCTGACGGCGGCAAGACCAGAGTACTTTGCGGGATTAACGCATGGACGCAGGACAATCGAAAGCAATAGGTTGCCGGCGGTTGAATCCCACTTGTGGCCGCGCCGGCCGCGTCCTGCCGTTTGCGCGCGGGCGGCAAGTCCTGTGCCGTGCGGCGCACCCTGTTTTCCTGCCTCGAGCAGGTCATCGTTGGTCGATCCGGTTACGTCGACAATCGTTAATTGGGCATCCATAGCGGCTGCTACCTCCTTATTGAATAAGTGAATGACGCAATGGTGTCGAGAGATAGACACAATGTGAAGCCTTTGTCGCATTTGGACAATTTAATGTTAACACGTCAACAAAGACTGAAATGCGTTATCCTCTCTTGGTCGATGTAAACACGTCAACAACTCAAAGGAGGTTAGTGATGGGTTTCACGATTCTTGGAACAGGCTCGGCGCTTCCTGAACGCAGCGTTTCCAATGACGAGCTGTCTGAGTTCCTCGATACCTCGGATGAGTGGATTTTTACCCGCACGGGTATCAAGAGCCGCCACGTCTGCACCACCGAGTCACTTGACGACCTTGCCGTAGCGGCGAGTGAGCGGGCACTCCAGGTGTCCGGAATCGACGCGAGCCAGCTGGATCTGATCGTCTGTTCGACGACGACGGGTGACCACCTTGTTCCCGCTGAGGCGTGTGCCGTTGCTGAGCGTCTGGGCGCGACGTGCCCTGCCTTCGATGTCTCGGCGGCTTGTGCCGGCTTCGTATTTGCGCTCGATGTCGCCGAGGGCTATATCGCCCGCGGTCGCGCCGAGCGCGTGCTTGTCGTTGCTGCCGAGCAGATGACGCGCGCGCTCGACTGGACCGACCGTGCCACCTGCGTGCTCTTTGGCGATGGGGCAGGCGCCGCAGTGATTGAGGCTGGGGGAGACAGTCCCCTTGCCGTTGAGCTTTCGACGGCGCCCGACGTCGAGACGTTGCGCGTTCCCGGTCTGGTCGGTACCTCGCCGTTTAAGGCTTCCGCAGATAGCGCGAGCGTGCTGTCCATGAATGGCCGCCGCGTGTTCAAGTTCGGCGTCAACGCCATCTGCGACACGGTCCATAAGCTTGCGATCGATGCGGGCATTTTGGTCGAAGACATCGATCATTTTGTATTCCATCAGGCTAACGAACGAATCCTGAGCCAGGCGGTCAAGCGCCTGGGCGTGCCGGACGAGCGCGTGGTTCGCACGTTGCGCGAGACCGGCAACATTTCGAGCGCATGCATTCCGCTTGCCCTCGACCGGCTGGCAAACGCCGGTGCACTTCACACAGGCGACACCATCGCCTTGGTTGGATTTGGCGCCGGTCTGGATATAGGTGGCTATCTGCTTCGTTGGAAGTAGTCGCACATAGGAAATAAAACGCCCTAGGGCACAACCAAAGGAGAACTACCATGGCAGATCAGAAGACCTTCGAGCGCGTTTGCGACGTTATCCGCGAGACCGCCGGTCTTGACGATGTCGAGATGAAGCCCGAGTCCACGCTCGAGGAGATTGGTCTCGACAGCCTGGGCACCGTCGAGATCCTCGTTGCCGTCGAGGACGAGTTTGGCATCCAGCTCGATACCGAGGAGAACCCCAAGACGGTCGGCGAGTTCGCCGATACGGTCGAGGCGGCATTGGAGAAGTAGAGATGCTCAAGACTCCTCTCTGCGATCTGCTCGGCATCGAAAAGCCCGTGTTCCAGGGCGGTATGGCCTGGATTGCCGATGCCTCGCTGGCGTCCGCAGTGTCCGAGGCGGGTGGCTTAGGCATCATCGCGGCCATGAACGCCGACGCCAACTGGCTGCGCGACCAGATTCACGAGCTGCGCGCCAGGACGGATAAACCCTTTGGCGTCAACGTCATGCTCATGAGCCCGTTTGCCGACGAGGTCGCGCAGGTCGTGATTGACGAGCGAGTGCCGGTCGTCGTGACGGGTGCCGGTAATCCCACCAAGTACATGAAAGCTTGGAACGATGCGGGCATCAAGGTCATCCCGGTCGTTGCCTCGGTGGCGCTGGCGCGTCTCGTGGCGCGTCGCGGGGCCGCCGCCATGGTTGCCGAAGGTACTGAATCTGGTGGACATATTGGCGAGACATCGACGATGGCGCTCGTTCCGCAGGTTGTCGACGCGGTCGATATCCCCGTTGTGGCAGCTGGCGGTATCGCCGATGGTCGCGGCGTGGCAGCGGCCTTTATGCTCGGTGCCGCCGGCGTCCAGGTGGGTACACGCTTCCTCGTTGCAAACGAATGCACTGTTTCTGAGCAGTACAAAGAGCTGGTGCTCAAGGCGGGAGACACCTCGACGCGCGCGACTGGCCGTTCGACGGGACATCCGGTGCGTGCGCTTAAGAGCCCCTTCACCAATGCCTACGCCAAAAGTGAGGCAGCGGGCGCAAGTGCCGAGGAGCTCGGGGCCATGGGTACGGGCGCTCTTCGCAAGGCTGCAAAGGATGGTAATTACGAAGAGGGTTCGTATCTGTGTGGGCAGATTGCCGGCATGGTCAACGAGCGCCAGAGCGCACGCGAAATCGTTGACGACCTGGTCGATGGCGCCGAGCACGTCCTGAAGGGTGCGTGCGCATGGGTGGCGTAGCGTTTTTGTTTGCCGGCCAGGGTGCCCAGCACCCCGCGATGGGCGTCGACTTGATCGAGACATCGCCGGCGGCTGCCGAGGTGTTCGTCATTGCCGATGAGGTGCGTCCGGGAACCAGCGAGCAGTGCCGGAGCGCCTCCAAGGAGGAACTCTCGCAGACCGAGAACACACAGCCTTGCGTGTTCGTGCACGACTTGGCAGCGGCTACCGCCCTGCGCGAGCGCGGCGTGGTGCCTGCCGCCTGTGCGGGATTCTCGCTGGGCGAGGTCGCCGCGCTCACCTTTGCGGGGGCATTCGATACGCGAGCGGGCTTTGAGCTCGTGTGCGAGCGCGCGGCGCTTATGGCCACGGCGGCTGAGCGTCACCCCGGCGGCATGCGCGCCGTCATCAAGCTCGATGCGGCGCAAGTTGAGGGCCTGGCAAAACAGGCAGGCGAGGACTGCTGGCCGGTCAACTACAACAGCCCCCAGCAGACGGTTGTGGCCGGAGCGCCCGATGCGTTGCAGACCCTCGACGTCCTGGTAAAAGAGGCTGGTGGCCGGGCCATGAAGGTCGCGGTGTCGGGTGCATTCCATAGCCCCTATATGGCCGAGGCGACCTGTGGCCTTGCTGCATATATCGATGCCGGTCACGCGCCGTCCCCGTTGCTCATTCCTGTTATGGCAAATATGACGGCGGCGCCCTATCCGGCGGACCCGCGAGCGGCATCGGATGTCTTGGCCAACCAGGTGAGCCATGCCGTGCGTTGGGTCGACACGCTGCACACTCTGCAGGATCAGGGTATCGACACGTTTATTGAGGTTGGCCCTGGCAAAACGCTGTCTGGCCTGGTCAAGCGTACGTTGAGCGACGTTCGCGTGTATTCGTGCGAAACGGCCGAGCAGGTCGCAGCTATTGCCGACGAGCTCGCATAGTCCACAGGGCTGTAACCCGAAAGGAATGACATGGGCAACTTGAACAACGGCACGCTCGAGCGCAACGACTCACGTCGCGTGGCACTGGTCACGGGCGGCTCGCGGGGTATCGGCCGCGCCTGCGCTGTCGGTCTGGCGGAGGACGGCTACGATATCGCCGTCGTCTATGCCGGAAGCGTCGATGCGGCGCGCGAGACGTGCGAAGCCTGCGAGGCGGCTGGCGCCGCGGCACGCGCATATCAATGCGACGTGGCCGACCCCGCTGCCGTCAACGCGTGCGTGGAAGCGGTCCTCAACGACTTTGGCTCCATTTGGGCGCTCGTCAACAACGCTGGCATCACCCGCGATGGCCTGCTCATGCGCATGGGCGATGACGCCTTCGATCGCGTGCTCGATGTCAATCTTAAAGGAACGTTTAACACGACGCGCGCACTCACCAAGACCTTTATGCGTCAGCGCGGCGGCTGCGTCGTCAACATGAGCTCGGTCGTGGGCCTGATGGGCAATGCCGGGCAGGCCAACTACGCTGCCTCCAAGGCGGGCGTGATCGGCCTGACCAAGGCGGTGGCGCGCGAGCTTGCGCCCCGCGGCGTACGAGTGAACGCGGTCGCACCCGGGTTTGTCGAGACCGATATGACGGCAAAGCTATCGGATAAGGTGCGTGCGGCGTGCGAGGAGCAGATTCCCCTGAGGCGCATGGCGCGTCCCGAGGAAGTGGCCGGCGTGGTGCGCTTTTTGGCGAGCGACGCGGCTGCCTACATTACGGGCGAAGTCGTACGCGTCGACGGCGGAATGGCGATGTAGAAACCAGGGCCGAAGAACGGCTTGGATGAGGAGACCATGATGGAACAGAGAGTTGCAATCACCGGTATCGGTGCCGTGTCGCCGCTCGGCAACACCGCGCTTGCCACCTGGGCGGCCATGTGCGCCGGCACGTGCGGCATCGGCCCGATCACGCACTTCGATACCGATGCGTTTGCCGTCAAGGTGGCAGCCGAGGTCAAGGGCTTTGACGGCAACGAGTACTTTGGCAAGCGTGACGCCAAGCATCTCGACCCCTGCGTTCAGTTTGCGATGGCGGCTTCGGACGAAGCCATGCACGATGCGGGCTTTGATGTCGAAGGCGCCATCGATCGCGAGCGCCTGGGCGTCTACGTGGGCTCGGGCGTGGGCGGCATGACGACGCTCGTCGACAACGTCCATACGATTGCCGAACGTGGGCCCCGCCGCGCATCGCCCTATATGATCGCGATGATGATCCCCAACATGGCATCGGGCAATATCGCAATCCGCCACAAGGCAAAGGGCCCGACCCTGCCCGTGGTGACCGCGTGCGCAACCTCGGCCCATGCGGTGGGCGAGGCGTTCCGCGCCATCAAGCACGGCTATGCCGACGCGATCCTCGCGGGCGGCGCCGAGGCGGCCATTATCCCCGATGCCGTTGCGGGCTTTACGTCCTGCCGCGCATTGACCACCAACCCCGATCCCGCGACGGCCTGCCGTCCGTTCGATGCAGACCGCGACGGCTTTGTGATGGGCGAGGGTGCCTGCGTGCTCGTACTCGAGAGCATGGAGCATGCACAGGCGCGCGGTGCGCACATTTATGCCGAGGTCGTGGGCTACGGCAACACCGATGATGCCTATCACATCACGAGCCCTGATCCCGAGGCTGCCGGCATTGCCCGCGCGATATCGCTGGCGGTGACCGAGGGCGACGTCAGGCCTTCCGAGGGTCTCTACATCAATGCCCACGGCACATCTACCAAGTTCAACGATTCGTCCGAGACGGCGGGCATTAAGCGTGCGCTCGGCGAGGACGCGGCGCGCGCCGCGCACGTCTCGTCGACTAAGTCGATGACCGGCCACATGATCGGTGCCACGGGCGCCATCGAGGTCATGGCCTGCGCCATGGCGCTCGAGCAGGGCGTGGTGCCGCCGACCATTAACTACCACACGCCCGATCCCGCCTGCGATCTTGACTACACGCCCAATCGCGCAGTTCGCGCCGACCTTACCTGGGCGCTTTCGACCAACCTGGGCTTTGGCGGACACAACGCCGCCATCGCGCTGCGTAGATATACGAGGAGCTAGAGCATGGATTCCAAAAGACTTGCCGAGATAGCCGATGTTATGGAGGACCGCGGCCTCACGCGCGTGCGTGTTGAGGAGCCCGATGGCACCGCGGTCGAACTCGAGCGCGCGAGCGCCGCACAGCCGGTTGCCGTGCCCATGCCCATGCCGAGCGCTATGGCCGCTCCAGTTGCAGCTCCCACAGTCGCGCCTGCCGCACCGGAGCCCGCCGCGCAGACACCTGCCGCCGCACCGGAGCCCAAGGGCACCGAGGTGACCGCTCCCATGGTCGGCGTTTTCTATGCTGCCCCGGCGCCGGGCGACGAACCGTTTGTGCACGTGGGCTCCAAGGTCAAGGCTGGCGAGACCCTTTGCATCATCGAGGCCATGAAGGTTCTCAACGAGGTGACGGCAGAGGCGGATGGCGAGGTGCTCGAGATCTGCGTGGCCGACGGCGACCTCGTGGAGTTCGGCAGCTGCCTCATGAGGATCGGATAGGTGATATCCATGAACAAAGAAGAGCTCAAGAAGCTGTTACCGCATCGCGAGCCGATGCTTTTGCTCGACGAGGCCGAGCTGGTGGGCGACGAGGCCCACGGCAAGATCACGATCACGGGCGACGAGTACTTTTTGCAGGGGCATTTTCCGGGAAACCCGGTCGTCCCCGGCGTGATTCAGTGCGAGATGCTCGCCCAGAACTGCTGCGTGCTGCTGATGGGCGATGAGGAGGCGCGCGGCGCGACGCCGTTCTATACGAGCCTCGATAAGGTGCGCTTTAAGCGTCCGGTGCGCCCGGGCGACACGGTTGATCTGGTGTGCACCATCACGCGTGCGCGCGGGCCGTTCCGCTTTGCGACGGGTACTGCGAGCGTCAACGGTGAGGTTTGCTGCCGCGCCGATATGTCCTTTGCACTCATGCACGAAAGTTAAGGAAGGCTTCATGTTCGACAAAGTGCTCATTGCCAACCGTGGCGAAGTCGCGGTCCGTGTTATCCGCGCGTGCCGCGATATGGGCATCAAGACCGTCGCCGTCTATTCCACGGCCGATGCGGACGCGCTGCACGTGCAGCTTGCCGACGAGGCGTATTGCATCGGTGGCCCGCGTCTTGCCGAGAGCTACCTCAACGACGATGCCGTGCTCACCTGTGCCGTAAAGTCGGGAGCTAAGGCAATTCATCCCGGCTATGGCTTTTTCTCCGAGAAGGCGAGCTTCGTGCGCGACTGCGACAAGTATGGCCTGGCGTTTGTCGGTCCTTCGGCCGAGGTGATCGACAGCATGGGCGATAAGGACGCCGCGCGTCGAACGGCTGCCGCGGCGGGCGTGCCCATCGTGCCGGGCTGCAATTTGCTCAAAAGCCCCGAGGAGGCAACGGCCGAGGCCGAGCGCATTGGCTGCCCCGTGCTCATTAAGGCGCGTGCAGGTGGCGGCGGTCGCGGCATTCGCAAGGTCGATCGCGTGGAAGATGCGGCAAAGGCGTTCATCGAGGCGCGTGCCGAGGGCGAGGCCGTTTTTGGCGACGGCGAGTGCTACATGGAGAAGTTCGTCGCGCCGGCGCACCACGTTGAGGTGCAGATTATGGCCGATAAGCAGGGCCATGTGTTTTCGCTCGGCGAGCGCGAGTGCTCGGTGCAGCGGCGCAACCAAAAGCTAATCGAGGAGAGCCCCGCGCCGTGCCTCGACGGACACGACGACATTCGTGCTCGCATGCACAAGGCAGCGCGTGACCTGGCTCGTGCCGTCGGCTACGAAGGAGCCGGTACCATCGAGTTCCTGTATTCGGACGACGGCAATTTCTACTTTATGGAAATGAACACGCGCTTGCAGGTGGAGCATCCGGTTACGGAGTTTGTGACCGATACCGACTTGGTCAAGTGGCAGCTGCGCGTGGCAGCCGGCCAGCCTCTGCCCTTTGAGCAGGAGGACATGCCGGTCCGCAACCACGCCATGGAGTGCCGCATCAATGCCGAAACGCCGGACTTTCTGCCGTCATGCGGAACGGTCA
>DAWDVX010000062.1:7778-8947 GCA_052346145.1 Collinsella sp.
CGCGTTGCGTGTGCCGGGTGGTCCGCGCGTGCGCTGGGATTCCGCCATGTTTACCGGTGCGAAAGTTCCGCCGTACTACGACTCCATGCTTGGCAAGCTCATCGTGTGTGCGCCCACGCGTGACGGCGCCATTCGCAAGATGCGATCGGCCCTGGGCGAGCTCGTGATTGAGGGCGTGAGCGAAAACAGCGAGCTTCAGCTCGACGTGCTGGCAAACGACGAGTTCTTGTCGGGCATGTATCACACCGATCTGATGGGGCATCTCTATGCTGATGAATAGAAAAGCGAAGACGGTCAACGTCCTCGAGGGACCGATGACCGAGTCGTGCGCCGAGTTTCCCGCGCGCCATGTGTTTATCAAGTGCCCGGAGTGCCGCCGCGTGATCGATGAGGCGCGTCTGCACGACAACCTCGAGGTCTGCCCTCGTTGCGGAAAACACTTTCGCGTGAGCGGTCGCGCGCGCATGCGCATGACGGTTGACGAGGGCACGTTTGAGGAATGGGATGCCAATCTGGCGTCGGAGGACTTCCTCTCGTTTCCCGGTTATGCCGACAAGCTCAAGAGCGTGAGCGAGCGTTCGGGCGAGCGCGATGCCGTTGTGTGCGGTAGAGGCAAAATCTGCGGTTGCGATACGGCGCTCTTCTTTATGGACGCCAACTTTATGATGGGCTCGATGGGTTCCGTGGTGGGCGAGAAGATCTGTCGCACATTTGAGCGAGCGACCGAGCTTGGATTGCCAGTTGTCGGCTTTACCGTTTCGGGCGGTGCGCGCATGCAAGAGGGCGTGACATCGCTTATGCAGATGGCCAAGATTTCTGCGGCGGTTAGGCGCCACAGCGAGGCGGGCGGCCTGTATATCACGGTGCTCACCGACCCCACGACCGGAGGCGTAACCGCGAGTTTTGCCATGGAGGGCGACATTATCCTGGCCGAGCCCGATGCCCTGACGGCATTTGCCGGCCCGCGCGTGATCGAGCAGAACATGCACAAGCGCCTGCCCAAGGGATTCCAGCGCTCCGAGTTTTTGCTGGAGCACGGCTTTTGCGATGCCGTTGTTCCGCGTGGCGAGATTGCGCTCACGGTAGGCGAGCTGCTGGCGCTGCACGAAGGGCACGCGCCCGGCCTGGGGGCACCGCATGAGATCGTGCATATGGGTCGCCGCGGCAAA
>DAWDVX010000063.1:0-8175 GCA_052346145.1 Collinsella sp.
GGTCTTACCGGTACCGGCAGGACCCAAGCCAAAGGTGATGGTATGCGAGCGAATGGCATCCACGTAGCGCTTTTGCCCGAGCGTCTTGGGACGAATGACGCGGCCGCGATACGAAAGCAGCACGTCATCGCGAAGCGACGTAGCCTCGTGCTCACCGTCGCGCAAGACGGCCAGGCAGCGAGAGACATCGTCGGCAGACAGCGTGCGCCCGGCGGCCGCCTCGCGAAAAGCGTGCTCGAAAAAGCGCGCCACGAGTTCGACCTCGTCCGGGTCGCCGCTCACGGCGATGCTATCGCCACGGGCGACCACGTGAGCGCGAACCAAGCTCTCGAGCACGCGAAGGACGCCGTCGCCGGCGCCCAAAACGCACGAGGGATCGATTCCCTCGGGAACGGTAAGTCTAATCTTCGAGGCTTCCATGAACCTCCCTGTGTGCATGGACCAAGCCGGAATCATCGACTCCGATGATAGCAACATCGAGCAGGCACGGGGCTGTAAGTCCACAGGTATCGTCAAGACGGGCATGATGGAACGAGCCGAGCGTCAGGTTGTCACCATACTCGAGCACGGCACGCTCGACCGTGCCCACGCGACGACGAGCGTCGGCAATAGCGAGCTCCTGTGCGGCGGCCCGCATACGGCGGCTGCGCTCGGCCATAACCTCGGGCGGAACCTGGTCGGGCATGTCGGCAGCAAGGGTACCGGGACGCTTGCTGTAGCGGAACACGTGCATACGCGAGAAACCCACACGGCGGCACAGCGCCAGCGACTCCTCGAACTCCTCGTCCGTCTCGCCAGGGAAGCCGACAATAACGTCGCAAGAAAGTGACGCCTGTGGCAGATTGGCGCGAATCATACGCACCGTGTCCTCAAAGGCTTCGGCGCTATAGGGACGGCCCATGCGATGCAGGGTCGCCGTGCAGCCGGACTGCACGGGCAGGTGCAAAAACGGGGCGATACGCTGCGGGTAGCGCGCCATAACCTTAAGCAGGCGCTCGGAGATATCCATGGGCTCGACCGAGGAAATGCGCACATGCGGAATAGACGTGCGCTCCATGATGGCCTCGAGCAGCTCATCGATTTCGACGTGCTCGTCGGTCGCGCTCTTGCCATCGTAGGCACCCAGGTTCACACCGGTCAGCACCACCTCGGGCACGCCGGCCTCCTGGGCCTCGCGAACTTGCTCGAGCACGGACTCGACGGGCACGGAGCGCTCGGGGCCGCGCGCCTTCCACACAATGCAATAGGTGCAGCGATGGTTGCAGCCATCCTGAATCTTCACGCCCAGGCGAGAGCGACCGAGCGCATCGACCACCTCGCCATCGCTGCAGGCGGGAACGCTATCGGACTCAACACCCAGCACCTCGCATACACGTTCGGCGACATCTATCTTGGACGGCTCGGCAATCACGCGATCCGAAAGCTCCGACAGCTCCTCGGGATGCAAATTGACCACGCATCCGGTCACGACCACATAGGGCTCGTTTGGATGGGCCAGCGCATGACGGACGGCCTTACGGGTCTTGGCCTCGGCCTCGCCCGTAACGGCACAAGTGTTAATGACGATCAGATCGGCATCCTGGGGCTCCACAATAGCAAAGCCCAAGCGCATAAGATCGGCAGTGATACGGTCAGACTCAACCCGGTTGACACGGCAGCCGAGGTTGACGACGGAAATATGGGGTGCGAGCACGCGGGCTCCTTAATCGAGGATATCGTCGAGGGCACTCTTGATACGGTCGGTCACCGACTTCTTGCCGGAAGTGACGTCATCGCCCATCTCATCGGCAAAAGCACGGAGCAGCTCGCGCTGCTTATTGGAGAGATTGATGGGAACAACCACGCGCAGTTGCACGATCAGGCGGCCACGCGAACCGCCACCGCCAATGCGCGGCATTCCGTAATTATTGACGCTCACGGTGTCGCCGTACTGGGCGCCGGCGGGAACCGTCACCCTAACGACCTCGTCGGGCATAATGCCCTCGACCTCGATCTCGCAGCCGAGCGCAGCCTGCGCAATCGAGATATCGCTCACCAGGTACAGGTCGTCACCGTTGCGCTTAAAGCGCTCATGGTCGGCAACGCGCACGTTGACAATCAGGTCGCCCGAGGGCTCGCCGCGAAGGCCGGCCTCGCCAAAGCCGCTCACGCGCAGCTGGCGACCGGTCGAAACGCCGGCGGGAATATCGATGTCGATCTTTTCATGCGAAGGCGTGCGGCCCTGACCGTCGCAGGTCTCGCAGGGATGGTCGATGACCGTGCCCTCGCCATGGCAGTCGGGGCAAGGCGAAGAGGACTGAACCTGGCCCAAAAACGATCGCTGAACCGTCGTGACATAGCCCGTGCCGTGGCAGCGGCCGCACTGCTTTTCCTGTGCGCCCTCTGCCCTACCGGTGCCGTTGCAGTCCTCGCAAGGAGCAAGGCGGTCATAGCTGATCGTCTTTTTGCAGCCGAGCGCCGCCTCCTCGAGCGTCACCGAAAGCGAGATGGCCATATCACGTCCGCGACGACGCTCACGACGGCTGCGGGCGCCACCGCCGGCACCGCCGCCAAAGAACGACGAGAACAAGTCGTCCATGCCCATGCCACCAAAGATATCGTTGATATCGACGTAGCCCGAACCACCAGGGCCGTCGGCAGTGCCGTAACGGTCGTAGTTAGCACGCTTCTGCTCATCGGAAAGAACGGAATAGGCCTCGTTGAGCTCCTTGAACTTGGCCTCGGCCTCGGGGTCGTCCGAAACATCCGGATGTACGGTACGGGCCTTCTTTAGAAACGCACGCTTAATCGTCCGCGCGTCGGCATCCCTGTCGACGCCAAGCACCTCGTAGTAATCCCTATTTTCCGACACAACCGAATCCTTCCGACTTTCATTATTGTCACAGTGCGTCCTATACCCAAGCAGGGCCGACCGCAAACAGAGGGTTTGATGTTATTGCATTTGGTACGGCGAAAGCATGGCCCGTTGCGAGCAGCTCGCGAACCAAACCGACACGAGCGCGAACATGAAGCCGTTGGCAAAACCGTTGGCAAACTGCATCGCGCCGCGCTTCCACCACAGCAGGCTGCGATGAAGCACGCCGTCCGAAAGCACCATGAACAGGCCCATGGCAAACGGAATAAAGCACATCACGGCAAAGGCCGAGAACACGCCCGAGATGGCCGAGAGTACCAAAAACGGCGCCACGATGCCCATCAGGTAAAAACCGGTACGAGCTTTGCCTTCCAAGCGCTCGGCCTCAACATGGGCGCGGCCGACCAGATCGCCGCCCGCGGCACCGTTGGTGCCAGCATGACCCATGCCGCCAATGCGGACCTCGTCGCCATCGTGCGTGCCGGCAGGAAACTCAATCGTCTGCTCGGAGGTTACGCGAGTACGACCGCTGCCGCCGCAATCAGGGCAGGGGTCGGCCACGACCTTACCGGAACCGCCGCACTCGGGGCAGACCGACTGGAACGTGCACGCACCAAACAGGAAGGACAGGTCGACGTCGATGTGGCCGCGGCCACCGCAGCTCGGGCAGGTATGGGCATGCTCAGACGAAACGGAGCCCGAACCGCCGCAGTTGTTACAGGTATCGAAGCGCGTGTAGCGGACGGTCTTGCGGGCACCGCCCTTGGCCTCCTTGGCGTCGAGTTTGATATCGACGACCACGTTGGCGCCGTTCTCGGGATTGTAGGCAGCCTGCCCGCGACGCGGCTGGCCCCAGGCGCCACCAAAGTGAAAACCGCCCTCAAAGGGATTGCCATAGCCCGCGCTGCCGGCGTAGCCGCCGCCATAGGGCGAAGCCGTAGGAGCGCCGGCGAAGGGGTTGCCCGAACGCATGGCGTCGTAGCGCGAACGCTTCTGCTCGTCCGAAAGCACGGCGTAGGCCTCGGAAACCTCTTTAAACTTTTCCTCGGCATCCGGCTCTTTGTTGACGTCCGGATGGAGCTTGCGGGCCTTTTGCTGAAAGGCCTTTTGAATATCACGTGAGGTGGCGTCCTTGGAGACACCCAGAATCTCGTAGTAATCTTTTTCGTTCATCGTCGCCATGCGCGGCAACCTCCTGCTCACAGCAGCGTATATATTTCGGTAATTCTACCCGAGCGACCTAAGCTAGATCCCAAAACAGCTCGAACAGAACATTTCCATCGAGCCAGCCCAGGTGTGTCGGCGCTAAACGAGCTCGAACATGGCCCGCGATGACATCTGCCGAAGTGAAGGGTCCCTCATGGACTCCGAGCGTCTCGGGCACCCAAGTGGCAAGACCCAATTCGAGCGCGCGATCGCAGGCAGCTGCCAGCTCATCGGCCGGGACGGCACGAGCCGCGCGAACCAAAAGGTCGGACGCGACACCGCGCGTCATGCGACAAGCAAGCATCAGGTCTTCGGCCGCGGCCTCGCGCTGCGAGAGATATTCGGCCTCGAACGCCGTCGCGTCATCGTCACGTTGCACCAGACGCACGCGGTACGAATCGCCTCGAGAAGACACGCCGGGGAACAAACCTGCAAGACGATCGAAATCCTCGGCATCGAGCATGCCCGCGGCAGAGCGACCCAGGCCCAAATAGCCCTGGCCGGTCCAGTAGGCAATGTTATGGGCGCACTCATGTCCGTCGAGCGCATAGCTTGCCACCTCATACGGGTGATAGCCGGCCGCACCCAGACGCTCACGCGCCACATCCATGCACGAAGCTTGAAAATCCTCGTCGGGCTCGACCGACTCGTCGCGGCACGCCATGCGATAAAGGGGAGTCCCCTCCTCAAGCGTGAGCGGGTAGACCGACACATGATGCGGAGCCGCCGCCAGCACGCCATCGAGCGTGCGCCTCCAACTCGCTGCGGTCTGCCCAGGAAGTCCGCACATAAGGTCGCACGACACGTCAAGCCCAGCGTTCTTGACTGTCGCGATGGCGGCAAGCGCCCGATCGGCATCGTGAATACGGCCGATAGCGGTAAGTTCGATGTTATCGAGCGTTTGCACGCCCAGAGAGACGCGTGTGACACCAACCTTGGCAAGCGCAGCGGCAAGCTCGGCGGTCAGCGACTCGGGATTGGCCTCGCAGGTAAACTCAACGGGGGCGCACCACGCACGAATACGCCGCGCCAGCTCCACCAGGCGCTTCCCCGCCAGCGACGGCGTACCACCGCCAACATAGACGGTGCGGATCTGTTCAAGGGCCCCAGCCTTGCCAAAAGCATCGAGGCGCGCGAACAACTGCTCAAAATAGACATCGAGCGCAGCGCTCAGGTCGCACGGAGCAAAACTGCGCGAGTCAAAGTCGCAGTACCGGCACTTTTGGGCGCAAAACGGCACGTGCACGTACAGCGCGGTAACGGCCACCCTTAAGCCTCCAGCGGATGTGGAGGCACCGATTCGCCGGCGGCAAGGGCAGCCTCGCAGGCCACCACATCGCGCTCGATCTCATCAACCAGCGCCATAAACTCCTCGTAAGTGGAACAGCGCACCACATGGGCACGCCAAGCGGCGGCATGAGGCATGCCTTTTAAGTACCAGCTTGCGTACGTGCGGGCACGCGACATGAGCGGCAGGAGCTCATGCGTCAGCGTTAGGTGCTCACGCAGGGCGTCCAGGCGCTCGACGGAGCTGCGTGCCGGCACCGGTATGCCATCGAGCGCAAGGGCGCGAGCATCACCAAAAACCCAGGGGTTTCCGTAGATGCCGCGTGCGATAAACACCGCGCTGGCACCCGAGCTGCGCAGATGCTCTGCGGCATCCTCGGCGCAGAACACATCGCCCGAACCGATAACGGGAATCTCGACGGCGTCGGCCACCTCATCGACGACCGACCAATCGGCCTGGCCCGTATAGAGCTGCGTGGCGCAGCGACCATGTACCGCCACCGCGGTGGCCCCTGCTCCCTCAAGCATCTGGGCAAACGTCGCGGCGTTGCGGTCTTCGGCGTAAAAGCCCTTACGGATTTTTACGGTCACGGGCACATGCGCAGCGCCCACCGCCGCCTCGACGATCTGCTCGGCCAGATCGGGAGTGCGCATAAGCGCCGAGCCCTCGCCCTTGGTGACGACCTTGCGAGCCGGGCAGGCCATGTTGATATCGATCAGCGACAGGCGATCGCCCACACGCTCCTCGACGGCAGCAACAGCGCTCGCAAACTGATCGGGCTTGGAGCCAAAGAGCTGCACGCAGATCTGCTGCTCCTCATCGGCCGGCAGTACCAGGCGCCACGTCTTATTGCTGGCATAGGCAAGGCCCGCCACGCTCACCATCTCGCTATAGGCAAGATGGGCACCGCGACGGCGGCACATGATGCGATAGGCGGGATCGGTCACGCCCGCCATGGGAGCCATAAGGAACGGCTGCTCGGCATAGGCGCCAAGCAACCGCTTGCTGTATTCAGAAAGTGCCATGGACCTACTCGTCCACCTTGAGAATCGCCATAAAGGCCTCCTGCGGAACCTCGACCGAGCCGATGGCCTTCATGCGCTTTTTGCCCTCTTTCTGCTTCTCGAGCAGCTTGCGCTTTCGCGAGATATCGCCGCCATAACACTTGGCCAGCACGTCCTTGCGGCGCGCTTTGACGGTAGAGCGGGCAATGATCTTGTTGCCGATGGCGCCCTGGATAGGCACCTCGAACAGCTGGCGCGGAATGATTTCCTTGAGCTTGTCGCACAGACCGCGGGCCAGGCCATAAGCCTTATCCTTGTGCACGATAAACGACAGCGCGTCCACCTCGTCGCCCGAAAGCAGGATGTCGAGCTTGACGAGCTCGGAGGGGCGATATTCGTTGAACTCGTAGTCGAGCGAGGCGTAACCCTTGGTGCGGCTCTTGAGCTGGTCAAAAAAGTCCAGAATGAGCTCGGCAAGCGGCATGTCGAAACGCATCTCGACCGATTTGCTCGTGAGATGGATCATGTCGGTTGTAATGCCGCGATGCTCGATAGCGAGCTGCATGACGGCACCCGTATACTCGGGCGGACAGATAATCTTGACCTTGAGGTAGGGCTCCTCGATGCGCTCGATGCGCGTAGCCTCGGGCAGATCCTGCGGGCTGCGAACATCAATCATCTCGCCGTCGGTCTTGTAGACGTGATAGTCCACCGAAGGGCTCGTGGCAATCAGGTCCAGGTTGAACTCGCGCTCCAGGCGCTCCTTGACGACCTCCATATGCAGCAGGCCCAAGAAGCCAACGCGGAAACCAAAGCCGAGCGCCACCGAAGTCTCGGGCTCCCACACCAACGACGGGTCGTTGACATGCAGCTTATCGAGCGCGTCACGCAGGTTCTCGTAGTCCTTGTTATCGATCGGGAACAGGCCCGTATAGACCATGGGCTTAGCCTCGCGGTAACCGGGAAGCGGCTCGGGGCAGGGGTTCGACGCCCAGGTAAGGGTGTCGCCCACGCGAACGGCCTCGGGGTCCTTCAGGCCCGTGACCACGTATCCGACCTCGCCGACCGTCAGCGCGTCGACCGGCGTCTCGGCGGGACGCTTGACGCCCACGCCATCGACCAAAAAGTCGCCCTTTGCCTGCATCATGCACAAGGTATCGCCCTTTTTGATGGAGCCGTCAAAGATGCGCACCGTGGCGACGACGCCACGATACTCGTCGAAGTATGAATCCAGAATGAGTGCCTTGAGCGGCGCATTCGCATCGCCCTTGGGCGGAGAGATCAGAAAGACAATGGACTCCAGCAGATCGTGGATGCCCTCGCCGGTCTTGCCCGAGACACACACGGCATCATCGGCAGGGATCGCCAGGTCATCCTCGATCTCGGTCTTAACCTCGTCGGGATGAGCCGAGGGCAGGTCGATCTTGTTGATGGCCGGCACAATGTCCAGATTGGCGTTCATGGCAAGCGTCGCGTTGGAGACGGTCTGTGCCTCGACGCCCTGTGTGGCGTCGACAACGAGCACCGCGCCCTCACAGGCTGCCAGCGAGCGCGAGACCTCATAGGTAAAGTCCACGTGGCCCGGCGTATCGATCAGATTGAACTGATACGTCTCGCCATCGTCGGCGTCATAGGACACGCGAACGGCATTGGACTTGATCGTGATGCCGCGCTCGCGCTCGATATCCATGGTGTCGAGCAGCTGCGACTCCATGTCGCGTTCGTCGACGGTATGGGTGAGCTCGAGGATGCGATCGCTGATCGTGGACTTGCCATGGTCGATGTGCGCAACGATTGAGAAGTTGCGGATGTGGGAAATGTCA
>DAWDVX010000064.1:0-8073 GCA_052346145.1 Collinsella sp.
AACTTCTTTGATGTTTCCCAGCTGGGCGCCATCACCACCAAGGGTTGCGCAGCCGAGCCCTGGCCCGGCAACCCCGCGCCCCGCATGGCCGAGATCCCGGGCGGCATGATCAACTCCGTGGGCCTTCAGAACCCCGGCGTGGCCGCCTTTGCCCGTGAGTCAGGCCCGTGGCTCGAACAGCTGTCCAAGGACGGTTGCCAGGTCATCTGTCAGGTTGCCGGCCACTCCGTTGACGAGTTTGTGCGCGCGCTCGAGATGTATGTCGAGCTATGCCCCTGGGCTGCCGGCTACGAGATCAACGTGAGCTGCCCCAACATCGCCGCCGGCGGTGCCGCCATGGGCTCTACGCCCGAGGGCGCCTCTTCCGTTATGGCTGCCTGCCGCAAGGTGACCGATAAGCCGCTGTTCGTGAAGATGGCGCCGGTCAACGTCGCCGAGATCGCCAAGGCCCTCGAAGCCGCCGGCGCCGACGGCCTTTCGGTCATTAACTCCATCCAGGGCATGGCCATCGACGTCCATACCCGCAAGTCCCGCGTGGCAAAGCCCAAGGGCGGCCTTTCGGGCCCGCTGTGCCACCACATCGCCGTGCGCATGGTCTGGGAGGTCGCCCAGGCCGTCGATATCCCCATCAACGGTGTCGGCGGTGTCATGACCGGCGAGGATGCGGCCGAGTTTATCCTGGCCGGTGCCACCTGCGTGTCGGTTGGCATGGCCAACTTCGTCGATCCGTGCGCTTCGCTCAAGATCGCGCACGAGCTCGAGGCCTGGGCCGAGTCCCAGGGCGTAAAGGACATCAACGAACTGGTAGGTGCGTTCGAATGCTAGAGACCGATGCCCGCGACCGCGTAATCGTCGCCCTCGACTGCGATCGTGAGCGTGCGCTCGAGCTCGCCCACGAGCTTTCGGGCCATGCCGCTTGGCTCAAGGTTGGTATGACGCTCTATTACGCCGAGGGTCCCCAGATCGTCAAGACCTTTAAGGACCTAGGCTTTAAGGTCTTTCTTGACCTTAAGTTCCATGATATTCCGCATCAGGTTCGCGGTGCCGCCCGCTCGGCCTCGCTTGCCGGTGCCGACCTGCTCTCGGTTCACGGCTTGGGTTCGGGCGCCATGCTTGCTGCCTGCCGCGAGGGTGCCGAGGAGGCGCGCGACGACCGCGCCAAGCTCGTCGCCATCACCGTGCTCACGAGCATGAATCAGGATGCCTTGAGCGAGATCGGCGTCGAGTCGCCCGTGGCCGAGGAGGCCGCCCGCCTGGCAAAGCTCGCTCAGGCCAACGGCATCGACGGCATCGTGTGCTCGCCGATGGAGGCTCACGACATGCGTGAGCTGTTGGGTCCCGATGCCCTGATCGTGACTCCGGGTGTGCGTCCGGTTGGTGCCGCCCTTGGTGACCAGTCCCGCGTGGCGACGCCTTCCCAGGCTATCGAGCGTGGCGCAAGCCACATTGTGGTGGGCCGTCCCATCACCGGTGCCGACGATCCGGTTGCCGCCTTTGACGCCATTGTCGCCGAGCTGGTCGAAAACGTCGCGTAAAAGATTCCCCTAAGTCACCACTTTTGGGTCTCATTAGCACAAAATAGCCCCTGTGCCTGCGTAAACTTTCCCATCCTTTGTGTGGAATCGCAGGTCAGGGGCTTAACTTTGGGCGCAGTATATTGCACTTTTTGCGGGTATCGTCTAACCTATGGAGCCGCGATTGGGCATTTTGTACGTTCTACGTGCTAAAATGCCAATTATTGAATCAGATATAACCCAACTATTTGGAGGTACGAATGGCACTCCCTCAGCTTACCGATGAGCAGCGTAAGCAGGCTCTTGAGAAGGCTGCTGCCGCACGTCACGCCCGCGCTGAGCTTCGCGAGCAGATCAAGAAGGGCGAGAAGTCCCTCGAGTCCGTGCTCAACTCCGATGACCCCATCGCTTCCCGCATGAAGGTTTCCACCCTCATCGAGTCTCTCCCTGGTTATGGTAAGGCCAAGGCCGCCAAGATCATGGAGGAGCTCGGCATCTCCGCTACCCGTCGCGTTCAGGGCCTTGGCGTCCGTCAGCGCGAGCAGCTCCTCGAGCAGCTGACCAAATAAGTGAGCGCTCAGGATTCCAAGCTCTTTGTGATTTCTGGACCGTCAGGCGCGGGCAAGGGCACGCTCGTCACTCGTGTGCGCGAGCGTCGCTCTAACCTGGGCCTGACGGTTTCGGCTACCACGCGAGCCCCACGCAAAGGCGAGGTCGATGGCGTCAATTACTTTTTCCTGACGCGTGAGGAGTTCGACCGCCGCGTGGCAAACGGTGAGTTTGTTGAGTGGGCCGAGGTCCACGGTAACTGCTACGGCACGTTGGTGAGCGAGGTTCAGTCCAAGCTCGCCTCTGGTTCGTCTCTCATCTTGGAGATCGATGTCCAGGGTGCCCTGCAGGTGAAGGAGCGTTTCCCCGAGGCCGTGCTGATCTTTATCAAGCCGCCTTCGCTTGAGGTACTCCGCGAGCGTCTAGTCGGTCGCGGTACCGAGACGCCCGAGGCGATTGAGCTGCGTATGGCAAACGCCGCCGATGAGCTTGCCCTTGCCGACCGCTACGACGACGTCGTGGTAAATGACGATCTCGACCGCGCGACCGATGAGCTCGTTCGCGTTCTCGATATGCATGAAAGGATCTGAGGTCCGTGTCCGTTGTAAAGCCTTGCATTGACGATCTTCTGGAGAAGACCGATCACAACCGCTTCCTGCTCGCTTCGCTTGCCTCCAAGCGCGCCTGCGACATCAATAGCATGCTGCGTGGCCAGCACAACCGCGTGCTTGCCGTCCAGGATGTCGATGACATCACCATCGGGCTTTCCGGTGCCGATACCATTTCGATGGCTATGGATGAGATTATCGACGGCGACATCTCTTACGACGAGGCCCGTTATGAGAAGGCGCTCGGCCACAAGGTTGCTGAAGCCTAAATGGCGGCTCGCGTCTGCCTGGTCCACTATCACGAGGTTGGACTTAAGGGTAAGAACCGCGCACATTTTGAGCATATCCTCATGGATAACATCAAGGCGGCCTTGGCCGCCTTTTCCGTGAATGCCGTGTCTCGAATTTCCGGTTATATCCTCGTGACCTTTAACGAGCATCAGGCCGACGAGGCGGCTCGTGTCATTCGCACCGTTCCCGGCGTTGCTCGCGTGTCTTTGGCGTATCACACCAATCGCGACCCTCAGGAGTACTGTGCCGCCGCCGTGAAGGCGCTGCGTGAGTTTGGCCCCTTCGATTCGTTTAAGGTGCACGCCAAGCGCTCCAATACCGACTATGAGCTCACCTCGATTGATATCAATCGACAGGTTGGCGAGGTGCTGTGCGAGGCGTTCCCCGATAAAAAGGTTCAAATGCACGATCCCGACGCGATGGTTCACGTGCTGGTTGTTCAGGGTAGCGTTTATGTGTACGCGCGCTCCGAGCGCGGTGTGGGCGGTCTGCCGGTGGGCTCTGCCGGTAAGGTCGTGACCCTGCTGTCATCGGGTATCGACTCGCCGGTGGCGACCTGGATGCTCGCGCGACGCGGAGCCGTGTGCGTGCCGGTGCATTTTTCCGGTCGTCCGCAGACGCCAGATACCAGCGAGTATCTAGTGCAGGACATCATTCGCGCCCTTGAGCCGGGTGTCCAGATCGGCCGTCTGTATGTTGTGCCGTTTGGCGACTGCCAGCGCGAGATTTCGGTGACCTGTCCCAGCAACCTGCGCGTGATCATGTATCGCCGCATTATGTATTCGGTTGCCGAGCGCATTGCACACATCGAGGGCGCCAAGGCTATCGTGACGGGCGAATCGCTTGGGCAGGTTGCCTCCCAAACGCTTGAGAACATCATGGCCGTCAACGAGGCCGTGAAGATCCCCGTGTTCCGCCCTCTCATCGGTTCGGACAAGCAGGAGATCATCGCGCGCGCCGAGGAGATTGGTACGTTCGATATCTCGACTGAGGCCGCTCCCGACTGCTGCACGCTGTTTATGCCGCGCCGTCCCGAGACGCACGCTAAACTCGATGCCGTGCATGAGGCCTGGGAGTTGTTCGATCACGAGGAGATGATCGAGCGCCTGCTCAAGCAGACCGAGTACATCGACTTTGAGAGCAACACGTATAAGGCCCCTAAGACCTTAAAACGCAAACATTCGGAGCTTGCTCCGCGTGAGATTTACCAAGATCACGAGTAAATTTGTGCATAGACCGACGATGCGTCTGCATCGTCGGTCTTTTGCTATCTGGGCATTTTGCGACTAAGTGTTCATTTGCTGACGTGTGCCTGAATAAATGGACAGATTTGTGCAAGATTTTGGTCGGCTTTTGGTTTGACCGCGAAAACCGGTTTTGGAGCGTGGCTGTTGCAGGGCTCTTTTCCTGACACGATGTTGTTGGGAGGTTTTGCTATGGCGCAGCGCGAACAACACGAACGGGTCAAAAAGATGGACCGCTGGGCGGGCAAGCTGCTCGGTCATAAGGCAGTGGTGGTGGCGATGCTGGGCGTCATTGCGATGGCGAGCGGTTTGGCGATGGCGAACCTTGGCGGCGGTGCCGGCGGCGTGTCGTTTGAGCGCACTGATGGTTCGGGCTCGTTAGTGGAGCCGGGATCCGGCGATGCCTCGAGCGGAAAGACATCCGAAGGCTCTTCGCCTAAGGCGTCTGCCGCGGCAGAGGTCTATGTCGATGTTGATGGCGCCGTTGTGTCGCCCGGTGTATATCGCCTCAAGGATGGCGCGCGGGTGGCTCAGGCGATTGATGCCGCCGGCGGGCTGGCGCCCGAGGCAGACGTTACGGGGCTCAATCGAGCATCTAAAGTCGTCGATGGACAGAAGATTCACGTTCCAACGGTAGGGGAGCAGCAGGCGTCCATTGCGGAAGCCGATGTTGATGGTGGGGCTTCCGCATCGTCGGGCGTGAGTGGCGCTACAGGCCTAGTAAACATCAATACGGCAAGTGCGGCGGAGCTGCAGACGCTTTCGGGCATCGGGCCTTCTATGGCCCAGTCGATTATCGATGAGCGGACAAAGAACGGTGCTTTTGCCTCGGTTGACGATCTGATGCGTGTGTCGGGAATCGGCGAGAAGAAGCTTGCCAAAATCAAAGATTGCATCTGCGTATGAGTGCGACAGAGCGCGAGCATGTGATGCCTCCGCGGCCCTTGATGCCGTGGACGATGGCCCTGTGTGCCGGCATGTGCGTGAGCTGCGCTTTGGTGCTTAACGTGGCCGCTGATGCGCTGCTGAGGGAGCGGGTGCCGGCGGTCGGGCCGCTATGGGCCATTCCCATTGCGGCGGCGGTCTTCGTTGTGCTGGCTCAATCTTGTGCGCGGCTTGCCCCTTTGAAGCGGTGGCTGTATGCCGCGTCCGTCGGTCTCGTGGCGGGAGCGGTCGTCTCGGCGTGGTGGGCTGTGGGCACGCTAGGCGCCTCGAAGGCGCTCGACGGTCGAGCGGCAAGCAGCCTCGAGTTTGTCGTGCAGGGTGATCCATCCATAAACGACGACGTGTATTCCTATACCTGCGAGGCACGCGCGGACGGTAAGAACTTGGCAGCGGTTCGCCTATCGTGTGACCGCGAGCTCAAGGTCGGGGCGCACGTGCGTGTTATCGGTCGCGTTTCACGTTTTGAGAACGATGCGTTTGGACGATCGCGCGCGCTCCGAGGCGAGGTACGCAAGATAAAAGCCGTTCGGATTGTGTCGATCGATGAGGGTTCTCCGGGGCCGCTGCTTCGGCTGCGAAATGGGCTGCTTGCGTCCATCGCGCCTGCGACCGACCCGGCGCGTGCGCTCATAGCCGGTGTCGTCTGCGGTCGTTCGGCCGAGCTACGCGCCCAGCCGGCGGGCGACTGGTTTTCGTTGACGGGAACGGCGCATCTTATTGCCGTCTCGGGCAGCCATTTGGCTATCGTGGGGTTTGTAATCGAGGGTGTATTGCAAAAGACTCGGTGCTCACGTGGTCTTCAGCGGGCGATATTGGCGATAACGCTTGTGGGCTACGCTGCCTTTACGGGCGCGTCTCCCTCGGCCGTGCGCGCGTGCTGCATGGTGTTCGCGACGCTTGTCGTAAACGGCGCGGGGCGTCGCCGGCACGGCGCATCGGCACTCTTCGTAACCATGTCCATCTTTGTGCTACTGCGACCGACGGTGCTGTTCGAGATGGGCTTTCAGCTTTCATGTGTCAGCGTCTTTGCCATTCTGTGCTTTTGCCCCTATGCGACCTACGCTTTGGGTGAGCTGGGTGTGCCATCGGGCGTTGCCAGCATGCTTTCCGTCACGCTGTGCTCGCAACTGGCGACTCTTCCCATTACCATTCCCGCCTTCGGTACGTTCTCGCTCATTGCTCCGTTGGCAAATGCGGTCATCGGCCCGGTGGTGAGCGTACTGCTTGCTGTGTCCATCGTGCTGGTTCCCTTTTCGCTCGTGGGACCGTTGCGGACTTGGGCGCTCGTGGTGCCCATGATTGTCGCTCGCTGCGCCCTGTTCTTTGAGCAGCTCTTTGCTGCCGTTCCGGGCGCATCCGTGAGTGTGTCGCCCGATAGCGTGTGGATTTACCTGGTGCCGTGTTTGCTGGCGGTTCTGCTGGTCTGGTGGCCGCGTCCCCGTGCACGTCCTATGGCGGTGGGGCTTGCATGCCTGGTGCTCTTGGCTGCTATTCCGTACGTCTACTGGGATCGATTCGCTCCGCCTTCGGTGACGGTGCTCGATGTGGGCCAAGCCGATGCGATTCTTATCCGCCAGGGCGGCGTAGTAGCGCTCGTCGACTGCGGGCTCGACGAGCGCGTGGTAGCGGCGTTGGTTCGCAATAACGTGCACCATATCGATGCCGTCTTTGTGACGCATTGGGATGAGGACCACTGGGGTGGTCTGCCTGCCGTGCTCGAACAGTTTTCGGTCGGAACGATTGCCGTGGCGGCGGATGCGCTGGAGGATGCTCCTGCCGAGGTATTGAACCGACCTGGCGTGGAGTATCGGCAGGTGCGCCGTGGGGATACGGTCGACATCGGCTCATTTTGCGGCCGCGTGATGTGGCCATTCAAGTCCGTGGATGGCGAGGGAAATGAGGACTCGCTTGTCCTGCTGCTCTCTTATGTTCAGGAAGGCAAGGGCCTGCGTATGCTCCTCACCGGTGATGCCGAGCTCGATCAAGAACGGGAATTCGTGCAGGAGGTGGGGGATATCGATGTACTTAAACTTGGGCATCACGGCTCTAAGGTTTCAGTCGATGGTGAGTTGCTGGACGTCCTGAAGCCCGAGCTTTCCCTTGCGAGTGCGGGTGAGGGGAATCGATACGGCCATCCGTCCGATGCCTGCATCGATGCCGTTAAGGAAGCGGGTGGTGTGTTCGCGTGCACTATCGAACACGGCGACATTACCGTCACGCCGTCTGCGAATGGCTTTGCGATGCGATGCCAGCGACCGTGATGACATCGTTGGCGCGCGGCTGGCCCCTGGGCTAAAATGGCACGGTACGAATTCGAGAGCCTGCGGGAGGGGAGCGCAATGTCCGAAACCGGTCTGCTGCCGGCATATCTGATCGTCGGTACCGACGGCGTCAAGCGCGATCACGCCGTCTCGCGTATGAAGGCGCGTCTGGAAAAGTCGGGTATGGTCGAGTTCAACCTCGACGAGCGCGATATGACCAAAGACCCCGATATCGAGTCGATTATCGGATCGCTCAACACCTTTCCCATGGGCAGCGAGTTTCGCCTGGTAATCCTTGACGGCTGCTCAAAACTCGCCAAAGCGATCTCCGAGCCGCTTGTCGACTATCTGGCGAGTCCCAGCCCCACGACGGTTTGTCTCATCATCGCCGACTCGCTTGCCAAGAACACGCGCCTGTATAAGGCGATCGCCAAGATCGACAAGAAGGCGGTGATCGATTGCTCCGGTACCAAGCGCTGGGAGCTACCGCGCCGCGTGCAGCAGATGGCGACGCAGCACGGCAAGTCGATCTCGACGGCGGCCGCCGAGGAGCTCGTCTCGCGTTCGGGTGAGAACACCCGCATGCTCGATAACGACTTGGCTAAGCTTGCCATGGTCGATGTGCGCAACGATTGAGAAGTTGCGGATGTGGGAAATGTCA
>DAWDVX010000065.1:0-7709 GCA_052346145.1 Collinsella sp.
GTGTGCACCATCATCGCCACGGTCGACCGTATCGTCCAAAAGCAGCCGCGTCCGCGCATGCAGGTGACTGAGGTATCGCTGGTGGACGAGACGGGCGTGTTGCAGGTCGCCTTTTTCCGCCAGCCCTGGATTGCCCAGCAGCTTAAGCAGGGCGACCGCCTGGCCGTGATGGGCAAGGTCGAGTTTGCCTACGGTTTTAAGCAGATGGCCTCGCCCCACTTTGAAAAGCTCGAGGACGGGCGCGCCGCAGGCACCATTCTGCCGGTCCATTACGTGAGCGATGGCGTGAGCCAGGCGTGGATGCGCCGCATCGTAAGCGGCGCGCTCGAGGTCGTCGGCAATCCGTTCGATCCGATTCCCGCGCCGTTGCGCGCAAAGCGGAAGCTCATGAGCAATGCCCGCGCGTTGCGTTCGATCCACTTTCCCTCGAGCATGGCTGAGCGCGACATCGCACGCCGGCGTCTTGCCTACGAGGAGTGCCTCTACCTGCAGCTGGCGCTGCGTCTGCGCAACGACGGCGGCCTGGTCGATGTGGTGCCCTATGCCCACACTGCGGGCGAGCATCTGGGCGCGCTTAAACAGGCCCTTCCGTTTTCGCTGAGCGACGAGCAGGAGGCCGCACTCCAAGACATCCTGCATGACATGTGCGATGGCGGGCGCGTGATGAACCGTCTGCTGCTGGGCGATGTCGGTACCGGTAAGACCGCCGTTGCCGCCTGCGCGCTGGCTGTGGCTGCCGATAGCGGCACGCAGGCCTGCGTTATGGCGCCCACGGGCGTGCTGGCGCGCCAATATGCCGATAAGACCGGCCCTCTGCTCTCGCAGGCCGGCATGTCCTGGGCGCTTCTGACGGGCGCCACGCCGGCCGCAGAGCGCGAGCGCATCCATGCCCAGCTGGAATCGGGCGAGCTTGACGTGCTCTTTGGCACCCATGCGGTGCTTTCGGATAACGTTGCGTTCAAGCATCTGTCGCTCGTGGTCATCGATGAACAGCACCGGTTTGGTGTGGGCCAACGCAACGCCCTGCGCGCGAAGGGGCCGGGTGCCGATCTGCTCGTTATGACGGCGACGCCCATCCCGCGTACGCTGGCGCTTTCGGTCTACGGCGATCTGGACACGAGTATCATCCGCCATCGGCCAGTCCCTGGCGCTGGCGTGACGACACGCGTGCTCACCGAGTCGAGCCGTGACCTCGCCTATGGCGCCATCCGCGAGGCGCATGAAAAGGGTCAGCAGGCCTACGTGATTTGCCCGCTCGTGGAGCCGAGTGACTCGGCCGATGAGCTGGAAGATGTGCCCGGTATCGCCCGCGACGACGAGGGCCGCGTGACGGTCCCCGTGCCGCTGCACGATACGGCGACCGAGCTCGATCGCTTGCGTCTGGCGTTGCCGGGTCTTGCCATCGCGCGCCTCCACGGCCGCATGCCAGCGGGGGAGAAGGACCAGGTTATCGATGCCTTCAAGCGTGGCGAGATTGACGTGCTCGTCTCGACTACGGTGGTCGAGGTGGGCGTTGACGTGCCCAACGCCACCGTCATGGTCATCGAGAACGGCGAGCGCTTTGGTTTGGCTGCCCTGCACCAGCTGCGCGGCCGCGTGGGCCGTGGCGGCGTGTCGGGCACGTGCCTGGTCATGACGCACTCCAAGGGCAACGGCGGCGCATCAGCGGCGCAAGATCGTCTGCAATCGCTCGAAAAAACTTCGGATGGTTTTACGCTTGCCCAGATGGACCTGCGTCTGCGTCACGAGGGCGAAATCCTGGGGTACCGCCAGCATGGCGGTGTGACCCTGCGCTTCGTCGACCTTGATGCCGACGAGGAGCTGATCGGGTGGGCCCATTTGGACGCGGTCGAACTCTTGCGGTATGCTTGCAACCTTGACTCTGTGGCGACGCGTCCCTTGCGCGATGCGGTCGCCATGCGTTATCGACATATCTTTAAGGAGGTCAGCGGAGGATGAGAATCATCGGCGGCGAATGGCGCGGTCGTAAAATCGAGGAGCCCCGTGGTCGCGGTGTCACCCGCCCCACGACTGATCGCGTGCGCGAGGCGTGCGCATCTATGGTCATGTCGGCATTCGATTTCGATTTGGACGAGGTTCGTGTGCTGGACGCCTTTGGCGGCTCCGGTGCCTTAGGGTTAGAGATGCTCTCTCGTGGGGCCCGCTCGCTCACGACGTTTGAGATCGATCGCAACGCCGCGCGGCTCATTACCAAGAATATCGAGTCGCTCTGCCGTGACCATGCGCGTTGGCGCGTGGTCACGGGCGACATGCTGACGAGTGCCTCACGCGGTCGTGTACCGGGCGGCCCCTTTGATCTGGTCCTGCTCGACCCGCCCTATGCTTTTGGTGCCGAGCCGGTCGAGGAACTGCTGCAGAATCTGGCCCAGCAGGGTCTGCTTGCGTCTGGCGCTTACGCCCTGTTTGAGCATGCCGCCGCCGATGCGGGCGCGCATCCGGCAGACTTTGAGACTGTACGTGAGAAGCGCTACGGCATTACCTCGGTCGACCTGCTCCGTTGGGTCGGCGATAGCAAGGACGGCGGCACTGATGCTAACGAAAATGACGAGGCAGTATCCCCGGAGGACGCCCATGAGTGACACTATTAATCGCGTGATCGTCCCGGGCACCTTCGATCCCATCACGTTTGGCCATATCGATGTGATCCACCGCGCCCGACGCATCTTTCCCAGCGTGATTGTCGCCGTGGCCGAATCGCAGGGTAAAAACGGTGTGGGCACCACGTTTATGCTCGATGAGCGCGTGGCGCTGGCCCGCGAGGCGCTCGGTGATATTGACGGCGTCGAGGTCCTGCCCTTTACCGGCCTCTTGGTCGACTTCGCTCGCGAGCAGGGGGCGGGGGCCGTGGTCAAGGGCCTGCGCGCTATGACCGACTTTGAGTACGAGCTGCAGCAGGCCGACCTCAATTATCGCTTGGATAGCGAGCTGGAGTCCATCTTTGTCATGAGTGCGCCGCAGTACGGCTATATCTCGAGCTCGGTCGTTCGCCAGATCGCCTCGCTCGGCAGCGATGTATCGACGTTTGTCCCGTCCAACGTGGTCGAAGCGCTCAGACATCGCTTTTCGTGACGTTTTTTATTGCCTGGTGGCATGTGGTAAACTAGCACGATGATATGTTACCTATGAAAGGAGACCGGATGCCGGGCGAGAATTTTCCTGGCGATAGGATCGTCAGCTTGGTCGATGAGCTCGAAGGGCTGATCGAGGAAGCCAAGCCGCCTTTCGGCAAGAACGCTCAGTTCAAGGTCATCGACGCCGACGTGTTCTTCAACATCCTCGACGAGATCCGCATGAGCTATCCCGAGGAGTGGCAGAAGTCCCGCCGTATCCTTAAGGAGCGCGAGGAGCTTATGGCTTCCGCCGCCGCTCAGGCCGATTCCATCATCGCCGACGCTCAGCAGCAGGCCCTCACCATTGCCGGTGAGCAGGAGATCGTCCGACTTGCGCAGCAGCAGGCCGACGACATCCGCGATCGTGCCCAGCAGTACGAGCGCGAGACGCGTTATGCTGCTGAGGACTACGCAGAGCAGGTCTTTACGCACCTGGAGGAGAACCTCAAGAGCCTGACCGGCACCGTTACCCGTTGCCGTCAGCAGCTCAACGAGGGTGCCGCCCAACAGAATGGTCAGTGGTAATGGCTGAGTTCCCGAGCGTTACCGTCGATCTTTCCGAGCAGCTCGAGTTTCCTGGAGATTCGTATCCGCTGACCGGTAAGGTCGATGTCGCCACCTACACGGTGGGCGAGAAGGAGTACCAGCTGCAGGATGGCATTGACTACGACGTTGTCTTTACCAATGCCGGTACCGGTGTCTTGCTCACGGGCATGGTCCGCGCGCACGCCACCGGCGAGTGCGACCGTTGCCTGGAGCCCGCCTCGTTTGATATCGCTGGCGAGATCGAGGAGTTCTACCTCTTTGAGGAGCCCGAGGATCCCGAGGCCTACGAGGATGGCTACGAGCTCCTGGGTGAGGACCGCATCGTCGATCTGGGCGAGCCCATCAATGACGCGGTCGTTATGGACACGCCGTTTGTGGTGCTTTGCAAGCCCGATTGTCGCGGTCTGTGCCCCACTTGCGGTTGCAATCTCAACGTCGAGCAATGCGATTGCGCCGCCCAGGCAGTGGCAGAATGGGCCGCTGCCACGGAAAATCCATTTGCAGCATTGAAGAATCTCAAGCTTGATGAGTAAAACTGTGGTAGTATCGCTACTTGCGCGTAATCGCCACACTGGATAGTTCATAAGGAAGGTCACTATGCCCGTACCTAAACAAAAGCAGGGTCGTATCCGCACTCACACCCGTCGTTCCGCCAACATGAAGATCTCGGCTGCGGCTCAGTCCACGTGCCCCCGTTGCGGCGCTGTTAAGCTTCCGCACCACGTGTGCCCCAGCTGCGGTTTCTACAAGGACCGCGAGGTTATCGTTACCGAGTAACGGTATACTCTGGATGCGATGCCGTTCCAAATGGAACCACAATGGCCGGCTCAATGAGTCGGCCATTTTTGTATAAGGAGTATGTATATGAGTAACGTTCGCGTTTGTGTAGACGTTGTGGGCGGAGACGAGAAACCTCAGGTTGTTCTTGATGGTATCGAGGCTGCGCTTGCCGCCGATCCCGATATCGAGGTCTTGGCAGCTGGCCCCGCCGAAATCGTCAATCCCTTTGCAGCTTCCCACGCACGTGTTGAGGCCCTTGAGGCGCCCGACGTTATCGCCATGGATGACGATCCCATTCGCGCCGTGATGACCGAGCGTAAGTCGTCGATCGTGCTTTCTTGCCGCGCCATTAAGAAGGGCAACGCGGATGCGTTCTTCTCTGCCGGCTCCACCGGCGCCATGACGGCCGCTGCCACAGCCTACGTGACGCCGTTTAGGTATCAGGCCGAAGGCAAGAAGCAGCCGGTGCGCCCCTGTCTGACCAATGCGCTGCCCAATCGCGCCGGCGGTCTGACGGTGTTGTGCGACATGGGTGCCAACCCTGATGTCGAGGTTGACGATATGGTGCGTTTTGCTCAGATGGGTAGCGCCTATGCCCGCGTCGTCCTGGGTATCGAGCATCCCCGCGTGGGCCTGCTTGCCAACGGCACCGAGGACGAGAAGGGCTCCAACTTTACCAAGGCCTGCTTCCCGGCCATGAAAGCCGCCGTTCCCGGCTTTGTTGGTAACTGCGAGGGAACGGACATCACCTCGGGTAACTTCGATGTCATCGTTGCCGATGGCATGTCGGGCAATATTGCGCTCAAGGCCACCGAGGGCGCTGCCAAGTTTTTGCTGCAGGAGCTCAAGGGTGTCTTTATGTCTTCGCTCGGCACCAAGATTGCCGCGCTGCTCATCAAAAAGCAGATGCGCGAGATTAAGGCCAAGCTCTCTGGCGACGCCAAGGGCGGCGCGATTCTTCTGGGCCTGCGCGGCGTGGTCCTGATCGGCCATGGCGCCACCTCAGTCGAGGCTGTCAAAAACGGTACGCTCGCGGCGGCCGAAGCCGTGCGCGCCGGGCTGGTCGAGAATGTCGCCAACTCTATGGACGGTATCGTTTTATAAGAGCGAGTTAGGGCGCTGTTATGTGCTTCGCGGCGCACGTCGTGGGGTAGAATCAGAACCGTGTCTTGGTACCGCCCGGGCGGTACCATTCTTTTGGTATTCATGCACTATGAGAGGAAGCGCTATGGACCGCTCCGAAATCTTCGACAAGATCGCCGAGGTCGCTGCTGACGTTCTGGGCGTCGATGTTGCCGAAATTAGCGATGAGACCACCTTTGACGACCTCGATGCCAACTCGCTCGAGCGCCTGCAGCTGGTTACGGCTATCGAGGACGAGTTCAACCTCGAGATCGATGACGAGACTCTGCTCTCGCTCAACTCTGTCGCCGACGCCGTCGACGCTATCGAAGCTGCCAAGGAGGCCTAAGTCTTGGCTTTATCCGAACGACTTACGCGCGCCCAGGAGATTCTGGGCCATGAGTTCAATGACAAGGTGCTGCTGCGCGCGGCCCTTACGCATCCCTCGGCAGTCGAGGGCCAGCCGGTTTCTGCCAGCTATGAGCGCCTTGAGTTCTTGGGCGATTCCATTTTGGGTGCTGTGGTCGCACGCTCCCTGTTTGAGTCCTATCCGGAGTTTGACGAGGGCAAGCTCACGCGCCTGAAGGTGTCGCTTGTCTCGGGCGCTACGCTATCCGAGGTTTCTCACGAGCTGGGCATCGACGACATCATCATCTTTGGTGCCTCCGAGACCGGTACCGGTGCGCGCGGCCTGCATTCGGCGCTCGAGAACGTCTATGAGTCGCTCGTGGGCGCACTGTACCTGGATGCCGGCTGGGACGTTGCGGCGGAGTTTATCCATCGTACGCTTAAGCCGCATTTGGCTTCCGAGCGCGCCGAGCATCCCGCGAACCCCAAGTCGTTTTTGCAGGAGTGCGTGCAAGCCGACGGTCACGAGCCCCCGGCGTACAAGCTCGTTGGCTCCGAGGGCCCGGCGCATGCGCCCACCTTTACCGCCGTGGTGTTGATCGATGGTATTCGTCAGGGTCGCGGCTCCGGCTCCTCAAAGAAGGAAGCCGAGGGAGCCGCCGCGCTCGAAGCGCTCGACCGCATGGGTTACACCACCAACGGCGTGATTCTGAACAAGAAGCACGTGTAAGCGAGGAACCGTGTATCTCAAGTCCCTTACGCTCAAGGGGTTCAAGTCGTTTGCCGACCGCGCCCATATGACGTTTGAGCCGGGCCTGACCGTCATCGTCGGTCCAAACGGCTCGGGAAAATCGAACATCTCTGACTCGATTCTGTGGGTCCTGGGCGAGCAGAGCGCCAAGCAGCTGCGCGGCCAGGCCATGGAGGATGTCATCTTCTCGGGCTCGTCGGCGCGCAAGCCGGTGGGTGTCGCCGAGGTCACGCTGGTGCTCGATAACTCGGACCATATGTTGCCCGTCGACTTTGACGAGGTCGCCATCACCCGTCGCATGTATCGCTCGGGCGAAAGCGAGTACCTCATCAACTCGAGTCCGTGCCGCCTGATGGACATTCAGGACATCCTGCACGATTCGGGCCTGGGCAAGGATACGCATTCCATCATCAGCCAGGGCAAGCTCGACGCCATTTTGCAGAGCCGCCCCGAGGAGCGTCGCGCCCTCATCGAGGAGGCCGCCGGCATTTCCAAGCACAAGATCCGCAAGGAGCGAGCGCTCAAAAAGATTAAGTCGATGGACGAGCACCTGATGCGTGCCCGCGACATCAATAAGGAAATCGCCCGTCAGCTGCGACCGCTGGAGCGTCAGGTCGATCGCGCGCGCAAGTACAAAGAGCTGTCCTCGCGCGCGAACGAGCTTACGCAGATGCTGGCTGTCGATGAGCTTCGTTCGCTGCAGTCGCAGTGGAACGACCTGGAGAGCCGCTCCAAGGAAGGTGCTGCCGAGCTGGAGCTTGCGCAGTACCGCATGGGTGAAAAGGAGCGCGAGCTCGAGAAGCTCCAGGTTATGCTTGAGGAAAAGGGCCTGTTTGTGGGCGACTTGGGCGAGCAGCGCCGCCATATGCAAGATGTGGTCGGCCGTATTAACTCCGACATGCGCCTGCTCGAGGAAAAGGGTCACAACATGGTGTCGCGCCTGTCTGACATGCGCGGGCAGATTTCGAGCTCCGAGCATCAGCGTCGTCGCGTGGTCGAGGAGCTCGAGGACGCGCGTGCGCAGCTTGAGG
>DAWDVX010000066.1:0-7647 GCA_052346145.1 Collinsella sp.
TTTGGGGACCTCCGATCGAGTCGTCGGCCGCCCGCGCACGGGATGCGTCGCAAGGGTATTTTACTGCGAGCACTCGCACTTACAGCTGGTAAACGCAATATTTGCAAACATCTGTTCGATATTCATGCGCTTGATTCATCGGACGATGGAGGCTGGCTGCGTTATCCCAAAAAAGAACGGGGCAGACTCCAGTGCGGAGTCTGCCCCGAAAAGAGAATGGCAAAGCAAGAACGTGGATGGACGAGAAAAGTGTCCGCAAGTCTCATGGCCATCACATCCCACCTGCCAAAGGGATGGGTGAGCGAGCGTTACTCCTGCTCGGACTCCTCGGCCTGCTTACGGCTGCGGATGAGGTGAGCCACGCCGATGCACAGCACCGCGCCACCAGCGATCCAAGTGAAGGTCACGCCGTTAAGACCGGTGAGCGGGAGGTTGGAGCCCTTCTTGTTCTTGACGGTGAGGGTGACGGTGCCATGATCAAAGGTCGGAGCAACGACAAGTTCGGGGCCTTCCTTGGACGCAGTAACCGTCAGGGTATTATTTCCCTCGTCTTGATTAAGGCCATCGGCTTTAATGGTGAAGGTGAAGGCGCCCAGCGTGTTGTAGCCTCCAAGGGTGTCGGTCTCCTTGACCGTGTAGGTACCAGCATCAAGGCCCTTGATATTAATCTCGCCGTTTCCATCGGTCGTGAAATTCCAGGGATCTTTGCCGAGGGAACCGTTCTCCTGGACATACTGAGTGCCAGCGCCCTCGTCGGCACCCGTGGCCTGGATGGTGAACTTTACGCCCTCGAGCTTGGTGGCCTCGTTAGCAGAGTCCTCCTTAACGAGCTTGAGCGCGTAAGTGTAGTCACGGACGGTATCGGGCACGGACTCGCCCTTGCCGTTGCTCATGGGATTGTTGAAGTAGATGAGCTTGACGCTGTTGGGATTACCCTCGCCGCCAACCACGACATTCTTCGCCTTCTCGTGGTCAAGCTTGGCGGTGTAGGTGACGACGACATGGGAATCCTTGGTAAGCGTCTTGCCCACGGACCGAGCAGCAGCCTTAAGATCCGTAAAGGAAACAGTCAGCACCTGCCCAGTTACAGCCCCGGACTCGTCCGTAGTATTCGTGACACTCGCGGTGTAGTTGTTGACCGCCGTCACGGTTTCGTCATCAATCTTAACGGTAATAGAGTTCTCATCCGCGGTCAGACCAGCGGAGAGCTCGTCGTGGAACTCATAGTAGTAGGTGTTGAACGTATCGATGTTCGCAGCCACAGTACCGGTCAGCTGGTAGTACACGGGCTGATCCATCTGGGAGTCGCCCTTGTCAGCCCAGTCGCTGCGGAGCTTGTCATCCTTGACCTTCTTCGTAACCGTGGGAATGCCAGTCTTCTCGGTCACGGTTACTCCAGTACCACCTACGACGGCGAAAATCGGCGAGGTGCCCGTCTGTTTCTTGTTGGAATAGTCTTTATTCGTACCGATGGAGTTATCATCTGTCAGGAAGAGATAGTAGCCAGCGCTCTCAGGCGTAAAAGAATCACCAGCATTGAACGCCGTACCTGACGGCTGCTCATTTTTCTTTACAATGGCGGCTATTTTATTAAGCAAGTCTCCGTTCTTAACAACGAGTTCCCTGCCGCTTTCGGACACATAGGTGCCCAACCAATCAGCAACGTCCTGAGCAGAAGGAGTTCCGGAAAGCTTCTTACCATTACTAGCATCGCTACGGATATCAGCAATAATCTGGTCCTTGGTGGTTTGCGTTATGGTATCAGCCCAATCAACATCAGATGTGACTTTACCATTTTCGCCGTCGTGAACTTTTGCCTTGAAGATTTGGTACGGAACGAAACGCGTCTTAGCGGTGCCCTTGTTGTTCTCGCTCTGCTCGATGATGATGCCATTTGCCGGAGCCGTCACCGGATCATCAGCAAACGCCATGGTCACCGGGGCCATCACGCCGCCGAAGCTCAACGCCGCGGTAAGGCCCGCTGTTACTGCCAGGCGTGCGATGTTCTTGCTCATGCTCATCTTCTTTTCCTCTGCTTTCTGCTTGAAGTCCGTTTGATCTAAATCTGTCTGTCTGTGTCTTAGCATCTACTTCGCTACGTCTCGCCCCGCTCTCTGTGGGGCTGCCAGCTACTCTTTATGGCCGCCACCTCCCCGCTTGACCAGGAGCGCGACCACGATGAGCGCGGCTCCGGCGACCGCTGCGGCGGCCGCGGCGTACATTGCCATATCGCCAGTCGAGGGCATAAAGCCTCCGGTGGTAATGCTAGGGGGTGTGCCGGTGGGCGTGTTGATGAGCGACGCCTCCAGGCTGCCCGTCGACCCGTCCGCGCTGTCGGCGCGCAGGGGCGACTCGGCCGTGATGGTGAGCTTGGGCTTGGCGGCGGCCACCTGGTCGACGTCCAGGCCCTCGGCCTTAACTGTCACGGAGCGCGTGCCCTCAAAGGCGGTGTAGCCCTTGGGCGCCTTGAGCTCGCGGACCTCCAGCTTGCCCGAGTCCACGCCCGAGACGGTCACGCGGCCGTCCTCGCCCGTGGTGACGGTGGCCTTGCCCTCCGCATCCCACGTGCCGTCGGCCGCCAGCGTGCGACCGCGGTCGTCGGCGATGCTCAGGACCGCCCCGGCAAGCGGCTTGTCGCCGTCGCTGCCGCGCTTGGTGAGCGCGAGATCCCAGGTGTAGGCGCACGCATCGTCGCTCGGCGTGCGGGTAAAGCCGGCGTCGCCGGACTGGTCGGCAAAGGGAGAGCGCGGGTAGCGCAGGTAGACCTCGTTGGGGTTGCCCTTCGCGATGCCGTGGTTGCACGCGCTGTTGAGCGGCGCATTGTACACGGCGACCACGCGGGCGCCCGCGGTGAAGGCGTCGGCCCCGCCGAGCGCGGCGATGAGGTCGCCGGTGCGCACGGTGAAGGTTCCGTCTGCCGCTACCTTGGTGGCGCACTGGGCCGTGATGTCGGTCCAGCCCTTCGCGGGCTCGGTGCCGGCGCGCCCGTCCTTGCCGCCCTGGACGGCGTCGAAGCCGCCGTCCGCGCCCGCCGCCGCGTACACGCGCATGCTCGCGGCGACCTTGGAGGGGTCGAGCCCCGCGCTCATGGTGTCGACGAACCGCACCGTATAGGTGTCGTAGGCCGTGAGGCCCGCCGGGACCGTGGCAGAGAGGCGCCAGTACAGCTCGTCGGCGACCGTGGCGTCGGCGGCCTTCTGCCAGGCGGCGGTGCTGTCCTCCAGCACGTGCTTTTTGACCTTGGGGGTCGCGGCCTTGGGCTTGACGGTGACGGCGCTGCCGCCGACCAGGGCCATGATCGGCGCGGTGCCGGCCTCGTCCTGGGCGATGGCATCGTCGTCGGCGACGATGAGCCAGTAGCCGCAGGGCAGCTCGGCCGTCGTGCCCGCGTTAAGGGCCACGGACACGGCGCCAGAGCTCTGGAGGGAACGAGCGAGCTGTGCGCTCAGCGCGCTCGTAAGGTGGGAATCGGTGTTGAGCCACTCGGCAGCTTCCTGCGCGGTGGTCTGGGATTTGGGCATGCCGGCGCTGTGCAGCACAGGCAGCGCGGCGTCGCGCACGGCGTCGCTTGCCCAGGCGAGGTCGGTGGCGATCTTGGCGTCGCTGTCGCCGTCGACGACGTTGGCACTAAAGATCTGGTAGGCGTCGTAGCTGCTCGCCACGGTGCCGCTCACCGTGATAGAACCGGTCGAGGTCGGCGCGGCCTGCGCGGAAGCGGGGAACACAACCGCGCAGGTGCCGATCAGGAGGGCAAGCAGCGCAAACAAGATCGGGAAGGAGCAAACTTTCTTATTCACGACGCTTACCTCCCTTCGCATTCGCCTTGCGACGAATGTGCATCCAGGCCGCAGCAGCGCAAAGCACCGCCGCGCCGGCAAGGTACGTCAGAGTGACGCCCGACATACCAGAAAGGGGCAAAGAAGTGGAGTAGGTGTTGGTGAAGGTGGGGGTATCGGTTTCGCTGAATGTGTGCTCAGCGCCGTTGGCCACCGGTTTGCCATCACGATCCTGAATCTGCTTGTAGGTCGCAGAGATGTTGATCTTGCCGTTAGAGTCGTCAGCTGCCGTGACCGTAATCTGATAGATTGACTGGTCGTACTTGTAGTTCGTGAACTGCGTGGTCGGCTGTTGTTCGCGGACGTAATAGGTAAAGGTCTTGGAAGGGCCACGACCCGTGGAGTCGCCCGGATCGTAGGGATTAGTCCTGATATCAGAGAGCGAGTACTCGAGCTTGAGCTCAGTCTCCTTATTAGAGGCGCCCCTGAACGAAAGCTTCTGCGTCTTTTTAGGACCAGAGGTCTCGGCAGTACCGATGATGTCTTTGTCCTCAAAGTGGCTATCTGTCGCGAGCTGAAGTGTAAACTTCTTCATCTCGCCACCCTTAACGACCTTAGTCGCCTTAGGAGTCCAGGAACCCTTTTTAGGGTCGTACGTGTTGGTGAAGGTCTTTCCCCCGTCGGGGCCGACAATCGAATAATAACCCTCAGTAGCATCTGGTTGCACAGAAACGTTCTGGGAGCCAGTTTCGCCCTTGGAATGCTCGACCGCGCTCACGTCTTTGATCTTGTAGTTATGGATTTTGAGCTCTATGGTCTTGTTCGGATCGTCCCGAGACGGAACAGTCATGAGCACAGTCGGGTAGTCTTCGACTGTCACCTTAATCTCGTACACGGCGGGGTCGTATGTGATGCCGGAAACCTTTCCGGCATTTTCGACTAGGTAGTATGTAATCGTGCCAGCCGTACCGTTCGCTGCAGACTGCTCACCAAGGTTAAACGTGATGTTGCCTCCATCAACATTACGTGCAGTTCCAACCGGGGCGCAAACGTCATGATTGAATACCCCGCTAGCGAAAGGATCAACCTTATCCTTGCGGTAGACCGTAAAGGAGAACTCCCCGTTATTGATCTTGCGGCCGTCCAACTCCTTGGTTGCCTTCAACTTAAGGCTCGGGTAGACGTACGTATCCGCAGGCTCGCTTAGGTACAAGTCGCCATTCGACATGATGCCGCCACCATGGTCCCAGGAATAGTTGCCCGTGATGAAAGTTGTCACTCTATTATCCCGTACTGCGTCAATCACCGCTTTATCCGTGGCCCTAACAGCCGAAGACAGACCGATGCTATTTTTTACCTGAGCAACACCGTTGGCGGGGATGGTAATGTGATGCGTTAGCTCAATGCTTCCCGAATACTGGGCGTCTATATCGCCAAGCATCTTGCCGCTTACCACTGCGACCGGCGTTGTGTGATCCCGCGATGCGAGGAAGAAATCGGCATGACCGTACTTGCGGAAATCGTCCGAGTTGTATGCATCTATATCTTCATTCTTATTAGTACCCTCAGCACCACCAGCTGAAAGATGGGGCGTACCATCATTACCACTGCCATCTTCCCGTTTGTATTCTTTGAAACTCTGATCATTGCCAGCAGACGAATTGCCAAAGATTGCCGTGCTCTCTTTGTTCGTTACCAACGTCTTGCCCGTGGGGCAGACTGCTACGCCGCCGCCATAGCCGCCAGCGGTATTGCTGCTAATGTACGAGTTGTATACAAATAATCTACCAGCGGTCTTTTCCTTACCCTCATCCGAGTTTCCCTGAACAAAGATACCGCCACCGCCCCAGTCAAAGCGAGACATGCAGTGATTGTTAGCGATATAGACTTTACTATCTTTATTACCGTTAATCATCGCGTCAACCATCTGGCCCACTCGAATGCCAGCACCCTCAGATCGGAAGCTCACGTTAGAGGCAATAATTCCTCCCGTGATATGCAGCCACGCCATACCCTCACGGGATTGGTCATTACGCCCGACATCCGTGATATAAACGCCGCCACCAGCTTCTTTAGAATAATTGCCGGTAATCTGGCCACCAGAAATGGTGACATGAGCGCCGTTATTGGCAGCAAGCCCAGCGCCGCCATGACAACCCCAGCCTTCATTACCGCAGAATCTGGCATAGCAATTGTTCGTAATGTAACCACCAGAAACGGTCACACTACCGCCCGAAGCCAAGATGCCACCGCCAAGGCCGTCGACAGAATCGCGTGTGCAGTTGCCGGTAATTATGCCACCAGTCATCTCGACTGTAGGATGACCCTTAGTAGATTCGTTTTTATCCGCCTCGGAGGCATTAACGTAGTCCTCTGCAAAAACGCCAGCACCGCTAGAAGCAGTATTGCCGGCGATTACACCATTGGTCATTTTAAAAGTTGACCGTTTGCCTTTACAATTTGACACCTTGATGCCGGCGCCAGCACCCGAGTCTCCCGTATCGGCGCCGCAAATGTAGCCGCCGTTCATGGTGACAGTTGAACCGTTCTCGGCATAGATCAGATTACCGACGTGATCGCCCTGCTTCTGCGTAAGTGTGCCACTCTCGAGGTTGAAGTGACCACCGTCGAAAAGGTTGACAAGCTTCAAACCATAAGCATTATCGCCGCCGCACGCCACGATGGCACCCTGGATATTAGCCTTATACGCCTTAAGAGTCTCGGTTGTACGGGTTCCGTTTGCGACCGATTCGGTTACGTAGTAGATAAGGTTAGCCGGAATGCCATTGGAATCGTAACCCCCCAGCTCGGCTCTCTTGCCGTAATTAGCGGCAGTCAGATTCTGACCCTGGTCACTCAGCGTTTGAGGGCTTCCAATAGGTTGATCATCCGTTGGTTCTTTATCCTTGACGGTCAGCGTTGCGCCGCCGGTTATGTTGAATAGGGGCTGGCTCGGACTTGTATGCTTAATTTTGCAGTCGTTTAAATACAGCGTGATATTGCTGCCGTTGTTGAGCGTGATCGTCTCGCTGGTCTCGACATCATTCATAAGCTTGAAGCTAGCAACACCGCTTGCATTCGCCAGTTTTTTCAAGTCGTCAGCTGTTCGTATTTCAGTGGATTCCGTTTTAGTCTGCCCGCCTTCCGCAGCCAGCATTACGGTATTGCCATCCGACAACTCGCCATCTTCGGCCTGTAGCTTACCTTCAGGCTGACCTTGCTCAACACCATTTGAAGGGTCGGCTTCGCCATCCTCGATCTCGTCACTATTCTGGTTTTCGGTATCCCCGTTGTTGGTGTTGTCTACATCAGTAGACTCAGTTGAGGAACCCCCCCCCATTACAGTTTCCTCGGTAGAAACTGTCTGGACGTCGTTGGCGATGGCCTGCGAGATCGGGGGCATAACGAGCGACAGTACCAGGCTCAAAACGGAAGCTCCGCACAAAACACCTGCTAGTACACGATGTGTCGCTTTATTACTCTGCTTAGATTTATCTGAATTTGCTTTCATCGATGTCTCCTCCCCAAGAGACCGCGATCTTGCTCTTTCACTATCAAACGTATCTGCGCAACCTGTAATTGCGCACGCTTATAGTACATATTGTAACGATTGTTTGAACATCTAAGCAAAAATACCGATAGTTTTGTAGCGAATTCTCAATTCTCTTGACATTTGCTCGGATTTACCTTCGTTTATTCGCTATGAAATATCTATTTCTGCTGGTAATTAAGCCAGTTATCAGTTTTTTAATAGCATTTTATTTATTTGCACAACATTTTGCTCAAGAGCATGCATCCTGCGAACGGTCGAAAATCGACCGTGAACGGTAGATCATTAACCGGGAGGAATAGACTACCAATTTGATGGGAA
>DAWDVX010000067.1:0-5379 GCA_052346145.1 Collinsella sp.
TTTGATATGGGCGGCCCGGTCAACAAGGCTGCTTACGCTACTGGCACCTTCCTGCTCGGTACCGCTCTCGAAGCTGGCGTCGGCACCGAGACCTACAACTTCGGCACCAACTTCATGGCTGCCGTCTCCGCCGCTTGCATCGTTCCGCCGCTGATCACCACCTTCGCCGTCGTTGTCGGCAAGAAGTACTTCAGCCAGGAGGATCATGACGCCGGTATCGTCAACCTCATCCTTGGTTGCACCCACATCACCGAGGGCGCCATTCCGTTCATGACCAAGAACATCTGGCCCGTTATGCCCATCATGATGCTCGGTTCTTCCATCGCTTCCATCTTGACCATCTTCTTCAACGTTCACGATCCGGCGCCTCACGGCGGCTTCCTGGTCCTGCCCGTCGCGATCCTCATCGGCGCCGTGGTCGGTGGCATCCTGTTCGTGGCTTTCAAGAAGTACGACTTCGAGAAGAACCAGAAGCCCGCTCCTGCAACCAAGCCGGTTGAGGCCCCCAAGGCCGCTGCCGTCGAGGCCCCCAAGGCCGAGGCTGCTGACTTCGTGAAGGTCGAGAACGTCTTTGTCGCCGAGGACTTCGCTTCTCGTGACGAGGCTCTGAGCTTCGTTTCCAACCAGGCTGTCAAGGCCGGTATCGCCAGCGACGCCGACGCCGTGATGAACGCCTTCCTGGCCCGCGAGGCCGAGGGCACCACGGGCATGATGGAGGGCTTCGCCATCCCGCATGCCAAGTCCGACGCCATTACCGAGGCTGCCGTCATCGTCGTCAAGGACGAGTCCGGCGTGACCGGTTGGGACACCATGGACGGCGCTCCCGTCAACGTGGCTATCGCACTGCTCATTCCCGGTGCCCAGGCCGGCACTACGCACCTCAAGATCCTGTCCAAGGTCGCCGAGGCGCTCATGGACGAGGACTTCCGTGCCACCGTCAAGGGTTCCACCGACGCCGCCGAGATCGCCAAGACGATCAACGCCCGTCTGGTCTAATTCCGCGGTACGCGAATAACATCGCCCCCCGTAACAAAGGCGAGGACTCCACCCGGAGCCCCCGCCTTTTTCATTCCCTTCTGAAAGTTGCGGTGAAATAGGAACTGTTTAAACGTTTCAACCGCAAAATCAGTCCCTATTTCACCGCAACTTACAGAAGGACATAGAGGGAACTGCCCATTGAGTCTTTGTCGCGAACAGATCCTCAGCCAGAATTCCGTTCCGCCGATATTGCTCTGGACCGACCGAGTTTCCGCAGCTCGCCCGCCGGGCGGGGCGATTAAGTTTGTCGCGAGTTCCGCACGCAAAGGAAAGCACTTAATGTGCTTTCCGTCTTGCGCAGGACTGTAGAGCAGCAAACTTAACCGCCCCGCCCGGCGGGCGAGCGCAGGGATACGACATCTGTCCAACAATTCGTGTGAAACACAATGAAAAACCGTTTGATGTGAGTTAATATAAACAACGTCGTGAATCTGACTCCTGCCACATACATGACAGGGGTTAAACACAAAAAAGGAGTCAACTATGGTTTCTGAGAAGGCTACCCTCGTTAATCCTCAGGGTCTGCACATGCGTCCGGCTGGTCTGTTCGCCTCCACCATGGGCAAGTACGCCTGTGACGTGACGGTCGTCACCCCCGAGAAGGAGGTCAACGGCAAGTCCCCGATGGCCCTCATGGCTGCTGGTATCCCCTGCGGCACCGAGGTCGAGGTCAAGTGTGACGGCGCTGACGAGGCCGAGGCTCTGGCTGCTGCCATCGAGCTCATCAAGAGCGGTCTTGGCGAGTAGAACTCAAACGGGTCGCATGTTGAACAACTAAGTTCATATTTGGGGGCGCAGTGACCTGTTGTAAGGTAACTGCGCTCTTTTGTCATGGATATGGCAAAACGCTTTATCACATGACACGGAGAGAGGAATGGGAATGTATCAGGGAGTCAACGCTTCCGAGGGCATCGGTATCGGCACCGTCATGGTCGCCGTCGATCCCGACTTGACTTTTGAGCCGCACGAGGTTGCTGATTCGGCAGCAGAGAAGGGGCGCTATCAGACCGCTCTTTCGGTCTTCTGCGAGAAGACCCAGGCTCAGGCCGACCACATGAAGGAGACGGTGGGCGAGGCCGAGGCCGAGATCATGAGCGGACACATTGTCCTGGCTCAGGACCCGGGCATGACCGACGCCATCAACGCCGCCATTGACGGCGGTACCTGCGCCGAGCAGGCGCTCATGGACACCTCGACCATGTTCGAGAACATGTTCCTGTCCATGGACGACGAGATGTTCCGTCTGCGCGCGGCCGACATCGCCGACATCCGTACCGGTATTCTGGCCGAGTTGCTGGGCAAGGAGGTCGTCGACCTCTCCGTCCTGCCCGAGAACACCGTCGTTGTCGTGCACGACCTCACGCCGTCCATGACCGCCACGATCGATAAGACCCACGTTGCCGGTATCGTCACCGAGACCGGTGGCCGCACGTCGCACTCCGCGATCATCGCGCGCGCCCTCGAGATCCCGGCTGTCCTTTCGGTTTCCAACAGCTGCACCGCTCTGCGCAACGGCATGACCGTTGTCGTCGACGGTGGCAAGGGTATCGTCGAGGCCGATCCCGACGAGGAGACGCTCGCTGCCTACACCGCCAAGGCTGAGGCCTTCGCTGCTGAGAAGGCGGCCCTCGAGGCCTTCCGCGGCAAGCCGTCCGTGACTGCCGATGGCATCAAGAAGATCATCGCCTGCAACATCGGTAACCCTGATGACGTGCCCAACGCGCTCGATCACGACGCCGAGGCCATCGGTCTGTTCCGCTCCGAGTTCCTGTTCATGGACTCTGCTGAGCTTCCTTCCGAGGAGGAGCAGTTCAACGCCTACCGTAAGGTCGCCAGCGCGCTCAAGGGTGCTCCGGTCATCATCCGCTCGCTCGATGTGGGTGGCGACAAGGAGATTCCGTATCTGCATATGGTCAAGGAAGACAACCCCTTCATGGGCTTCCGCGCCGTGCGTTACTGCCTGGCCAATCCCGACCAGTACAAGGTCCAGCTCCGCGCTCTGCTGCGCGCTAGCGCCTTCGGTGACGTCAAGATCATGATCCCGCTCGTCACTTGCGTCGAGGAGGTCTTGGCTGTCAAGGAGCTCGTCGAGCAGTGCAAGGCCGAGCTGACCGAAGAGGGTCGTAAGTTCAACGAGAACATCGAGGTCGGCATCATGGTCGAGACGCCCGCCGCTTCGCTGCTCGCAGACCGTCTTGCCGAGGTTGCCGACTTCTTCTCCATCGGCACCAACGACCTGATCGGCTACACCATGTGCGCCGACCGTGGTAACGACACCATCTCCAACCTGTACCAGGTTTACTATCCCGCCGTGCTCCGCTCGCTCAAGAACATCATCGAGAGCGGCGTGAAGGCCGGCATCATGGTCGGTATGTGCGGCGAGGCCGCTGCCGATCCGCTGCTCGAGCCGCTGCTGATCAGCTGGGGCCTGGAGGAGTTCTCGATGAGCGCTCCGTCGATCCTGCGCGCCCGCAAGACCATCAGCCAGTGGACCAAGGCCGAGTGCGACGAGCTTGCCGAGAAGGCACTCGCCTGCAACACCGCCGCCGAGGTCAAGGCACTGCTCGAGTCCGCAGCTCGCTAATTTGGTATCAGAGGTAACCGCGTGGTTGGAATGGGCTGGCCACGCGGCCCTCACATATACAGGGGGTACTGTAAATGTTCTACACGCTAACCGCTAACCCGGCTGTCGACATGACGGTTTCGAGCTCTCCGCTCGAGCCCGACGAGAACGTCCGCACCGGCTCGGCCAGCTACACGGCTAACGGCAAGGGCCTCGACGTGTCCTTCGCCTTTAAGAAAATGGGCGTCGACACCGTCGCGCTCGGCTTCTTCGCTGGCTTCACGGGCAAGTTCATCGTCGAGGAGGTCATGAACCTGGGTTGCCTCTGCCGCCCGGTCTGGACCGACGGTATCACGCGCATTAACACCTACGTCAACGATGGCCAGCACGAGTACGGCATCCTGAACCCTGGTGCTCCGATCACGCCGCAGCACCAGGAGGAGCTCTATAACATCCTGGACACCGCGGGCGATCTCGAGTGCCTGATCGTTTCCGGCTCCGTGCCTCCCAAAGCTACGCCCGACTTCCTGGCTCAGGTCATGGAGCACGCTCAGGCTCGTGGCGCCGACGTCGTCCTGGACCTGTCCTCCGACAAGCTCAAGGAGCTCGCTCACAAGAAGCCGCTGCTCATCAAGCCGAACCATCACGAGATGAAGGCCATCTTCGGCGTGCCGGTCGACACCGACGACGAGGTTCGCGTTGCTATGAAGATGGCTCACGACGCTGGCGTTCAGAACGTGCTGCTCACCCGTGGTAGCCGCGGCGACGCTTACTTCTCCAACGGCGAGGACATCTGGTACGCCAAGCGTGAGTTCAACATCAAGCTGGTTTCTTCCGTCTGCGCTGGCGACTGCACCCTCGCTGCGTTCCTGCACAAGTGGTACAGGGATCGCGACAACGTCGAGGAGGCCATGAAGCTCGCTATGGCCACCGGCGCCAACGTTGCCGAGTCCGTCGGCATCGGCGACTTCGGTCACGTCGACGAGTACAGCAAGCGCGTTGCTGTCCGCAAGCTCGATCGTCAGTAATCGAAACGCGACATATTCGTGCGCATGCGGCGCCCCGGTTTCGGCTGGGGCGCCTTTTTTGTTCCGTCATTGGAGAGAGATGTTCTGCCGTACTTCATCGCTTCCACACCGTTCACCGAGTTGTCCTAGCCTTTTACCGATGGGTGGAATATACTTTCACCAACACGTTACTTCGTGAAAGGAACATTCATGATTTACACGCTCACTGCAAATCCCGCCATTGACTACAACATCTCCTGCGACGGCCTTGCTGCCAACACCGTCACGCGTACCCGTAACGCCGTCTACACGCCCAACGGCAAGGGTCTCAACGTCTCGTTCACCCTCGATCACTACGGTGTCGACACCACGATCCTGGGCTTTTTCGCCGGCTTCTCGGGCGAGTTTATCGTTAAGGGCGCCGAGGCCCTGGGCGTGCCCGTCAAGCCCGTTTGGACCGACGGCATCACGCGCGTCAATGTGTTCCTCAATGCCGGACCCGACACCGAGTACAACATGGTCAACGCCGGTGCCGCCATCAACGAGGCCAACGAGCAGGAGATGTTTGAGCTCATCGATTCGCTTGATGACATGACCTGCCTGGTCATCAGCGGCTCGCTGCCTCCCAACACTTCCGAGGGCTTCTTGGCCGAGGTCCTGCGCCGCGTCAAGGCCAAGGGGGCCGAGTTCGTCCTCGATATCTCGAGCCATCAGCTGGCAGACCTCATTGCCATGGAGCCGCTGCTGATTAAGCCCAACGACGACGAGCTG
>DAWDVX010000067.1:5389-6137 GCA_052346145.1 Collinsella sp.
CACGCCAAGGGCGCCAAGAATGTGCTGCTGACTCTTGGCGGCGCTGGTGCGTACTTCTCTAACGGCGAGCACATCTGGTTTGCCAACCGCACCTTCGACGTCAAGCTGCTGTCGACGGTGTGCGCCGGCGATTCCTCGCTCGCTGCCTTCCTGTCCGTGTGGCACGACGCCCCCGAGCGCGTCGAGGACGCCCTGCGCCTTTCGATGGCTACCGGCGCCAACGTGGTCGAGTGCCCGGGCCTGGGCGACTTTGCCAAGGTCGAGGAGTATAAGAAGGGCATCGCTATCCGCGAGGTCTGCTAACTCCGGCCTAAAGCTTGAGTATTTCGAGTGGTTCGCATCCGTCTTGGGAACAGGACGGATGCGTTTTTGTTTATCGGACTTGCGTGTGCAGGGGAGGCTGTTTCTTGCTAGACTTCTTGCAGATGCAATCGACAACCAATTTGATAGCCGCAGGAGGCCACAGGTATGTGCAATGTTTCGCTCAACGGTACGCACCCGACCGATGCCTCCCTGCGCGTCCTTCGTGCGCTCGAGGCGGCCGGTCTTGAGGCCTGGTACGTGGGCGGTTGGGTGCGCGACGCCCTGATGGGATGCCCCAGCCACGATGTTGACATGTGTTGCAGCGGCCTGTGGCAGGAGTCCAAAGTGGCGCTCGAGGCCGCTGGTATCGCGGTCGTGGAGTCGGGCATTAAATTTGGCGGAATCACGGCTATTTCCGATGGCGAGCGTATCGAGGTCACCACGT
>DAWDVX010000067.1:6147-7514 GCA_052346145.1 Collinsella sp.
CTGCTGTGGTTCAGCGAGAGGGAGCTTGCGGCCTCGCTCGAGTACGATCTGGCGCGCCGCGACTTTACCGTCAACGCTATGGCCTGGCATCCCGAGCGCGGGCTTGTCGACCGCTACGACGGCCAGGGTGACTTGGAGCGCAAGCTGATTCGCGCTGTCGGCGATCCCAAGCGTCGCTTTAACGAGGACGCCCTGCGCATGCTGCGTGCTGTGCGCTTTGCCTGCCGTCTGGACTTTATGATTGAGCCCGAGACCAAGCGTGCGCTTGCCGAGCGTGCGCCGCTGCTCGATGCCGTGGCGCGCGAGCGTGTGGGTATTGAGCTCGAGGGCATTCTTTCGACCGGTCATGGGGGAGACGCGATGCTTCGCTATCCCGAGCTCATCTGTGCCGCTGTGCCCGAGTTGGCAGCGGGTCGCGGGTTTGATCAGCGCAGTGTCTATCATGCGTTTAACGTCTACGAGCATATCGCCCGTGTGCTGACGGTGGCAGGGGAGCTGGCGCTGTGCGACGGCGTCGCGCCATCGTCGAGCCTTATGTGGGCGGCGTTTTTGCACGATGTCTCCAAGCCCGAGTGCTTTACGGTCGATCACGCCGGCAGCGGACACTTCTACGGTCATCCCGAGCTCGGCGCCAAGAAAGCGCGCGTCATTATGGATCGCCTGGCGCTCTCGCACGACTTGGTGCGCGACGTGTGCCTGCTCATCAAATACCATGACAAGCCGCTGCGCCCCGAGCGCTCCTGTCTGCTCAATATGATGCGCGCGCTTTCGGGTGAGGGCGTCGACACGGCCCGCCTGATTGACGAGCTCATGGACCTTAAGCGTGCCGACACACTTGGCAAGGCCCCGTCGTGCTTCTATTACGTTGAGACGATTGAGGAGATGCGCGCGATGGCGCACGAGCTGCTGAGGGCGGGGGAGCCCTATACGCTCAAGATGCTCGCCATCAACGGCGGCGACCTGATCCGTGCTGGAGTCAAGCCCGGGCCGGAACTGGGGCAGCTTCTCAACTCCGCCCTCGACGCCGTGATCGAAGACAACATTCCCAACGATCGCGAAGCTCTTTTGGTCCATCTTAACTTGAATTAGCTACCTAGTTTACCTGCGTGTTCCATAACCTGCCGACAATTTTTTGGCAATTTGGAATTTCTTCTTGCGCTGAAGTTTTTTGTCCCGTAATATATTTCCTCGCAGCACGGCAGTGCAGATGTCATGTGGCCCGTTCGTCTAGCGGTTTAGGACGCCGCCCTCTCAAGGCGGAGATCACCAGTTCGAATCTGGTACGGGCTACCACTTCTTTTCTGCTGAGGCTTATGGCCCGTTCGTCTAGCGGTTTAGGACGCCGCCCTCTCAAGGCGGAGATCACC
>DAWDVX010000068.1:0-1146 GCA_052346145.1 Collinsella sp.
ACTTGCAGCGACGGACCTCAGGACACTCTTACACCATGTCTGCGCGCGCGACCGCAGCCATAAGGCTGCGCCCTAGTTTACTGCGTGTCGGTGTGCCCAGACGGATTGCGCTGTGCCTGGCAGGCGCTCCCGCAGATGGATCGGTTATTTCGCGAATAGGTTCTTGAGGTTGAACTCGGCCTGAACCGTGCGGAGCATGAGGTCGGTGTCGTCGAGGCCCAGGTGCTGCTCGTTGGCGTCGGCGGCGAGGGTGCCACGGCGGCGCGCCCAGTTCTCGAGCGCGGCGGGCGCGGACTCGCGGGGGAGCGAGCGGACGTCGGCATCCAGGCTGCGGCAGATCTGGCGCGAGTCGATGACGATGATCTTGCCGGCGCGGCGTGCCTCGGCGTAACCGTCCAGGTGGATCTTGAACCAACTGTCCTCAAAGGCGGCGTTGTGCGCCATGTACGGGTACTTCTTCATAAGCGTGAGCAGCTGCTTCTGCAGTTCCTTGTTCTCGCGGAATGGCTTTTTGCCGTCGATGTCGTCCCAGGTGATGTGGTGGATATTCGACAACGGCACATCCTCGCCGCGGTAGATGTCGGGCAGACCGCAGTAGTGCGCCTCGGCGTCGTGCGGGACGGCGTCGCTGGTGAGCTCCATGATTTCCCAACCCACATTGATGATATAACCGCGCTCGGGTGCACGGCCGGTGGTCTCGATGTCGATACCGAGCACGGTGCCCTGGATGGGCTTGCGGGCGTAGGCCACGCCGAGCGCGTCGCGGTCGCCGCGGATCTCGCGCATGACCGACGCGGCGGTGCGCTTTTGCATCTTGCCGATGGCGGCGCAGGTGTCGGCATCGGACAGGCCGCGCGAAAGCGTCGCGGGCGTCACGTTGCGCAGGCGCGCCTCGCCAATCTGGTCGCACAGGTCGCGGTTGCGGTCAGCCAGGTCGCGCACGGTGGCAAAGTCGAAGCTGGGGTCGCCCTCGGCGGTAAAGTACTCGGTTTCGAGCACCTTAAGGGCCTCCTCGCCCTTCTGGCGCTCGGACTCCATGGCGCCGTGATCGCCATAGATAAACATGGGAATAAACGGCTGGCGCTCGTATTCGAGTGCTTGTGAAACGTTCATATAACTGCTCCTTGGACGGGCCGTGTCGCGCGG
>DAWDVX010000068.1:1156-7363 GCA_052346145.1 Collinsella sp.
CGCGGCTCGGTGGCATTGAGTTATGGCGAGATGATAGTTTACCATGGGCAACTATTGGCATCGCGCCTAGGACAACTACAATACCCTAGTTGACCGCTAGGACTTTTACAATGCTGCCGAAAGACATGAAAGGTTTCATCCGTCATGGATTTGCTGATTGATATTCTGCTCGACGCCGGCAAGGACACGCTCTCGCTGGTGCCGTTTTTGTTGGTGACGTATCTGGCCCTCGAGACCTTGGAGCACGTCGCGGGCGACCGCGTTAACGGGGCCATCAAGCGCGCCGGCGCCGCGGGTCCCGTGGTTGGCTCGTTGCTGGGCATGGTGCCGCAGTGCGGCTTTTCGGCCATGGCGGCAACGTTGTACGCCGGTCGCGTCGTGACGCTGGGCACCTTGGTGGCGGTGTTCCTTTCGACCTCCGACGAGATGCTGCCGCTGCTACTTGCCGAGCAGGTTCCCGTGCAGACTATGGCGATGCTTTTGGCTTCGAAAGCGCTTATCGCACTGGTCACGGGCTTTATCGTGGACGCGGCTATCCGCGGCCTTCGTCGTGATGCCCGCGCGCATGCGGCGATTCGCCGTACCGTGCTGGGGACCGCTGCCAATCCGGCTCATGTGAACTGCGCGCACGACGACCATACCGGGGGCGACATCATTGATGAAGTGGCCGAGGCGGGCGTGAGCGCCGATCACATCCACGAGTTGTGCGAGCGCGACCATTGCGGTTGCGATGATGATGAAGATGAACACGAGCGCGACCACGGACACAGCCATGACCACGGTCACGCAGGCGAGCATGAGCACCACCACGGCCATGGGCACGACCACGGTCACTCCCACGAAGGTGCGCCCGTCCTGTCGATTATCCGCAGCGCGATCTCGCACACCGTGCAGGTTTCGGTTTTTATTTTCCTGGTGACGCTGATTCTAGTTGCCGTGCTCGAGACCTTCGGAGAGTCCGCGATCGAGCAGTTCCTGCGTGGCAACGAGACGCTCGCCGTCTTGGGCTCGGCACTCGTCGGCCTGATCCCCAACTGCTCGGCCAGCGTGGTCATTACGCAGCTGTACCTGGAGGGCGCGCTACAGCTGGCGCCGATGCTCGCCGGCACGCTCATTTCCGCCGGCGTGGGCTATCTTGTCCTGTTCCGCACCAACCGCAGCGCTCGTGAAAACGCCGTGTTCCTGGTCATGATGTACGTCATCGGCGCCGGCTGGGGCCTTATCCTATCCGCCTTCGGCCTCTAAGTAGGCTTAAAAAATGGGCTTCAAATAGCCATGCTCGGCGCCTGCGCAATGCGGCGACGCATGGCATTTTGAAGCCCGTTTTTTTGTTGAGCCATGGATTCCGAGCGCTCACACCGCTCAAAACAAAAAGGTAGATTTCCGGGCATGTCCCGAAAATCTACCTTGGTTAGCGCAGCAGCTCGGTGAGGTTGCGCTTAAAGCGGGCCCGGTCTTCGCTGGTAAATGCCGCCGGACCGCGAGTGCGACCGCCGGCGCGGCGCACCTTCTTTTCCTCGTGGCGAATAAACAGTTGCATGTCGATGGTCGCCTTATCGTAGACGCGCCCGCGCACGCCGATGGCGGCGGCATCGCGCCCGAGCACCATGCTCGCCAAGCCAATGTCCTGCGTCACGACTACATCGCCCGCCTGCAGGCGTTCGACAATGGCAAAGTCGGCGCTGTCGGCGCCCACGCTCACATCGAGCGTCGTGACCCAAAATCCGCGTCGCGCATGCTCGACGTCGCGCGGATCGTCGCGGCGAATGTGGCGTTCCAGGTTCTGTGTGCTGTTGCCGGCGATAACGACGGCGACGCCCGCCCGCCGCGCGCAGTCAATCGACTCGCGCGTGACCGGGCAGGCGTCTGCATCAATAAAGAGCGTTCGCGGCATCTAGTGCACCAGTTTGCCAAATTGAATAGCGCGAACAATCAGCGTTACGCCAAACACCAGCAGTGCGGCGCCGCTAAAGATGACGAGCATCTTGGCCGACCACAGCGGATAGATAAACACGAACATGCCGGCGATGATGGAGAGCGCGCCGCTCAGGATGGCGAGGGCACGGTTGGACGAAAGCTCGGACTCCAGAATGGACATGACACCTTCGACGATCCAGCCAAAGCCGGCCACGATAACCACCATCGTGGTGAGCGTCGCGGTCGAGAAGGCCTGGTTGCGCAGGATTATGACGCCGCCCAAGATAATGAGTAGGTTGGAGATGATGCTCGTCACGCGCCAGCCGGTGGGCAGCAGTGGCTCGAAAACAGCGGTAAACAGCCTGATCGCGGCCGTGATCACAAAGTAGAAGCCCAAGACGGTCGTTAGGAAGACGAGGGACTTGGCGGGCGCAAACAGCAGTGTGATGCCGGCGACGAGCGCCAAGACGCCCGTGATGGCGTAAATCCAGCGCACGGCCTTGACGGCCTTGCCTGCCATGCTTTTCTCGTCAAATCCAAACTGGCTCGTTTTTTGGTCATCGTTCTTAAAGATGCCCATAATGTCTCCTTTCCGTGCGGCGTAAGCCTTGATCGTTACAACCAGTATCGCCTAAAGGCGCTGGCGTATGGGTCGGGGAGGGCGAAACGTAACCCAAAGGCCCCGAATTGTTTCCGTTGTTCCCCACGTCGCGATTTTCTATTCAACAGGTGTAGAACATTGCAGCCCTGTTCGTTATTGCCTACGTTTTAGGTTAGATTTTCCTAAGAACAATTGCCCGAAATTGGGGGTCCCTATGAACGAAGCAGTTCCCGCAGCGCCGGTAAGCGCTGAGTCGATGGCAAAGCAGGGTTGCGAAAAGCTCGGCTTGGACGCGTTTGATGCGTTGGTTCGCTGCGCCCGCACGTGCCGTCGCTTTGACGAGTCCATGCGCGTGCCGCGTGAGCTTTTGCTTGAGCTGGCGGAGCTGGCGCACCTGACTCCCTGTGGTGCCAATGCTCAGCGTCTGCGTTTTCATGTGGTAAGCGGTGCAGAGGACTGCGCGCGTGTATTTGACGAGCTTGCATGGGCCGGTGCGCTCAAGGATTGGCCGGGTCCCGATGAGGGCGAGCGCCCGACCGGCTACATCGCGATTCTTGCCGAGCGCGCCGTTCCGGGTAAGCCCGCCGCTCCTATTACTGAGGTCGACACGGGCATTGCCGCGCAGACGATGATGCTCGCCGCCCGCAGCGCCACGCCCGAGGTGGCTGCCTGCATGTTCAAGGCCTTTACGCCCCACGCGATCGATGCCATGGGGCTCGATAGCGACAAGTATGAGCTCAAGCTGATCATGGCGTTTGGCGTTCCGGCCGAGACGCAGGTGATCGATGCGATCGATTCCAACCCCGACGGCTCAATTAATTACTGGCGCGACGAGGCGCAGGTGCACCACGTACCCAAGCGCCCGCTTGCCGACGTACTGGTGTAGCTGAGCGTCACCGCGGTGTGATCCGGCGGTAAACCACCACAAAGGTACCTGTCCCCTTTGCGGTGGTGCGAGGGGAGGACGTGTGGCAGATTTGTATTTGGTGCGGCATGGGCAGACTGAGCTCAATGTGCAGAACATTTTGCAGGGTGGGCACGATTCGCCGCTTACGGCGCGCGGGCGCGAGCAGGCGCTGGCGACGCGCGCGGCGTTTGAGGCGCGTGGCGTGACCTTTGACCGTGTGTATTCCTCGCCGTTGGGCCGGGCGCGGCATACGGCTGAGCTAATTGCTGGTGAGGGCCGCTCGATAGAGCTGGTCGATGACCTGCGCGAGTGGCATTTGGGCTCGCTGGAGGGTACATCAAATCGCGAGATGCCGCCGCAGCCCTGGGGTGATTATCCGGTGGCCTTTGGTGGCGAGTCTGAAGGCGAGCTCCAGTCGCGCATGGTCGCGGCGCTGTCCCACATCATGGCCAGGCCGCAGCACGACTGTGTGCTGGCAGTCTCCCACGGCTCTTCCTGCCAGGAGTTTCTTGAGTATGTGACTGGCAGGGGAGAGCTACCCGACAACGGTGCCGTGCTTCATTTTGGCTATTGCGACGGTGCGTTTTCGCTCCTTGATTGGTAACGAACGAAAGGACCCCTATGAATAAAGACCTGTATCTGGTTCGTCATGGGCAGACAATATTCAACCTTAAGCGCATTATTCAGGGTTGGAGTGACTCGCCGCTCACGCAGCTGGGATGCGACCAGGCGGCGCGTGCCGGCATGTTCTTACGTGCGCGCGGCATTGAACCCGATCATGCCTACACCTCCACACTTCATCGCACCGAGCAGACTATCGCCAACCTGTGGCCGGGCTTGGCGTACGAGCGCCTGGACGGTCTGCGTGAGTGGTTCTTTGGCGACTTTGAGGCCGAGCGCGTGATGCTTATGCCCGAGCGCCCGTGGCGAGATTTCTATCGTCAGTTTGGCGGCGAGGGCCAGATGCAGGTGCGCGAGCGCATGGCGGCGACGATAACCGATCTTATGCGACGTCCGGACCACGAGTGCGTGCTCGCGGTGAGCCACGGTTCGGCTATCAAGGAGTTTTTGGACCACGTGCGGGGCGCGGCGGCCGACGAGCGCGATCGCGTGCCGGGCAACTGCGCGGTGCTGCACTTTGCGTTTGACGACGAATCCGACACGTTTGAGCTGATTGAGATTTTTACGCAGGAGGATTACGCACGCGAGCTGGGGCTTGAACCGCTCGTGGCGGCAGCAGGCCCGCAGCGGGGATAACGTGAGCGTGGCGGCACGGGTCGCCGGCATAACTTCTCGACGCAAAAGGGGCGGAGATGCATGTACCTGCTGCATCTCCGCCCCCTGTTTGTTGAGCTGCCGATTTTTGTGCTGGACGGTCTGGTCTTGCTAGAACCGCGCGACTTGGTGCGTGAGCAGACCCGTCGGAACCTGCGGCGCGCCGCCGCTGACCTGCGCGGCGGGGAAGAGCGCAGCTACGGCAAAGTTGAACGGCTCCTTGCCGGTGTACGTTCCGGCGGCACGGGCCTCATCGGCCAGCAGCTGCGACGCCCCGGCCAGCGCGGCAGCGTAGGCGGGGTCGTCGGCCAGTGCCGGCTCTGGTACTTGGTCGAGCATGGCACGGATGGCGGCAACAGCGTCCTCGCGCTTGACCTCCCACACGCGGTGCGTAATGCCCGCGGGGTCGGTGACGGCGTAGAGCGAGGCGCCCTCTTTGGCAGCGCCCAGGATGATGTCCATGACGGGCGACGCCTCGTAGGCGAGCGACACGGGGCGCGGCTGAACTTTGAGTTCGGCGATCGCGCGCGCGGCGGCGGCCACGTCGGCGCTGGCATCGCCCTTGCCGCCCGCAAGTACACTCGTCGGGCAGATCGCCACGACACCCGTCACGCGTCCCGGCTCGCCCGAGCATTCGTACACGTAATACGCCGCACCCGGGTCCTTGAGCATCAGACCATCGGCAATGGCTCCGCGCAGGGCATCGTTGCCGCTTAGGATGCTGCCCATTGCAGGCAGCGCCTCGAGCACGCGGTCCTGAGCCGGGCGGATGCAGGGAAACGGAAGTGCTTTCATGGGCGGTCCTAACGCGCGAGTCGGTTTGTTCGCGGCTTATTATGCCCCAACTTGGCCGCTCGCGTCCCAGAGCACGTTATCGGCGAGCGCGATTAGCACCTGCTGACAACGAACGATATCGGCGTGGGGCACATATTCGTTGGGCTTGTGCGCGAGCGCGAGCGACCCGGGACCGTAGCTCATGCAATTGCGGTTACCTGTCTTGCCGGCAATGACGGCGGTGTCGGTGTAGCCGGTAAAGAAGCCAACGGTCGTGTCCGCGTCCGTCACGTCATCGGCGGCACGCTTGAGCGCTGCTAGAAGGGGAGAGTTTGGGTCGCGCTCGATGGCGGGGCGGTCGCCCGTCACGACGTAGCTGCCGTGGCAACCGGGAATGGCGGCTTCGGCGACGGCGATGGCCTGCTCTACCATGCGCGTTACGGCGGCCGTATCGGTCGGCGGGGTCAGGCGCATGTCGACCCAGACTTTGGCGCGGTCGGGTACGACGTAGGGGCGATATCCGCCCTCGATTTGGCCGAACGTGATGGTCGAAGGCCCCAGCTCATCGTGCGCGGGCAGCGCCACAAACGCGCGACGGAGCGAACACACGACCTCGGCCATGGCGGCGACGGCATCCGCGCCCTTCCAGGGCCGGCTTGCATGCGCCGTCACGCCATCCATTTCAATCTCGAACCACGTACGCCCCTTGTGCGCCACCTGGATCTGTCCGTCG
>DAWDVX010000069.1:0-7210 GCA_052346145.1 Collinsella sp.
CATATCGTTGGGGCCAGGCCCGATTTTGCCTCTTGACAATGTCCTGCTCATATTAGAAGGGACGACTATGATTCTCAACGGACCGGGGATTAGCTACACCGAGCCCGATATCGGTGCGGAGTTTGTGCCGCCGCTGCCGGAGCATCCGCGCGAGGCCATCGTCAAACTGTGCGAGCACTGCACTAACCGCCTGCTGCATCGCGACGAGCTGCTGGGCTACGAGTACTGGTCGTTTGCCGAGGCCGCGACTGACGAGCAGGCCGAGGTACTCTGCAAGATGAAGATGCGCCGTCCCTATACGCTGCCCGAGATGGTCAAGCTCACCGGCATGCCCGAGGCCGATATCGAAAAGATGCTCGACGACATGAGCTACACGGGTCTGCTCGAGTATAACTGGGAAAACCCCGAGCGCGCCAAGCAGTGGGTCCTGCCCATGCTGGTGCCGGGTTCTGCCGAGTTCCTCAACATGCGCGTGAGCCAGCTCGATGAGCATCCGGTCTACGCCAAGTTCTTTGAACAGGCATCCAAGGGTCCGCTGTCCAAGGCCACGCCGATGGTGCCGCCCGGAGGCGCCGGCATCGGCATGCACGTCATTCCGGTCGAGAAGGCCATCGATGCCGCGAGCACCTCGGTGCCTATTGAGCATATCGAGCACTGGCTCGACAAGTACGAGGGTAAGTATGCCGCCAGCACCTGCAGCTGCCGTGCGAGCCGTCGCGTGATGGGTGAGGGCTGTGCCGACGACCCGGCCGATTGGTGCATCGCCGTGGGCGATATGGCCGACTACGTGGTCGAGACCGATCGTGGCCATTACGTGACCCGCGACGAGGTCTACGACATCCTGCGCCAGGCCGAGGACAACGGCTTTGTGCACCAGATCACCAACATTGACGGCGAGAACAAGATCTTCGCCATCTGCAACTGCAACGTCAACGTGTGCTACGCCCTGCGCACCTCGCAGCTGTTCAACACGCCCAACCTGTCGCGCTCGGCCTATGTCGCCAAGGTCGAGAAGGACAAGTGCGTGGCCTGCGGTCGCTGCGTTGAGGTGTGTCCGGCCGGCGCCGCCAAGCTGGGCCAGAAGCTCTGCAGCAAAAAGGCGGGCGGACAGGTGCCCGAGTATCCGCGCCAGGAGCTGCCCGATGCCACCAAGTGGGACCACACCAAGTGGTCGCCCAACTACCGCAACGACAACCGCATCGAGACGCACGAGTCCGGCACCGCGCCCTGCAAGACGGCCTGCCCCGCGCACGTTGCCGTTCAGGGCTATCTGAAGCTCGCGGCTCAGGGCCGCTATGACGAGGCCCTAGCACTCATTAAGCGCGAGAACCCGCTGCCCGCCATCTGCGGCCGTGTGTGCAACCGCCGCTGCGAGGACGCCTGCACCCGCGGCCGTGTGGACGCCGCCGTGGCTATCGACGAGGTCAAGAAGTTCATCGCCCAGCGCGATCTTGATGCCGCGACCCGCTATGTCCCGCCCGTGGTGACGCCGACGCGCGCTGGCGGCTTCGATCAGAAGATCGCCATCATCGGTGCCGGTCCCGCCGGCCTGTCCTGCGCTTTCTACCTGGCCGAGAAGGGCTACAAGCCTGTCGTGTTCGAGAAGAACGAGCGCCCGGGCGGTATGCTCACCTACGGTATTCCCAGCTTTAAGCTGGAGAAGGACGTTATCGAGGCCGAGGTCGAGATCATTCGCCTGATGGGTGCCGAGTTCCGCTATGGCGTGGAGGTCGGTCGCGATGTGACGCTCGACGAGCTGCGCGAGCAGGGCTTTAAGGCCTTCTACGTGGCTATTGGCTGCCAGGGTGGCCGCCTTGCCGGTATTCCGGGCGAGGATGCCGAGGACGTGACCGTGGCCGTCGACTTCTTGCGCGAGGTCAACAGTGGCAAGATCGACGCGTTGCCCGGCCGCACCATCGTGGTGGGCGGCGGCAACGTGGCCATCGACGTGGCCCGCAACGCCTGCCGCCTGGGCTCCGAGCACGTTGAGATGTTCTGCCTGGAGAGCGAGGCCCAGATGCCCGCGAGCGAGGAGGAGCGTCGCGAGGCCATCGAGGACGGCGCGCACATCAGCTGCGGCTGGGGCCCCAAGGAGGTCCATCTGGACGAGACCGGCCGTGTGTGCGGTATCACCTTCAAGCGCTGCACGCGTGTCTTTGACGACGAGGGCCGTTTTGCGTCCGAGTACGACGAGAACGATCTGCGCCGTGTCGATGCCGACCGCGTCGTCATGTCGATTGGCCAGTCCATTGTGTGGGGCGACCTGCTGGCTGGCTCCAAGGTGGAGCTTGGCCGCGGCCAGGGCGCCCTTGCCGATCCCCAGACCTATCAGACCGCTGAGCCCGACATCTTTGTGGGAGGCGACGTCTACACCGGTCCGAGCTTTGCCATCGATGCCATCGCCGCCGGCCACGAGGCCGCCGTGTCCATCCATCGCTTTGTGCAGCCGGGCTCCACGCTCACCATCGGCCGCAACCAGCGCCGCTACACCGCGCTCGACCGCAACGACGTTGTGCTCGAGAGCTACGACAACGCGAGCCGCGAGGTTGCGCATGTGGACCGCGAACGCGAGAAGGCTGCGCCGTTTAGCGAGTATGTTGAGACCTTTACCGAGGAGCAGGTGCGCGCCGAGACCGCCCGCTGCCTGGGCTGCGGCGCCTCGATCGTCGACCCCAACAAGTGCATTGGCTGCGGCCTGTGCACCACCAAGTGCGCGTTTGACGCCATCCATCTGGATCGCGACCGCCCCGAGTGCTCCACGATGGTCAAATACGAGCAAAAGCTCCCAAGCCTCGGCAAGTACGCTCTAAAGCGTGCAATCAAAATCAAGTTCGGTCGTAAATAGGTAACCATGGCGGGTAAGGGGACGGCGCAGACTAGATTTCGCCGTTCCCTTGCTTTGAGTTTGCATCGAATCAACCTCTGCAGAAAGGGTTTCGACTTGCATGAATTAGGGATTGTGTATCACATCATTCGCGATGTTGAGAATGTGGCGCGCGCTCATGGCGTGCGTCGCGTTTCGAGCGTCACGCTGCTGCTGGGCGAGGTCTCGGGCGTCGTCCCCGATCTACTACTCGACGCTTGGCGCTGGGCGGCGGATAAAAAGCCTATCACGCAGGGCGCGGAGCTTATCGTGGAGCCTGTCGAGGCCGTGACGCATTGCGAGGCGTGCGGCCGCGACTACGCGACGGTCGAGCACGGCAAGACTTGCCCCCATTGCGGCAGCGGTGAAACATACCTGCTGCAGGGCCAGGAGGTCATGATCAAACAGATCGAGACCCCCGACGAGGACCCGGCAGACGCTGCTCCTGACGGCCTCTCCGACGCCCCCGATGCCGTCGACGCCGCCAACCCTCTCCACATCGCCTAACATCTAATGTCTACATGGGCTAGAGTTCTAAACATATTTGCTTCGGTTAGTCAAGTCATGTCTGTTTAAACAAAATGGTGGCACGCAGACGCATTGGGATTCACCTAAAAGCGGTCTTAACGAACGGTGCACCTTTATATGTCTTTGAAAACAATCAGCAAATCACGTTTTAGCAGGCAATGAGCTATAAGCCAGCAATGTAATCAATTTGTAACAAACTTAGACGTTTAAACAAATAATCCAACCATTTGCGAATTTAGCTATAATTCCACAATCCAAACAGGTATACTCCTTTCATGTCGTGTAGGAAATACGTAGACAAAAAGGAGGTTATGTGATGGTAAGTATTGTTCTTGCTAGCCACGGGGACTTGGCAGCTGGAATCAAGCAGACGGGCTCGATGGTCTTTGGCGATCAGCCGTCTGTTGCCGTGGTCTCGCTCGAGCCGAGCATGGGCCCCGACGATTTCCGTGCCAAGGTCGAGGAAGCAGTCGCTTCCTTCGCGGACCAGGAGCAGGTGCTCTTCCTCGTTGATCTGTGGGGCGGCACGCCGTTCAACCAGATCAGCGGGCTCATCGAGGGCCACGATTCCTGGGCTATCGTCACCGGTGTCAACCTGCCTATGCTCATCGAGGCATATTCGCAGCGCTTTGACGCAAAGAACACTGCACATGCGATCGCAAAACATCTCGTGACTGAGGCTAAGGCTGGCGTGCGCGTCAAGCCCGAGTCTCTGGAGCCCGAGGAGAAGAAGCCGGCTGCGGCCGCCGCTGCTCCTGCAGGCGCCATCCCTCCGGGAACGGTCATCGGCGATGGGCACATCAAGATCGCCCACGTCCGTATCGACACCCGTCTGCTTCATGGCCAGGTGGCCACCACGTGGACCAAGCAGATCAACCCCAACCGCATCATCGTGGTTTCCGACGGCGTTGCTCACGACGAGCTCCGCAAGACCATGATCGAGCAGGCTGCCCCTCCGGGAGTCCATGCCAACGTCGTGCCCATCAAGAAGATGGCCGAGGTCGTCAAGGACACGCGCTTTGGTGACACCAAGGCCATGCTGCTCTTTGAGAACCCGCAGGATCTGCTCAAGGCCATCGAGGCCGGCGTCGACATCAAGGAAGTCAACATCGGTTCCATGGCTCACTCCAAGGGCAAGGTCGTCGTCACCAACGCCGTCGCTATGGGCGATGACGACGTCAAGACTCTCGAGGCCCTCAAGGCCAAGGGCGTCAAGTTCGAGGTCCGCAAGGTTCCTTCGGATTCCTCCGAGGATCTCGACGCCATGTTGAAGAAAGCTAAGGCCGAACTGGCCGCTCAAGCATAGTAAAGGAGGGTCCGATACATGTCTGCAATCACTATTCTGCTTGTTGCGATTGTCGCGTTGCTTGCCGGTATGGAAGGCATTCTGGATGAGTTCCAGTTCCATCAGCCGCTCGTGGCATGCACGCTTATCGGTCTCGTAACCGGTCACCTTCAGGAGGGCATCCTCCTGGGCGGTTCGCTCCAGATGATGGCCCTTGGCTGGGCTAACGTCGGCGCCGCTGTCGCGCCTGACGCCGCTCTGGCCTCGGTCGCTTCTTCGATCATCATGGTGCTCGCCCTCAACGGTGGCGCCACCGATTCGGCCAAGGCCGTTACCACCGCTATCGCCGTCGCCGTCCCGCTGTCGGTCGCTGGTCTGTTCCTGACCATGATCTGCCGTACCATTGCTACCGCTATCGCTCACGCCATGGACGGTTGCGCCGAGAAGGGCGACTTCTCCGGCATCGAGCGCTGGCAGTATGCTGCCATCCTCATGCAGGGCCTTCGTATCGCCATCCCGGCAGTGCTTCTGTGCGTCATCCCGGCCGAGGCCGTTACCAACGCGCTTAACGCTATGCCCGACTGGCTGTCCGGCGGCATGGCTGTCGGCGGCGGCATGGTCGCTTCCGTCGGTTACGCCATGGTCATCAACATGATGGCCACCAAGGAGACCTGGCCGTTCTTCGTCCTCGGCTTTGTCCTTGCTGCCATCCCTCAGCTCACGCTGATCGCCCTTGGTCTCATCGGCATCTCCCTTGCCCTCATCTACCTTGGCCTTAAGGATCTGGCCAAGCAGGGTGGCGGCATGGGCGGTGGCTCCGGCGACCCGCTCGGCGACATTCTGAACGATTACGAGTAGGAGGGGAGTGATACATATGGCAGAGAACAAGATTCAGCTCACCAAGGCTGACCGCAAGAAGGTTTGCTTCCGTCATCAGTTCCTTCAGGGCTCGTGGAACTACGAGCGTATGCAGAACGGCGGCTGGTGCTTCGCAATGATCCCTGCGATCAAGAAGCTCTACACCAGCAAGGATGACCAGATTGCCGCTCTTAAGCGCCACCTGGAGTTCTATAACACCCACCCCTATGTTTCCGCCCCCGTCATTGGCGTTACCCTCGCTCTCGAGGAGGAGCGCGCCAACGGTGCCCCGATTGACGACGTCGCCATTCAGGGCGTCAAGGTCGGTATGATGGGCCCGCTCGCCGGCGTCGGCGACCCCGTCTTCTGGTTCACCCTTCGCCCGATTCTGGGCGCTCTGGGCGCTTCCCTGGCCATGTCCGGCAGCATCGTCGGTCCGCTGCTGTTCTTCTTCGCGTGGAACATCATCCGTTACGCTTTCCTGTGGTACACGCAGGAGTTTGGCTACAAGGTCGGCTCCTCCATCGCCAAGGACCTCTCCGGTGGTCTGATGGGCAAGGTCACCGAGGGCGCTTCCATCCTGGGTATGTTCATCATCGGCGCCCTGGTCGAGCGCTGGGTGTCCATTTCCTTCACCCCGATCGTCTCCACGGTCAAGCAGTCTACTGGCGCCTTTATCGACTGGGCTAGCCTGCCCTCCGGTTCCGAGGGTATCAAGGAAGCGCTGACGATGTACAACTCCGTCGGTGCTACCGCCCTTGATCAGATGAAGGTCACCACGCTTCAGGCCAACCTCGATCAGCTCATCCCCGGCCTTGCCGCCGTGTGCCTGACCCTGCTGGTCTGCAAGCTCCTCAAGAAGAAGGTCAGCCCGATCGTCATCATCCTGGCTCTCTTCGCCGTCGGCATCATCGGTCGCTTCTGCGGCTTCATGTAAGCACGCTTCGGCTTAAGACCGAGAGTAGCTAGACAAGGGCTTTTGAGCCATTGAAACGGACCGCACCCGGTGGGTACACTGGATGCGGTCCGATTGTTTTATTTGGAGGGCGAGGCGCGCATGGCGCAATCTCAGAACAGCACGGTCGATTTGGCAACGCCGGCAACCTGCCTGATGGGGCTTACCAGCCACGGTAACGTGATGGTGGGCAATAAGGCGTTTGAGTACTATAACGAGCGCAATCCCGAGGATTATATTCAAATCCCGTGGGATGAGGTCGACTATATTGCCGCCGAGGTTTTGCGCGGCACCAAGAAGATCACGCGTTTTGCCATCTTCACCAAGGACAACGGTCACTTTACGTTTTCGACGCGCGACGACAAAGAGACGTTGCGCGCGGTCCGCAAGTACGTCGACGAGGATAAGCTTGTGCGTTCGCCCGATTTTATCGATGTGACGGCCAAGGGCGCCAAGAGCATCCCCTCCGTTATCAAAAACCTCTTCCACAAAGGCAACTAGTCATTAAAGAGCGCCCCCCAAGTGGGACGCAGTTTCCCATGGGGCTCGATCGGGAAAGTGCATCCCAGTTCGAGCGCCGATTCCGGGATGTAGTTTCCGGAACGGGGTCGTTTGGGAAACTGTGTCCCGTTTCGAGCCGAAATTCTGGGACACAGTTTCCAGCGAGGGTCGCGCGCGCAGACATGGTGTAAGAGTGTCCTGAGGTCCGTCGCTGCAAGTC
>DAWDVX010000070.1:0-6159 GCA_052346145.1 Collinsella sp.
GTCCGTCGGTGGGCTCGGTGTCCAGCACCCATTCGCGCGAACCGACCCAGCCGGCATCGATGGCTGCCTCGGAGCCTCGCATAAAGTCTTCCTCGTCGACCGAGCAGATGAGCGAAAAGCCGCGGCGGGGCAGCGCGCCATCCGCCGCCACGCGCTCGAGCGTATGGACCAGTGCGGCAATGGCACAGGCCAGGCCACCCTTCATATCGCAGGCGCCGCGGCCGTAGAGCTTGCCGTCGCGCACGACCGCCCCGAGCGGCGTAATGTCCGCGTCCCAGCCGTCGCCCAAGGTGACTGTATCCATGTGGCAGATATAGACGAGCCGTGGCTCGTCGCTCAAACCGGGCACGGTGACCATGAGATTGCGGCGTCCGGTCAGCACCTCGAGTTCCTCAACCTGCACGGCATGGAGCACCGGATGGCTCAGCTGCGCCAACCGTTCCTCAACCAACGCTTTGATATAGCGTTCAATCTCGCCCTCATACGCACCTGGGTCGGAACTGTCGATCCGCACGAGCCCTTGCGTAAGCCGCCAGGCAAAATCTGTATCAACCATAGGCACCTCACAGATAGTTAGGTCAACATACAGATTGTATGCCAAGAAGCGGCTCGGTGCATTTAATGGAGCGCTCACAAAAACGGGGGCGCCTCTCGTGCGAAAGGCACCCCCGCGGGCATTCAATGTCAGTGACGGGCAGGCCACATGGGGAGCTGCCCGTCAGGTCAGTCGGCGCTACTTGATCACGCGCACGCGATACATCGACGGAATCTGCTTGAGCGCCTCGATGGTGCTGCTGTCCAGGTGCTCATCGGTGTCGAACATGGTGTAGGCGTTCTCGCCGGCGGACTCGTTGGTCATACGCTGCACGTTGGCGTTGTCTTTGGCCAGGATTGCCGTGATCTGGCCGATCATGTTGGGCACGTTGGCGTGCAGGCAGGCGATGCGGCTTGCGGCGCGCGCCTTGCCCATGCTGCAGGCAGGATAGTTGACGCTGTGCGCGATATTGCCGTTCTCCAGGTAATCCTTGAGCTCGCTGATGGCCATGTCGGCGCAGTTGGCCTCGGCCTCGCCAGTGCCGGCGCCCGAGTGCGTGGTGATAAACGTGTTGGGCATCTTGACGGTCTTGGGCGTGGCAAAGTCGCAGCTAAACCAGCTCAGCTTGCCCTCGCGCAGGGCAGCGTCGACGGCGTCCTCGTCAATGATGGTCTCGCGTGCGTAGTTGATGAGCACGGCGTCGGGTGCCAGCAGGTTAATCTGCTCGGTGCTGATCATGCCGATGGTGTCGGCCTTGCTGGGCACGTGTACGGTGAGGTAGTCGCAGCCGCGGCAGAGATCCTCGAGCGTGCCCACACGCTGCACCTCGCGGCTCAGCACCCACGCGTGCTCGACGGAAATGAACGGGTCGTAGCCGTAAACGTCCATGCCCAGGTCGACGCAGGCGTTGGCGACCTTGGAGCCCACGTTGCCCAGGCCGATGACGCCGATGCGCTTGCCCTTGAGCTCGCGGCCCACAAAGGCCTTCTTGGCCTTTTCGGCATCGACCTGAATCTCGGGGTCGTCGGCGTTGTCGCGCACCCAGTTCATCGATTGCACCACGCCGCGGCTCGAGAGCACCAGCATGCCTAGGACGAGCTCCTTGACGGCGTTGCTGTTGGCGCCGGGGGAGTTGAAGACGACGACGCCCTTCTTGGCGTACTCCTCGACGGGGATGTTGTTGACGCCGGCGCCGCAGCGGGCGATGGCGCGGATGCCCTCGGGCAGCTCGTAGCCGTGCAGGTCGGTCGAGCGCATCAGGATCGCGTCGGCCTCCTCGGCGGTGCTCGCAAACTCGTAGCCTTCGCCAAACTCGACTTTGCCATCCTTGGTAATGTCGTCGATGGTCTTAATCTTGCGCATGAAAAACTCCTTAGCGGGTTTGTTTAAAACAAGTGGTTTGAAGTGGCTGGTCGGCCCGCGTGCTGCGGGCTAGTTAGATCGCGGGCTCAAACTACGCTGCGCTTCGAAGTCCTTCATGTACGAGGCCAGTGCCTGCACGTCTTCCATGGTTACGGCGTTGTACACGCTGGCGCGCATGCCGCCGACGAGGCGATGGCCCTTGACGTTTTGGATCTGGTGCTCTGCCGCGCCCGCAACAAAGGCAGCGTCGAGGTCGGCATCGCCGGTACGGAACGTGACGTTGGCGATGGAGCGACTGTCTGTCTGCGCGGTGCCGTGGAATAGTTTGCTGTTCTCGAGCAAGTCGTAGAGCAGGTTGGCCTTGGCCCAGTTGCGCTCGGCCATGGCGGCAAGTCCGCCGGTCTGCTCCACCCAACGGAACACCTTGCCGCACACGTAGATGCCAAAGGTGTTGGGCGTGTTGAGCATGGAGCCCTTGGCGGCCTGGGTCTTAAGGTCCAGGTACTGCGGCGTCTGCGCAAAGGCCGGGCCGTCAGCGATCAGGCCGTCGCGCACGATAACCACGGTGACGCCCGCGGCGCCGGCGTTTTTCTGCGCGCCGGCGTAGATGAGTCCGTAGCGCTCGACGTCGAGCGGCTGCGACAAAAAGCAGCTCGAGACATCGGCGACCAGCGGTACGTCGCCGCAGTTGGGCAGCTCGTGGTACATGGTGCCAAAGATGGTGTTGTTCTGGCAGATGTAGACGTAGTCGAGCCCGTCGCCCGCGGCCTCGGCGGCAATGCGCGCGTTGACGTCGGCCATGGTGGGTATGCGGTCGAAATTGGTGTCCTCGGAGCTCGCGAGCAGCACGGCCTCGCCGTACTTGGCGGCCTCCTTGTACGCCTTGTTGGCAAAGTTACCGGTCACGACGTAGCCGGCGCGGCCGCGGCGCATGAGGTTCATGGGGATGCCCGCAAACTGCAGCGTGGCGCCACCCTGCAAAAACAGGACGCGGTAGTTGTCGGGGATGCTCAGCAGGCGGCGCAGGGTTGCCTCGGCGTCGTCGATGATCTGCTGGTACATGCTAGATCGATGGCTCATCTCGAGCACGGACATGCCGCAACCGCGGTAGTCCATCATCTCGTCGGCGATCTCGGCGAGCACGCTTGTAGGCAGCGCGGCCGGGCCAGCTGAGAAGTTGTGCACACGTGCCATCTTCTTGTTCCCCTCGTAGTCGTTTGAACGTTCGGGATACTTTAGCACAGTGGAGCGCCAGGCGCGACCGCATCACGGTAAAACTCGACTGCGCCGCTATGATTTACAGGATGGTTACATGGGGGAGGGGTGCTTTAATCCTCAGGCAAATCCGAATCTGCGAGCGAAGGCATGAGGTTCTCTAGGCGCTTGATCTCTTCGTCGCAAATTAGCTACCTCCTGGTCACTACGACGCCAGCGTGGCAATGACGGCTTCGTCGCCGGCGTATATTAGGGTGTTGCCATCGGGGATGATCGTCTGGCCTTCGCGCTTGAGCATCACCACAATAAACGGATGCTTGCCTTGCGGCATATCGCGCAGGCGCTGGCCGGCCAGGCGACCGTGGGGCGTCACGGTGACCTCGCGCAGCGTAACCTCGGCACGCTCTTCGAACGTTGGGGCGGCCATCACCAGCAGATCGCCTTCCTGGATCACGGTATCGCCGTTGGGCAGCACTGGGTGCGCGCCGTCGCGAAGCACCAGGACCACGAGCATGTCCGTGGCGCTGCCGATGTCCGCGAGTGAGCGTTCGGCAAACGGATGTCCAGCGCCCACCTTGAGCTTTACAAACGACATGCCGTCCTCGTCGCGGTAGTCGTTAAAGGTGCGGCGCACGTCGCCGGTCGCATCGATCGTATCGAGCTTCTTCGCTACCGCCGGCAGCAGCGAGCCCTGCACCACAATGCTCGACACGGCAATCACAAACACCAGGTCAAACAGGTCGTGACCGCCAGGAACGCCGGCCACCACGGCAAAGAGACTAAAGACGACCGAAGCTGCTCCGCGCAGACCCGCCCAGCTTACGAGCGCAACCTGGCGAGGGTTCGTCCTAAACGGCGCCAGCAGCATGCCTACGGCGATGGGGCGGCTCGCAAAGAGCATAAACGCCATGAGTGCCAGGCCCGGTAGCAGCATTTGCGGCAGGCGTGCGGGTGTAACGAGCAGGCCCAGCAAAAAGAAGATGGTCATCTCTGCCATCTCGGTGAGGGTGTCAAAGAAGTGCGCCATCTCGACTTTGCCGGTGATGTCGCTGGCACCCAGCACAATGCCGGCCAGGTATACAGCCAAAAAGCCGTTGCCGCCCAGGTAGCTCGGCAGCGCGTAGGCGACGATGGCCACGGCGAACAAAAAGATGGTCTGCGCGTCCTTGGCCGTTGCGTGCGCGCGTTCAATCAGGCGGCCCGCCGCCCAGCCGATGGCAAGGCCCAGGCCCACGCCCAGGATAATCTGCTTGGCCAGCAGTGCGGGAATGTTGATGTCGCCGCCGGCCGCGAGTGTAGCGAGCACAGCGGTGAGCATGTAGGCGACGGGGTCGTTGGAGCCCGATTCGACCTCGAGCAGCGAGTCGGTGCCGCCCCTCAGCGAAAGGCTGTGCTCGCGCAGAACGCTAAAGACGCTGGCCGCGTCGGTGGACGCCACGACCGATCCCAGCAGCAGGCCGCCGATCCAGTCGAAACCCAGCACAAAGTGGGCGAATACGCCGGTGATGCCGGCAGTGATGACGACGCCGAGCGTGCTCAGCAGCACCGCCGGCGCAGCGACGGGCTTGGCGCGGTCGATATTGGTGTTAAAGCCGCCGTAGAACATGATGAACAGCAGCGCCGTGCTACAGACGGTTTCGGTGAGTGCGTAGTCGCTAAAGTCGATATGCGTCGGGCCGTTGACGCCCAACAGCATGCCCAGCGCGATAAAGATGAGCAGGGTGGGGAAGGGGAGTTTTTTGCCGACGGGTTTGATGGTCAGGCACAAAATGATGACGAGGCCGATAAAGAGAAGGATCTGGTTCATGGATAGTGTCCGCTCCTGGGTGGTTGGCGTGGCACGGTCAGTTGTCTGTGGTTATTTGTACCCAAAGATGGTGGGTTTATGGGGTTGGATTGCGGGCGTGCGCGATATCGTCATAGACGGCTGCCGTCTTTGCCTCTGCTCGGAAACCCTTTCCAGCTTTATTGCAACGGAGTACAATGGGTAACGTTTAAGTTCAACTTGAAGTTTTAGTTGCGGCACCGGGCTTCGGCCGCAATGCAAGGAGAGGCGTACCATGGCGATCTATGTGACATCTGATGCTCACGGGCACGTGCGTGCGCTTGACGAGGCCCTGTCTAAGATCTCGTTGACGTCCGACGACACGCTGTACGTGCTGGGCGACATGATCGATCGCGGGCCCGATCCGGTCGGCGTTATTAAGCTCGTGCGCTCGCTGCCCAACGCCCACGTGCTCAAGGGTAATCACGAGCAGATCATGCTCGATGCCATCATTGGTCAGGATCCGCTCGATGCCGAGACCTGGGATATCAACGGTGGCTGGACGACGCGCGAGCAGCTCAACGACATGGAATTTGAGGCATACGAGGAGCTCGTGCGATGGATGGCCGCGCTGCCGCTCTACGCGGTGGTCGAGACTGCCGAGCGGCCGTACCTGCTGGTGCACGCCGGCATTCAGACCGAGGCGGCGCGTGCGTTTTTGCTTGAGCATGGTGTCGATTGCGGCGACGGCAGGGGAGCGGTCGATGCCGATCGCGAGCTGCTGCAGCAAATGCTCGCCGTACAGTCGTCCGATGACTTGCTCTGGATTCGCCATGGCTATTGGGATGCCCCGACGGGGCTGCTTTCTGCCGAGGGCAAGGGTTCGGTCGTGGTGAGTGGCCACACGCCAACGGTGTCGCTCGGGCGTTATTGCGAGGTCGGTGGTCTTGCGGGGCTCGATGAGGAATCGGGACGAGGGCAGATCGTGCGCTTGGGCGGCGAGGACACTGCCGGCGTGCCCGATCGCATCGATATCGATTGCGCCGCCGCCACCGGCTCCGAGTTCGGTCGCGTGGGCATCCTGCGCCTGGACGACGGGGCGGAGTTCTACGCGAACATCAACCCGGGCGAATAATCGGTGCAAGGGGTAGCTAATTTTGGACGGGGCCTTTTTTGACTACTTTTGCCCTTCTGCCCGCAAATTGATTTTTCAGGGACGGGGATTAAATAAGGCTCTGTTAGACCAGGATTGACATACATGTGTCCCCACGGTGCCATATCT
>DAWDVX010000071.1:0-5959 GCA_052346145.1 Collinsella sp.
CCGAAGAGCACTAAATGTGCTCTTCGTGCGAGCCCAGGACCTGACCGAGCGAAAACCAAGCAGGCGGACACGCCGACGGGCAAGGGAGAGATATATGGAAGAAATGCCCAAGAACTACGATCCGTCGACCAACGAGCCGGCGATCCTGCAGAAGTGGCTCGACGGCGGCTACTACAAGCGCCGTGAGGGCGTGGGCGACTGCACCGTCACCATTCCGCCTCCCAACGTTACCGGCAAGCTTCACATGGGTCACGCTACCGACGACTCCATCCAGGACGCCATCATTCGTATGGCCCGCATGCGCGGCAAGTCCACGCGCTGGGTGCTCGGAACCGATCACGCCGGTATCGCCACGCAGACCAAGGTCGACAAGAAGCTCAAGAGCGAGGGCATTAGCCGCCTGGAGATCGGTCGCGACAAGTTTGTCGACGCTTGCTGGGATTGGACCCACGAGTACGGCGGCATCATCGTCGAGCAGATCAAGCGTATGGGCTGCTCCGTTGACTTCGATAACGAGCGCTTTACCATGGACGAGGACTACGCGCAGGCCGTGCGCAAGGTCTTCTGCGACTGGTACCACGACGGTCTGATCTACCGCGGCAAGCGCATCGTTAACTGGTGCCCCAACTGTACCACCGCCATCTCGGACGACGAGGCCGAGTATAAGGACGAGAAGGGCCATCTGTGGCACCTGCGCTACCCGCTGACCGAGCCGGTCAACGGCCAGGACTACATCGTCGTCGCCACCACGCGCCCCGAGACCATGCTCGGCGACACAGGCGTCGCCGTCTCCCCTAAGGACCCCGAGAAGGCCGCCTTCGTGGGTAAGACCGTCAAGCTCCCCATCGTCGACCGCGAGATCCCCATCTTTGAGGATTGGCATGTCGACGCCAACTTCGGCTCTGGTTTTGTTAAGGTCACCCCTGCCCACGACCCCAACGATTACGCTATGGGTCAGGCTCACGACCTGCCGCAGATCAATATCTTCGATGAACACGCGGTGGTCGTCGAGGGCTACGGCGAGTTCACCGGCATGAACCGCGATGAGTGCCGCGAGGCCGTCATCAAGTGGTTCGAGGAGCACGACCTGCTCGATCACGTCGAGGACCTCGATCACTCCGTCATGCACTGCTACCGTTGCGACGCCGCGCTTGAGCCGTGGCTGTCCGAGCAGTGGTTCGTGGCCGTCGATAAGCTCAAGGGACCGGCGCTCGACGCCGTCAACTCCGGCAAGGTCACCTTCCACCCCGCGCGCTGGACGCAGACCTACACCACCTGGATGGAGAACCTCAAGGATTGGTGCATCAGCCGCCAGCTCTGGTGGGGCCACCGCATCCCCGTGTTCTACTGCGAGGACTGCGGCTGGGAGGACGCCCTGACCGAGGATACCGACGTGTGCCCCAAGTGCGGCGGCCATCACGTGCATCAGGACGAGAACGTGCTGGACACCTGGTTCAGCTCGCAGCTGTGGACTTTCGCCACGCAGGGCTGGCCGCAAAAGCCGGAGCTGCTCGAGGGACATCACCCCACGACGGCGCTCGTCACCGCGCGCGACATCATCGCGCTGTGGGTCGCCCGCATGGTCATGAGCTCGCTGTACTTCCTGGACGAGGTGCCGTTTAAGGACGTCGTCATCTACCCGACGATCCTGGCCAAGGACGGCAGCCGCATGTCCAAGTCCAAGGGCAACGGCGTTGACCCCATGGACCTCATCGGTATGTACGGCGCCGACGCCATGCGCTACAACCTGCTTACGCTGTGCACCAACAACCAGGATGTTAAGTTTGACGCGAACATCGACAAGAAGACCAAGAAGCTTATCGACAGCCCGCGTACCGACCAGGCCAAATCGTTTGTGACCAAGATCTGGAACGCCAGCCGCTTCCTGCTCATGAACATGGAGGGCTACACGCCCGGCGAGCCCGTCGTGGAGACGCCGGCCGACGCTTGGATGTTCAGCCGCCTGGCCAAGGCCGTGAAGATGGTCACCGAGGGTATTGAGAACTACACCTTTGGCGACATGGCCCGCGGTGTGCAGCAGTTCTTCTGGAACGAGGTCTGCGACTGGTACGTCGAGGTCACCAAGGCCCGCCTGAAGGGCGAGGGTCGTCTGCAGGCGCAGCGCAACCTGATCTTTGTGCTCGATACTTCCATTCGCCTGATGCACCCGCTTATGCCGTTTGTTACAGAGGAGATTTGGGACAACATGCCGGCGAGCGTGCTCGATCTGGACGCCGAGGGCAACGTGAACCGCGCCGAGGCGCTCATGATCGCCAAGTGGCCCGAGCCCGCCGACTACGCCAAGTATGTTGACGAGGACGCCGAGCGCGCGTTTGAGCTGTGCCGCGCCGTCGTTTCCGCCGCCCGCGCCACGCGTTCGCGTTATCGCTTGAGCCCCAAGGCCGAGCTCGACGTGGTCGTGCGCGCCGGTGCCGAGGATATCGAGAAGCTCGAGAGTCTGCGCTCGACCATCGAGCCGCTGGCCAACACCGCTTCGCTGGTCATGGGTACCGACGTCGAGAAGCCGGCCGCGAGCATTGCTGTGGTCGATAGCGGCGTCGAGGTCTTTGTGGTGCTCGAGGGCAAGGTCGACCTTTCGGCCGAGAAGGCACGCCTGGAGAAGGAGATTGCCGTGGCCCAGAAGGAGCTCGCTGGCTGCGAGAAGACGCTCGCCAACGAGGGCTTTGTGGCCAAGGCCGCGCCCGCGGTGGTCCAGAAGAAGAGGGACCGTGCAGCTGAGCTCAAGGAGATCCTGGCGGCGCTGAACTCGCAGGTTGCTGACTTCTCGTAGGTCTAACTTGGGGGCGCGTCCCGATGCTTTGCTCTCCGCTGCGGACAGTCCTGCGCAAGACGGACAGCACATTAAGTGCTGTCCTTTGCGTGCGGAACTTGCGGCGAGCAAAGCATCGGGCCGCTCCTAGTTCGTTTACGTGGTTGTTTGCAACTGGCGTGTTAGGGCCACTTGGTTGTGGCCTTGATTCTGCTGCAATCGGGTAAAGGCTGAAATTGTCAACGCGAGGGGCTCATTCTTTTTGATGAGCCTCTTTTTCTGTTATGGGGGACTTTGGGTTATGGCTAAGCGTTCTGGGTCGTATGTCGTTCCTTTCTCGTTTGAGTTGCTTTCGTTTGATGAGGCTGTGGGGCTGGCTGCTGATACGGGGCGGATTTCTGGGGATGCTGGGCCTCTGCTTGAGACGGTTGTCGATATGCTCGATGAGCTGGGGCGTCCGGACGAGTATTTCGATTGCATTCAGGTCGCCGGCACCAATGGCAAGACTTCGACTACGCGTTTTTCGGCTGCTATCCTTCGCGGCGAGGGGCTCAAGACCGCGCTGTATACGTCGCCGCAGCTGGTGCGCTATCCCGAGCGCATGGAGGTTGACGGGCGCGTTGTGAGCGATGAGGCCTTTGCCCGTGGCGTTTCGGCGGCTGTCGAGGCGGGGCGTCGCGTGAATGCGCGTCGTGTGGCGGCGGGGGAGCGCGCCTATACCATCACGCCGTTTGACCTGCTGACGGCTGCTGCACTGGTGGTGTTTGCCGAGGCTTGCGTGGACGTGGCCGTGCTTGAGGTCGGCATGGGCGGGCGCTGGGACGCCACGAGTGCGACCGATCCCGTCGCCGTCGCCATTACGGGCATTGGGCTCGATCACACACGTATTTTGGGCGATACGCTCGAGGCCATTGCGGGGGAGAAGGCTGCGGTCATCAAGCCCGGACGTCTGGTTGTGCTGGGTGAGGGTACGCACGAGTCGAGCGTTCAGCGCGTAATGGATGCTCGCTGCCGCGCGTGCGGCATTGTGCCGCTGGTGGTGAGCCATGCCACGACCAAGGTGCCGGCGCATGTGGGCGATACGGTGGAGTTTAGCTGCACCACGCCGCGCGCCATCTACACGTCGAGCATGGTTAAGCCGGCATATCAGCCACAGAATGCCGCGTGCGCGATTATGCTGTGCGAGGGGTATTTGGGCCGCGAGCTCGATCATGACAAGCTCGATGCTTCGCTTATGGGTTGCCCCACGCCGGGCCGATTTGATGTTCTGGGAACTGATCCGCTCAAGCTGATCGACGCCTGCCATAACCCTCAGAGCTGCGAGAACTTTGTGAGCGCGCTGGACGAGATCGATCCGTGCGTGGAGAATCGCCCCACGCTGCTGTGCGCCGCGCTGGCCGACAAGGACGTGGCGGGTATCGTCGACGTTCTGGTTCCGGCGTTCCCCCGGGTGGTCGTGACCCAGACCGATTCCGATCGCGCCCTGCCGGCAGAGGAGCTCGCCGCCCTTGTGGACGCCGATAAGCTCACGGGCGTATATCCGAGTGTGTCCGAGGCCCTCGCTGCCTTCGATGCCGCGGGCGAGTCCTTCGTAGCAGCCGGCACTATCACCCTAGCCGGCGAAGTAGCCGGCCTGCTGCGCTAACCCATCCCCTCATCAGTTGCGGTGAAATACGGACTGTTTTACAAGCCAGAAGCCTCAAACAGTCCGTATATCACCGCAACTCAAAAGCAGCCAATTTGGGACGGGGCTTTTTTAGCTGCCCTGTGTCCCGAGTTGGCTCGCTTGCCACGAAATTGGCCTATCTACTACGTTTGACCGGTTACCCTCGACCACACGGAACATTGTGAAATTAAAACCGCAGGTAGATGGCTTGCGGATTTTGCGAAAAGTCGGTTATGGTCGACCCGTGCGGGTTAAACGTAGTAGATAGGCCGTTTTTGTGGCGAAGCCTTGGCAGGATGCGGCAAAGGGGTTGTCCCTTTGCCGCATTGCCTAGTCCAGACGGACTGGATCGTGGGGGTAGGCGTTGAGGATCTCGACGCCGTTCTCGGTCACCAGGGCAAGATCCTCGATACGGACGCCGGTGTGGCCGGGGAGGTAGATGCCCGGTTCGATGGAGAAGGTCATGCCTGGCTCTACGACCTGTTCGTTGACGAGCGAGACGTCTCCCGGCTCGTGGTCCTGCAGGCCAATCGAGTGGCCCAGGCGATGCGTAAAGTACTTGCCGTAGCCAGCGTCCTCAATCACGTCGCGCGCAGCGCGGTCTAGGTCGTACATGCGCACGCCCGGCGCGATGAGCGCCTCGGCGGCCTCGTTGGCGCGGCGCACGATGTCGTAGATACGCGCGGTCTCCTCGTCCGGCTCGCCCCAAAAGAGCGTGCGCGTCATGTCCGAGCAGTAGTTGCGATGGCGTCCGCCAATGTCGAACAGCACCACGTCGCCGCGCTTGAGTACCGTATCGTCGGGTTCGTGGTGCGGGTCGCCGGCGTTGACGCCGAAGCTCACGATGGGCGGAAAGCTAAAGCCCTCGCAACCGTGCTTGCGATACAGATTGAGCATCTGGTCGGCAATCTCGCGTTCCGTCACGCCCTCGTGGACAAGCTTGATGGCGTCGGCCATCACGGCGTCGTTGGCTGCCGAGGACACGCGCATAAGCTCCTGCTCGGTAGCGTCCTTGTACGTGCGTGCGTCGGTGACGGCAAAGTCGCCCAGGAAAAACTCGCTTGCGGCGTGGCGCTCCATGAGCGGCATCAAAAAGCCGGAGCGCATGACGGTATCGATGCCGAGGGGCTTGGCAGGATTGACCTCGCGTGTGATGGCGTCGGTCACGACGTCGGTATCGGTGTGATAGGCGACGCGGGCATTGTCATACTCGGGCAGCTGATGCAGAGCGTTGACCAAGATCACGGGCTCGCTACCGCGTGCGAGCAGTACGCCGCAAAAACGTTCGAACATATCGGCATAAAAGCCGGTCAGGTAATAAATCGACCACGGGTCGTTTACAAGCAACTGCGCGCCGGGGTGCTGAGCCTCGAGCGCATCGAGCACGCGCGCCACACGCTGGTTATCGACATGTGCCATGAAACATCCTTTCGCTAGGTTGCCACCATGGTATCCCATGCTTGGCAGCTAGGGACGTTCCTTTTAATATGAGCAGGACATTGTCAAGAGGCAAAATCGGGCCT
>DAWDVX010000072.1:0-5736 GCA_052346145.1 Collinsella sp.
CTGCGGGAACGGCCTATCCGCTCAAAGTGTTCGGCTGAGATCGGAAATCAACCCTTACTTTATGCAGGAAAAGCACACAACTCCGATAGGTAAGAGTATTCGATAACAGACGCAGCTCATTCACACCTTTATGCATTTTCAACGCTTGCATAATCTGCAGGCAGACCGGCATCTTTGAGTGACTCCATACAAGCTGTAGTCAATTTTGTGCATATGCAATATCGATTGGCTTTACCCTGCGACAGTGCCCGTCGCTTGTGATAGAGTGCTACAAACTCTGGCTTTTGCCCTACGAGTGACCAAGAGCTCGGGGGCTTTAACACAAGGAGGATCTATGCCCGAGAAGATTGAAGAGCTGGTACGCGCTGCGCTTGCTGCGGCCCAGGAGGCCGGCGACCTTTCCGCATTTGAACTTGACGATTGCGCTATCGAGCGACCGGCTGACACTTCTCATGGCGAGTGGACCTCTACCATGGCCCTGAAGTCCGCCAAGCTGGCCCACTGCGCCCCGCGCAAGATCGCCGAGGCCATCGTTGCCCATATGCCCGAGGACCCCGCGATCGAGAAGGTCGAGATCGCAGGCCCCGGCTTCATCAACTTCTACCTCTCCGTTGCCGTCAAGAATGCCATCTTTGGCGAGGCCCGCGAGAAGGGCATGGACTTCGCTAAGTCCAACGTCGGTGGTGGCCTGAAGACCCAGGTCGAGTTCGTTTCCGCTAACCCTGTCGGCCCCATGCACATCGGCCACGGCCGCTGGGCCGCTCTGGGCGACTCGCTCTGCCGCGTCATGGACCACGCCGGTTACGACATCCAGCGTGAGTTCTACATCAACGACCACGGCTCTCAGATGAACACCTTCGGCAACTCCATCAGCACGCGCTATATGCAGCTTGCCGACATCATCGCCAAGCAGGGCGTGGATATCGACGAGGCTCACAAGCTTCTGATCGCCGACCGCGACGCCTTTGTTGCCGACGAGGGCGACGAGCACCCCGAGACCCATCCGTATCAGGACAACTTTGCCGAGACTCTGGGCAAGGACTCCTACGGCGGCGACTACATCATCGACGAGGCTGCCGAGTTCTGGCGCACCGACGGCGATAAGTGGGTCAACGCCGATCCGCAGGAGCGCATGGAGAGCTTCCGCGAGCGCGGCTACGTAAAGATGGTCGACAACATGCGCGACCTTTGCCACGCCGTTAACTGCGACTTCGATCGTTGGTTCTCCGAGCGCTCCCTGTACGTGAAGGATACCGAGGGCGAGATCGCCGGCACCTCCGCCGTCGACCGCGCTTTTGAGAAACTCGACAAGATGGGCTACCTCTACACCAAGGACGGCGCCCTGTGGTTCCGCTCCACCGACCTGGGCGATGACAAGGACCGCGTCCTGATCAAGTCCGACGGCGAGTACACCTACTTCGCCTCCGACGTTGCCTATCACTGGGATAAGTTCCAGCGCGTTGACCACGTCATCGACATCTGGGGTGCCGACCACCACGGCTACATCGAGCGTGTCCGCTGTGTCTGCGATGCCTTGGGTTACCCCGGCAAGTTCGAGGTTCTGCTGGGCCAGCTCGTCAACCTGCTGCGCAACGGCAAGCCCGTCCGTATGTCCAAGCGTAAGGGCACCATGGTGACCCTGCAGGAGCTCGTCGACGAGGTTGGCTCCGACGCCGCTCGTTACACGCTCATCTCCAAGAGCTCCAACCAGATGGTCGACTTCGATATCGAGGCTGTTAAGAAGCGCGACAACTCCAACCCGGTCTATTACGTGCAGTATGCTCACGCCCGCGTATGCTCCATCCTGCGCCGTGCCGCCGACGTTACGCCCGAGCAGGCTGACGAGATGGGTATGAAGGCCGTCGCCGCCAAGGCCATCGGTGAGAACGTCGATTACTCGCTGCTGACCGACCCGACCGAGCTCGCTCTTTCGCGTAAGCTCAACGAGCTCACCGACCTGATTGCCAGCTGCGCTCGCGACCGCGCCCCGTTCCGTCTGACGCACTTTGCTGAGGAACTCGCCGGCGACTTCCACAGCTTCTACGCTGCCTGCCAGGTTCTGCCGAGCGAGGGCCGTCCCGTCGACCCCGAGCTTTCGCGCGCCCGTCTGGCCGCTTGCGACGCCGTCCGCGTGACGCTCGCCCTGGTGCTCACCCTTGTTGGTGTCTCCGCTCCCGAGCAGATGTAAGCTACGGGTCATTTGACCGCGCAGGTTTGGTTTAACTGAGCCTTGAAAGCCCGATCTCCCACGGAGGTCGGGCTTTTTGCGTTTGGTTAGACTATTTGGTTTGCTGGGAAATGCTACCAAATCGCAACTATACCGGTTTACGGGGCTGAATCGCCAACTGGCGACCATGGTGCCAATAGCAAAATTAAACACGCAGGTAGATGGCTTATTGTTTCTTGAAAATGCAGGGTATGGTTGGCTTGCAGCATTCTGGCCCCGTAATCCGGCGTAGTTTTGAAAATTGTCCCTTGGGGACGGAGGAAAATGGATCATTTTTGTCTCGCGGAGGGGTGGCGCGGACCCGTCCGCCGCGAATCGTGCCCATCTCCTACGTTTTGTCGCATACCCCGAACCGTGCCGTAAAGTTCGATATTAAAACCGCAGGTAGCGAACTCGCTGTTTTTGATTAAACAAGGGTATGGTCAGGGGTACGGGGGCAAGCGTAGTAGATAGGCGCGTTTCGTGGCACGGCGAATTCCGACGCCACGGATTTGCTCCCTAGTCGCTTCATTTCAAGGCGCCTTAGGGGAAGAGTGTCCCTTTTGACTAGTCGTTTAAGAACGTCCCCAATGACTAAGTTGCAGGTGGCGGCGGTTGTGTTACACTAACGCTGCGTATATGACGCAAATATCTCGATACAGATCAATGATGTCCGTCGGTATTTGACGGAGCTAGACTGTTTAGCCGCCCTGAAGGTTTATGCAGGGAGCATGTGATCACAGGGCTTGAAAAGAAAGTTGAGCAAACACTGTGTCTGATCAACAGCAAGAAAACGAAATAACGACGACGCAGGCCGCTCCCGCTGTACCGGTTGCGTCGGACCAGGTTGCGGCGCCTGCGCAAGTCTCGGCTCCTGAGACGCCTAAGGCTGCTTCGACGCCTACGCCTGTAGCGGCTGAGAAGGCCGTGCCTGCAACTGGTGAGGAGGCTGCTCCGGCAAAGCCCAAGCGCATGCGCCGCACGGCCAAGCCTGCCGCTGACGGCGAGGAGGTCACCAAGCCCAGGCGCCGTACCACGCGGACGACGCGCGCCAAGCGCACCGTTGCAGCTGACTCCTCGGCGCCGATTTCCGATGAGGTCGCGCAGGCACGTGCGTTGGCGCAGATTAGCGAGGCTCAGGTGGTGCGCGCCCGCCGCCGTGCTGCCGAGCGCGAGGCCGCGGCTCTGACCGAGCTTGCAGCTCCGTCTGTGCCCGAGACCCCTGCCGCCACCGAGACCCCTGCCGCCGACCTGCCGACCGAGAAGCCGGCAACGCGCACACGCCGTCGCACGGCTGTTAAGGCCGAGCAGGTTGCTGAACAGGTAACCCCCGAGCTCACTGAGGCTTCGGTCCGTTCCACGGCAGGGGAGGGCGCATCGCCTGCTGAGCCCGCTGCGCCTGTCGAGGCCAGCGAAGTTCCCGTTGTCGATCCGGCTTTGCGCCCGCACCGTCGCGGTCGCAAGCCCAAGGCCTTCGTCGAGGCAGAGAAGGCCGCAGCCGCAGCCGCAGCCGCAGCTGCTCGGGATGCTGCGGCGACCGCCGAGTCTGCAACTGCTGCCGATGCACCCGTTCAGGATGCTGCGACTTCCGAGGCCGCTCCCGCCGATGCCGAGCCCGCCGACGTCCGTCCTGGTCGCAGCCATCGTACTGCTGCTAAGCGCACGTCCAAGGCCAAGACTGCCAAGAAGGGTGCGTCCGAGGATTCCGCCGAGACGACCGCCGATGCATCGACTGATGCCGCCGAGCCCCAAGACGTCGAACAGTCTGCGTCCGAGAAGCCCAAGCGCGGTCGTAAGAAGTCCACTAAGGCCAAGGCGTCCGAGCATCAGGCTGATGCCGAAGCGCAGGTCGATTCTGGCGCCGAGGCCAATGAAGCCGCTGCGGCCAATGCCGACGCCGCCGCAACCGATGGCGCCGCGCCCGCCGAGGGCGAAGACGGCACTCGCCCCAACCGTCGCCAGCACAAGCGCAACGAGGAGCGCAACGAGCGCAACAACGATCGCCGCAACCGTCAGCGCGACCGCAAGCAGCGCAATAAGGAGCGCAATGCTGCTCCGACTGAGCCCACGCTTTCGCGCGAGGAGCTCGCGGCCATGAAGGTCGCCGAGCTGCGCGAGAAGGCCAAGGAGTTCGAGATTGAGACGACCGGCAAGAAGAAGGCCGAACTCGTCGAAGAGATCTACACCACCGCCGCGAAGGCCGAGGGCTTCCGCGACATCAAGGGCATCCTGCAGATTCGCCCGGACAGCTCCGGCATCATCCATGCCCACGGCTACATGAAGTCCAATGACGACGCCTTCGTGCCCGCCTACCTCATCCGCTCCGTGCGTTTGCGCACGGGCGATGTCATCGAGGGCTCGCTTCGTCCTTCGCGCGGCGGCGACAAGCGCGCCGGCCTCGCCAAAATCACGACCGTCAACGGTCTGGACCCCGAGCAGATTCGCAGCCGTCCCAAGTTCGGCGACCTTACCCCTGTCTATCCCAACGAGCCGCTGCGCATGGAGCACGGCAAGGACTCCATTACCGGTCGCGCCATCGACATCGTGTCGCCGATCGGCAAGGGTCAGCGTGGCCTGATCGTGTCCCCGCCTAAGGCCGGCAAGACGACGATCCTCAAGAAAATCTGCCAGTCTATCTCGATTAACAACCCCGAGGTGCACCTCATCTGCCTGCTCGTCGACGAGCGCCCCGAAGAGGTCACCGATATGCAGCGTTCCATCAAGGGCGAGGTTGTGGCGTCGACCTTCGATATGCCCGCCGACAACCACACTCGTGTGGCAGAGCTCGTCATCGAGCGCGCCAAGCGCATCGTGGAGTTGGGCGGCGATGTCGTGGTGGTGCTCGACTCCATCACGCGTCTTGCCCGCGCCTACAACTTGGCAGCGCCCGCCTCAGGCCGCATCCTTTCGGGCGGCGTCGATTCGGCGGCCCTGTATCCGCCCAAGCGCTTCCTGGGTGCAGCCCGCAATATCGAGAACGGTGGCTCGCTCACCATCCTGGCCTCTGCCCTCATCGACACCGGTTCCAAGATGGACGAGGTCATTTTTGAGGAGTTCAAGGGCACCGGCAACATGGAGCTTAAGCTCGACCGCGACCTGGCCGACCGCCGCATCTTCCCGGCTATCGACCCCGTTGCCTCCGGTACACGTAACGAGGACCTGTTGGTCGACGAGCAGATGCGCCCGTTTGTCTTTGGTCTGCGTCGCATTCTTGCCGGCATGAACAACACCGAGCGCGCAGCCGCATCGTTTATCAAGGGTCTTAAGGGCACCAACACCAACCAGGAGTTCCTGGTGCGTTCGGCCAAAAAACACAGCGACTACGAGCAGACGTTCTAGGTTGTCATCCACGCGCAGCGATAGTTATCAATGCGATAAAGGGTCGGGGCTTTGAGCCTCGGCCCTTTTCCATAGCGCCGCTCCGCGCTTATTTTTGACCGTAAGACCGACGAGCAGCAGGTTTCCCGTTTCAATCCGGGTTGATTTCCGATCTCAGCCGAACACTTTGAGCGGATAGGCCGTTCCCGCAG
>DAWDVX010000073.1:0-1479 GCA_052346145.1 Collinsella sp.
TTGTCGACCTGCTCCTGCGTGTACGTAGCAAAAAGCGCCTGGGCCTCTCGCATCTGAGCGAGCTTAGCCTCAAGCGCCTCTACGTTGTCCACAATTGCGGGAGTAGTGTTTTCCGGTGACTTTTTCACCATTTGTGTCTCCTTGCGATCGGAGATTTACCCTACGCCTTGCATGATAGCAAGAAATAATTCGGTGAACGGTCAGATTCCTCTAAAAGGCACACTAAAACGCTTCAATAAAATGAAGCGTTTTAACTAGAACTATCTGCCTGCTGCATCTCCCCGCTTATCCCCGCTTACCGCTTATTGGGGACAGACTTACATGAGTGCTTTCACTCATTTGGGACAGACATCGTTTTGCCATTTTGCCGTTCTGGGCCTGTTATTGCCGCTTATTGGATATAAATAGGTTGCAGGCTCAGCATTTCGCGTTGCTTCTCTCCTTTTAGGTGTTGCCTGAACAGTTTTGAAAGGAGAGATTATGCCCCGATGCGCCCGCCCCGTTTCGATCACCGGCTATTACCACGTCTTTGACCGCGGCAACTCCAAACAGATTATTTTTGAAGATGACTCCGACCGTTATTGTTTCTTATCGGATATCTCGGACAGGTTTGCGCGCCATGAAGTGGCGGTGTTGGCTTGGTGCCTTATGGACAATCACTTCCATTTGATGGTTGATGACCCATTTGACAACCTTTCAAAGGCAATGCAGTGCGCGCTGACGGCATATGCTAAGTATTTCAATGGAAAAACGGGGAGAACGGGACATCTGTTTGACAATCGCTATTCGCGGGTCGCGGTTGAGTCGGACACGCAGGCGGTGCAGCTGCTCGACTATATTCATCTCAATCCCGTGAAGGGTGCGCTTGACTCGCTCGATGCGTACCGCTGGTCAAGCTATAAGGCGTATCAGCTGGGCTATGATCCCTTTGACATCTGTGATGCGGCCCCTATGCTCGATATTGTCGGTGGCTCCCGTTGCTATTGCGAGCATCTCGAGGAAGTTGCCGGGCGCATCTGGTCAATGGAGGTTCTTCCACGCCGGCGGATCCCCGATGAGGAGGCCCTTTCCGTTGCGCGCGAAGTTCTGGCGAGCATAGATCCTGCACTGCTCAAAGCCCTGCCACGCCCCGAACGCGATGCGTGTCTGCTGAGGCTTAGGCGGGCGCATCTCACGGTTAAGCAAATTGCCCGTATCACCGGCATCGGCGCTACAAGCGTGACCAAGGCAACTGCAGGCTGGAAGGATGCTGCGTGAGGCAGGGGCCGGAGCCAGTCAGTGCGTCGCATGCGTGCTTCATGTCTGTCCCCAATGCGTGAAAGCACTCATGTAAGTCTGTCCCCAATGAGTGCAAAAAGGAACCCTCCGTAGGGGAGGGCTCCTTTGGTAAGTTCTATGTGAACGCGAGGTCTTTGACCCGGAGAGTCCGAGGTACTTGTTGGTAAGACCTTATTTAGGAGCGCGCAACCTTGCCAGACT
>DAWDVX010000073.1:1489-2239 GCA_052346145.1 Collinsella sp.
ACGGTGACCATCGACGACGACGTAGACGCGCTGGATGTTGGGGCGGAACTTACGGTTGGTGACGCGGTGAGAGTGGCTGATGGAGCGACCGGCAACGGGGTGCTTACCGCAAACTTCGCAAACTTTGGACATAACTGACCCTCCTTGGGCGACAAACGAACATGTCGCGTTAACAAACAAGCCTGAACTATAGCACAGAAGCAGCTCCCTGTGCGTAATCTACACAGAGATATTCCTCTTTTGGCGATAGTGCTCACGCCACGGCCCTGGACGTAGATCCGATTTGCGTGCAGCAGAGGGGATTATGCCAGCTCGTGCGTGCGTTTTCAAGCTCGTCCCACAAATATATATAGGTTTATTGAGCATTGGGCTCCGTTTACGGATTGCTCTGTATTAATGCTCGCAATTAAGCTCGAGGTTGGCTACACTATCCCATGACCATTAAAGGGGTACGAGATACCCACATGGAATTACATAGCTGCCAAAGAGCAGCCCTTCCTGTGGGTGTCTGGTCCGCTTTAAGCGGTCGGGCATCTATTTTTTTGACTGTGTCAGCAGTCAAGACATGTGAGGAAGGAGATCGATGGGCACGACTTCCCCCAAGGCGGTCATCATGGACGAGACCGCCGTCAATCGAGCGATGACCCGCATCGCGCACGAGATTCTCGAGCGCAACGAGGGCTGTGAAGACCTCGCTCTGGTCGGCATCGTCACGCGCGGCGACCTTCTGGCAAAGAAGCTCGCCGAGGA
>DAWDVX010000073.1:2249-5649 GCA_052346145.1 Collinsella sp.
ATCGAGGGCGTCGACGTTCCGCTCGGCAGCCTCGACATCAGCTTCTACCGCGATGACTACGCGACCAATTTCGCTCCCGCGATCCACGCTACCAACATTCCCTTCAGCGTCGACGGCAAGCGCGTCGTGCTGGTGGACGACATCCTGTATACGGGCCGTACCATCCGCGCCGCTCTCGACGCCGTCATGGACCTGGGCCGTCCGAGCCGCATTGAGCTGGCAGTCCTCGTTGACCGCGGCCACCGCGAGCTCCCCATCTCGCCGGACTTTGTCGGCAAGAACGTTCCCTCGTCGCATGAGGAGAACGTGCACCTATATATGAAGGAAGTCGACGGCCACACCGCTGTCGAGATTAATGACGTCGCGCCGGGTTCCCACGTGGGCTCCGCGCCGCTGGGAGGTGAGTAGTACCGTGGCGTTCAACCATAAGCACCTGATCGACATTACCGAGTACTCCGAAGAGGATATCAAGCTCATCCTCGAGACCGCCAAGGCGTTCTCCGAGGTCAACGAGCGTGCCATCAAGAAGGTCCCCACGCTCAAGGGCAAGACCATCGTCAACATGTTCAACGAGCCCTCGACGCGCACCCGCAGCTCTTTCGAGCTCGCCGAGAAGCGTCTTTCGGCCGACAGTCTTAACTTTGGCGGCTCCTCGACCTCCACGGTCAAGGGCGAGAGCCTCGTCGACACCGTTGAGACCCTCAACGCTTATAAGATCGACTGCATTGTCGTGCGCGACAAGCACGCCGGCGCTCCCTACATCGTCACGCAGAACTCGCCCGCAAGCGTCATCTGCGCCGGTGACGGCAAGCACAACCATCCTACGCAGGCCCTGCTCGACCTGTACACCATCTGGGAGCACAAGGGTGACTTCCACGGTCTGAAGGTCGCCGTCGTCGGCGATATCGCCCACTCCCGCGTTTGCGGCTCGCTGATCCCCGCCCTTAAGATCATGGGCTGTGAGACCTACGCCGTCGCCCCCGGCACGCTGCTGCCGCCGTCGCCCGAGGTCCTGGGCTGCGACCACGTGACGAGCGACCTCGATTCCGTCCTGCCCGAGCTGGACGTCGTCTACATGCTGCGCGTGCAACAGGAGCGCCTCGAGGGTGCCCCGTTCCCGACCATTCGCGAGTACCACAAGCTCTTCGGCCTGACCAAGGACCGCGAGAAGCTCATGAAGCCCGACGCGATCATCTGCCACCCGGGCCCCATCAACCGCGGCGTCGAGTTCGACTCCTATATGGCCGACCACCCGCAACGCTCCGTCATCCTGGAGCAGGTCTACGCCGGTATCTGCGTGCGTATGGCTATCCTGTATCTGCTGCTTGGAGGTGCCGATAATGGCCTTGCTTCTTAAGAATGCCCACGTCGTCGACCCGTCCGTCGAGCTTGACGGTGTCGTTGACGTCCTGATTGACGGCGACAAGATCGCCGAGGTCGGCGAGAATCTCGCCGTCGAGGGGGCCGAGGTCCGCGACCTTTCCGGCAAGTACCTCGTCCCCGGCCTGGTGGACATGCACGTTCACCTTCGCGAGCCCGGCTACGAGGTCAAAGAGGACATCGAGAGCGGCACCCGCGCAGCTGCCAAGGGCGGCTTTACCGGCGTGTGCGCCATGCCCAACACCGATCCCGTCACCGATAACGGCACTGTCGTTGAGTTCGTCAAGTCCCGCGCTGCCGAGGTCGGCCACTGCCGCGTCTATCCGTCGGGCGCCATGACCCGCGGTCTTAAGGGCGAGGCCATGTCCGAGATGGGCGATATGGTCGCCCACGGCGCCGTCGCCTTCACCGATGACGGTCGCGGCGTGCAGGGCGCGGGCATGCTCCGTCGCTGCATGGACTACGGCAAGATGTTCGGCAAGGTCTTCATGAGCCACTGCCAGGACGAGGACCTGGTCGGCCATGGCCAGATCAACGAGGGCAAGGTCTCGACCCGTCTGGCCCTCGAGGGTTGGCCGGCTGCCGGCGAGGAGCTCCAGATCGCCCGCGACATCGAGATCGCCAAGCTGACCGGCGCCAAGCTGCACATCCAGCACATCTCCACCGCCCATGGTCTGGAGATCGTGCGTGCCGGTAAGGCCGCTGGCGTTCAGGTTACCTGCGAGGCCACCCCGCACCACATGTTCCTGACCGAGAACGACCTGGACGAGACCTACAACACCTCGCTCAAGGTCAATCCGCCGCTGCGCACCGACGAGGACGCCGAAGCCATTCGTCAGGGCGTCATCGACGGTACCGTCGACGTGATCGTTACCGATCACGCTCCGCACACCCCGTGGGAGAAGGCCCGCGAGTTCGAGCTCGCACCCTTTGGCATGATCGGCCTCGAGACCTCGCTGTCGCTCGTGCTCACCGAGCTGGTCAACACGGGCAAGATGAGCATGGGCCGCATGGTCGAGCTCATGGCCATCAAACCGCGTGAGATCCTGGGTCTCGACCAGGTTCAGGTCAAGGCGGGATCCGTTGCCGACCTGACCGTGTTCGACCCCTCCGCAACCTGGACGGTTGGCGAGGACGGTTACGAGTCGCGCGCCGAGAACTCCGGTTTTGCCGGCCGCACGCTCACCGGTCGTGCCACCGATGTATTTGTCGGCGGTAAACAGACGCTTGCCGACGGCTGCATCTGCTAGCATAGCCTTATCGCTTTTGTGCGCGGCGCCCTTGCGGTGCCGCGCTTTCTATTCGTTTGGACCATGCAACCGCATGGGGGATTGGAGCGTTTATGCCCACACCTTCCACTGCACGCATGCACGACTTCGAGGTCGTCTCGAACCGGGAGATTGCCGACGGCGTCTTCTCGCTCGTCATCTCGGCCCCCAAGCTTGCAAGTGCGCTCAAGCCCGGTCAGTTTGTGAACATCGCCGTACCCGGTGATGCGTCCTCGCTGCTTCGCGTGCCCCTGAGCTACTACCGCGCCGACGCCGAGGCCGGCACCGTCGAGCTGTGGTACGCCGTCGTGGGCGACGATACCCGTCGTTTGTCCCAGATGGGCCCCGGCTCCACCTCTAACCTGTTGGGCCCTGGCGGCCGCGGCTGGCTTGTTCCCGAGGGCACCAGGAAGGCGCTGCTCGTGGCGGGCGGCATCGGTGTTCCGCCTGTGCTGTGCCTTGCCGGCAAGCTTGCCGAGCAGGGTGTGGCCGTCGACGTGTGCCTGGGTTTTGGCACCGCTTCCAAGGCCGTGGGCATCGATGAGTTCCGCGCGCTGGGCGCCACGGTCAACGTTTGCACCGACGACGGCTCGCTCGGCACGCACGGTTTTTGCACCGATCCTGCCGCCGAGCTGCTCGGCGAGGGCGGCTACGACTACGTCGCCAGCTGCGGTCCCGCCGTCAGGATGAAGAAGGTCGCCGCTGCTGCCGCCGAGGCCGGTGCGTACTGCGAGGTGACCCTCGAGCGCATG
>DAWDVX010000074.1:0-5560 GCA_052346145.1 Collinsella sp.
CGGCGACGGTCAGTCCGCGATCGAGGAGTTCGAGAAGCATCAGTTCGACCTGGTCGTGCTCGACCTTATGCTCCCCAAGATTCCCGGCGAGCGCGTTTGCCGCACCATTCGCGATACCTCGGATGTCCCCATCATCATGCTGACGGCTAAGGGCGAGATCGAGGACCGTATTATCGGTCTTGAGCTCGGCGCCGATGACTATCTGATTAAGCCGTTCTCGCCGCGCGAGCTCGTCGCCCGCGTTCGTGCTCTGTTCCGCCGTGCCCATCAGACCGACGAGCCCGCCGTCGAGGTGCTCGACTTCGGCGATCTGGTCATCGATATCTCGGGCCACAAGATCTTGGTCGAGGGCAAGGAAGTCGATCTGACGGCTTCCGAGTTCAAGCTGCTCACCACGCTTGCCCGCCATCCCGGCCGTGTGTATAACCGCATGGAGCTGGTCGAGAAAGTGCTCGGGTATGACTTTGAGGGCTATGAGCGCACCATCGATAGCCACGTGAAGAATCTTCGCGCCAAGCTGGGCGATGATCCCAAGAAGCCCAAGTGGCTCTACACCGTCCATGGTGTCGGCTATCGCTTCGAGGCTCCGGCCAAGACCGATAAGTCGGACGAGAAATAGGGAAATCACATATGACACCTGCGCGCTTTGAAATCGGACAAAAGCACAAGCAGGAGAGCGAGGCGGGTTCCAAGGCTAGTTGGAACACGCCTCGTTCCGATTCACGGCCAACGATGAGCTATCCCTCGCGCATGGCACTTGCTTTTGCTCTGACATCGCTCATGACGGTATTGGTGCTGGTGGGCGTTGTCTCTGTTGTGTGGGGCACGGTCTTTTCGGATTACACACGCTCCAATATCGTCGAAATCGCAAATTCCGCTGCCGAGAAGTTGGCGACCTCATATGAGGAAAACGGCTCTTGGACCGCGGGAGAACTGCGCACGGTCGCAACGTCGAGTTTGGTTTCCGACGATCTGGGCATGCAGGTCGTCAATAAAAAGGGTGTGATCGTTTATGACGATTCCTGGCCCTCGGCAAGCGCCACCGCCGATGTACGCGAAAACCAGGCTACGACCGACGACACGAGCGGCAAGAGGGCATCGCATAGCCCGGTCTCGTCTGCTCCAACCGACTCCGATAGCGTTGCTAACGTCGAGATTGTAACGTCTTCCGGCGAGCATGTCGGACAGGTAAAGCTGTGGGCCATCGGCTCCGACGCTCTGCTCACCAAGGCGGACTCTGCGTTTAGGGAGAAGACCTTTAACGCCATGGCCCTCGCCGCGGTTGTTGCAATCTGCATTTCGGTCGTTATCGGATCGCTCGTGTCGCGCATGCTCACCAAACCGATTCATCGCATCACCAGTACCGCAAAGCAAATCCGTGACGGCGACCTGTCGGCTCGCACGGGGCTGCGCGGTGATGACGAGATCGATCAGCTGGGTGAGACCTTCGATGAGATGGCCACTTCTCTCGAGAAGGATATGAAACACGAGAAGCGCCTGACCTCAGACGTTGCACACGAGCTTCGCACGCCGCTTATGGCCATGCTCGCAACGGTCGAGGCCATGCAGGATGGCGTGTATCCCACCGACGATGAGCATTTGGAGACCGTTGCTTCCGAGACGCGTCGCCTGGCTCGTCTGGTGCAGCAGATGCTCGACCTATCGCGTATGGAAAACAGCACGGCTCCGCTCAATCTAGAACCGGTGGACATGGTTCCGTTCGTGCGATCGATTGTGAACGGCCAGGAGCGTCTGTTTGCCGACCGTGACCTTCGTCTTCGCTTTGCAGATGAAACCCAAGGGCACGACGATGTCGTCGAGGCCGATCCCGACATGATCACGCAATGTGTTATCAACCTCATGAGCAACGCCATGCGCTACACCCCCGAGGGCGGTTGGGTCGTGGTGTCGGTGCTCAGTGACCGCAAGCACGTCAGCATTGCCGTTTCTGATACCGGCATCGGTATTGCCAAGGACGATCTGTCGCGCATCTTCGGGCGGTTTTGGCGCGCCGATGCCAGCCGCGCCCGCGAAGCTGGCGGCCTGGGCGTCGGCCTCGCCGTGACCAAGCAGATCGTCGAGCGTCACCATGGCTACATATCCGTGGATTCGGAGCTTGGAAAGGGTACGACTTTTACAATTCATCTGCCCCGCGAGCACACGGCGGACGCGGCATCTACTACAATGGAGCACTAGCTTTTCGCTATTCGGTGAAGGAGGGGCCGCGTCCCTGCCGCTCCGAGTTTGCGAAAACATGCGGGAAAGAACCCGCATTTCTGTCGTATTTAGGTAAGGAGTGACTCACGTGACAACGATGGAGCGTCGTCCGGATTCCCGTGGCAAGGTTCGTGATATTTACGATGCCGGTGAAAACCTGCTGATGGTCGCCACCGACCGCATTTCTGCGTTCGACTTCATTCTTCCCGACGAGATTCCGTTTAAGGGAGAGGTGCTCAATCGCATCTCGGCATTCTGGTTCGATAAGTTTGCCGACATCGTCCCCAACCATCTCGTTTCCATCGACCCGGCGGATTTCCCCGAGGAGTTTGCTGAGTATCGTGACTACCTCGCTGGCCGCGCCATGCTGGTTAAGAAGGCCCAGACGATTCCTATCGAGTGTATCGTCCGCGGCTATCTGACCGGTTCGGGCAAGAAGACCTACGACGAGAACGGCACCGTCTGCGGCATCCAGCTGCCTGAGGGCCTGACCGAGGCTTCCAAGCTTCCCGAGCCGTTGTTCACGCCGTCCACGAAGGCCGAGATCGGTGACCACGACGAGAACATCTCGTTCGAGCGTTGCTGCGAGATCGTGGGCGAGGACATCGCCACGCAGATTCGTGACCTTTCCCTCAAGATCTACAAGGCCGCTGCCGAGTACGCCGCGACCCGTGGCATCATCATTGCCGACACCAAGTTCGAGTTTGGTGTCATCGATGGCAAGGTCACGCTGATCGACGAGTGCCTCACGCCCGACTCCAGCCGTTTCTGGCCTGCTGCCAGCTACGAGGAGGGCAAGATCCAGCCTAGCTACGACAAGCAATTCGTCCGCAATTGGCTCAAGGCCAACTGGGATATGACGGGGAAGACCCCGCACCTGCCCGCCGAGGTCATCGATGGCACGTCCGAGCGCTATCGCGAGGCCTTCCAGATCATCACGGGCTCCCAGTTCACAAGCATGAAGGAGAACGCATAAGTGAGTACCCGTAGCGCCACGAACAAGCGCACGCAATCCCACGAAGTTACCGGGGTTGCGCGCAAGTCTGCCGCATCTGCTAAGCCCGCCCGCCAAGCAGCGAGCTCCGTTCGCGTCGTGCCGGCTTCGTCTAAGGCACGCCGCAAAGAGCTCGAGAAGGGCGAGAACCTCGAGGGCCTCTCTAAAGAGGAGAAGCGCGCCCGCAAGGCTAAGCAGCGCGCCAAGGAGGACCGCATCTATACGGTGTCGAATATCCTCCTCAAGCAGGACGAGGACTACACCAAGCGCCGTCGCATCTGGTGGATTGTGCTCGCCATCGGCATGGTACTCGTCGTGGCAATTTGGGCCTCGCTGTACTTCGCTCCCGCTGGCATGGTGTCCAGCCCTGTCCAGATGGTCGGCATCGTTTTGTCCTATGTCATCATCCTGGGTGACTTTATCTACGACTTCGCTCGTATTCGTCCCTTGCGCAACATGTACCGCGCGCAGGCCGAGGGCATGTCCGAGAACAAGCTCAACGCTCTTATCGAGCGCGCAGCTGCCGAGGAGGACAAGAAGGACTCCAAGAAGAAGTAGCGTTTGCATACATACTTATCGCTAAGATATAAGGCGCGTCGTTTTTGCGGCGCGCCTTTTTACTGTTCTATAGATAGATGGAGTGGCACATGATTCGAGCTGCCCTGACGGTCGAAGAGGCCCTGGAGGGTATGAAGTCCCTGGAGCCCAAGATTAAAAACTATGCGCGCCTGGTTGTCCGCAAGGGCGTAAACGTTAAGCCCGGCCAGGAAGTCGTCGTTCAGTCTCCGGTTGAGTGCGTGCCGTTTGCGCGCGTGGTGGTCGCGGAGGCCTATGCTGCCGGCGCCGGCCACGTGACGGTCATCTGGGCCGATGATGCCGTGACGAGGCTCACGTACGAGCATGTCGAGAAAAGCTATTTTGAGCAGACGCCCGAGTGGAAGCGCCTGCAGCTGGATTCCCTGGCCCAGGACGGTGCCTGCTTTATCTTTATCGAGGGTGCGGACCCCGCCGCCCTTAAGGGCATCGATCCCGCTAAGCCCGCTGCAGCTTCTAAGGCAAAGAACACGCAGTGCAAAGTTTTCCGCCGTGGACTGGATTACAACATCAATCCGTGGTGCATCGCCGGCGCTCCGGTCGTGGCTTGGGCGCGCGAGGTGTTCCCGGGAGACGCCGATGAGGTTGCAATCTATAAGCTGTGGAATGCGATTCTGCACACCGCTCGTGCCGATGGCCAGGACCCGGAGAGCGACTGGGAGCTTCATGACGCGGCATTCGAAAAGAACCTGCGTTTCCTGAACGACAATCGTTTTGACCGCCTACATTACACCGCGGCAAATGGAACCGATCTGACGATTGGCATGACGAAGGGTCACGAGTGGGCCGGCGGCAAGGGTAAGACGCCCGATGGACACCCCTTCTTCCCCAACATCCCCACCGAGGAGGTCTTCACCTCGCCTGATCGTATGCGTGCCGACGGTATCGTGTATTCGGCTATGCCGCTCATTCACCACGGTAACAAGGTTGACGATTTTTGGATTAAGTTCAAGGCCGGCCGCGTAGTGGACTACGATGCCCGTGTGGGCAAGGCGACGCTTGCGAGCATTATTGACACCGATGAAGGTGCCGCTCATCTGGGCGAGGTCGCGCTCATTTCCAAGAACACGCCGATCCGCGAAAGTGGTGTTCTGTTCTACGATACGCTCTATGACGAGAACGCTAGCTGCCATCTCGCGCTAGGTGTCGGTTTCCCCGAATGCATCGAGGGTGGGTACGACATGTCCAAGGAGGAGCTCCTGGAGCATGGTGTTAACGTCTCGAGCACGCACGTCGATTTTATGATCGGCACGGACGACATCGATATTACGGGCATTACGCCTGATGGACGTGAAGTTGTGATTTTCCAGAACGGCCAATGGAGTTGGGAATAGTCCTAGACCGTGGTACAATGCCACCCGCGGGCCGTTAGCTCAGCTGGCAGAGCAGGGGACTTTTAATCCCAAGGTCCAGGGTTCGAACCCCTGACGGCCCACCCAAAGATTGTTGAGACGGTCAACTTCGGTTGGCCGTCTTTTTTGTCGCCCTTTCATGGGTTCGAACCCGTATCTATCTATATATAAGAACGCTTGGCGAACAAAACCCGCCTTTTACCGATGGGAAACAAATAGCTGATGCCTTTGGAGTAAAGTAGCGCTCCAGAGATGACCGATGTCTCAATACACATAAAACAGCTGGTCATCGCCAATATCAGAAGCCAATGCTTCAGTTTTAACCTCAGTGATGCGACTGAGGGACCTATTCATTTGTGAACAAAATATGGAGTGCGCGATTCCCGCCCACGGCGCCCCTCCG
>DAWDVX010000075.1:0-4365 GCA_052346145.1 Collinsella sp.
GTCTTTCATGCAGCAGGGGCTCTCAATGTTTTTATGTCCTGCTCATATCGTCTCTTGCCGCAGCCTGGCAGGCACGCAGCGCCCCTCTTTTTACGGGCTCGACATGCCCCCACGCCGTTCACCCGTTATTGTTGACATTGTGTCAAAAACAGTATTGACGAACCGTCAACAATATTCAAGACTGTTAGGCGAACGGTCAGGCTCAAACGGATGAAAGGCGGCAAACGCATGGGCAACAACACAGCAGATACCTCTGCGGTCAATGCCGTCCCCGCATCCGACAGCGCGGCAAAGCGCTTGACGGGCGACGAACGCCGTCGCGAGATCCTCACCGCCGTGCGCACCGTAAGCTCCGAGCTGGGCGTGTCCCACCTATCGGTATCGGCCGTGACCAAGCGAGCCGGCTGCACGCGCTCGCTGTTCTACCACTACTTCGCCGACATGGACGCCGCCGTCACCGCCGTCATGGACGAGGCAATTGACGGTTTTATCTCCGAGCTCGAGCAGTGGAATGCCAACCGCACCGTCGGTGATATTGAGGGCGCGCTCGACACCGTCGCCCCGCTCTTTAAGCGCCTGGTCGCCAGCGGCCACGAACTGCCGCACACTCTGACCTCCAACAGCGGCGCACTCTACGGCGGCTTTCTGCACAACGTGGTTCAGCGCGTGGCTCAGTACATCTGCGACACCACCGTGGTGGACTTTGTCGCCCATCACGAGCTGCGCATCGACCATGTCTACGAAACGTTCTACACCCTCATCATGGGGTTGTTGATGTATATCCGCACGCACCCCGATGTGCCCGACGAGACGGTCAAGGAAATCATCGCCTCGACACTCCACATCGAGGGCTATACCGCCAAGTATCCGGAGCGCATGCCCCAGAACTGACGACATTTGGCCAAACTGCCCGCGATCAGAAGAGGGGCCGCGGGCGTGTGAAAGGAGAGCAGCATGCTGTTCGATGTTTGGGGTAGCGATACCCTTATCCACTGGGCCGGCTGGGCCATGGTCTTTATTGGCCTGATCGTGCTCAACGAGGTCGGCCGCCGCACCAAGCTGGGCGCGGCAATCATCTTTGGCGTGGCTCCGCTGGCCATGACCATCTACTGCGTCGCTATCGCCGTGGGCGTTTCGCAGGGTGCCGAGTGGGCGCTCACCAACCCCACCCATGTGTACCAGAACAGCTGGTTCCACTACGCCAAGGTATACGCTGCGCTGGCCGGTTGCTGGGGCTTCATCGCCATTAAGTATCAGTGGGGCAAGATCGGCAAGGCGCATTGGTTCCGCGCGTGGCCGTTTGTGATCGTCGCCATCAACATCTTGATCGCCGTCGTGTCCGACTTCGAGAGCGCCTATCACTTCTTTGTCCTGGGCCAGTCCACTTGGGTCACCTCCGAAGGTGCTACGCAGCTGGCCGGCTGGAACAACGTGTTCAACGGCATCGCCGGTCTCATCAACATCTTCTGCATGACCGGTTGGTGGAGCGTCTACGCCTCCGAGGACAAGACCGATATGCTGTGGCCCGACATGACCTGGGTCTACATCATCGCCTACGATATCTGGAACTTCTGCTACACCTACAACTGCCTGCCCACCCACTCCTGGTTCTGCGGCTTTGCGCTGCTGCTGGCGCCCACCGTCGCCGCTTTTATCTGGAACAAGGGCGGCTGGATCCAGAACCGCGCCTTTACGCTGGCCATTTGGTGCATGTTTGCCCAGGTGTTCCCGTACTTCCAGGAGGAGTCCATCTTTGTAACCCACTCCACGCTCGACCCCGGCGCCGCTACCGCGGTCTCGATCGCTGCGCTGATCGCCAACGTCGCCGCGATCATCTACATCGCCTACCGCGCCAAGAAGTTCGGCCGCAATCCCTACAAGCAGGATGTCTTTGAGGGCACCAGCGACTGGGAGAAGGCCACCGCTCGCCGCGCCAAGGTTGATTACGCGCACGCCGAGTAACGTGCCTGGCGCAGACATCGCTTGAGCGCGAAGCAGCATAGCCGGCTCCGCGCAACTAAACGCATTGCAGAGCCCCCGGAATGTGATTCGTTCGCGTTCCGGGGGCCTTTTGCTGCCGCGAGGATGCGGCCGAACGATGCGCTCAGGTTAAATCAAATCTTATATTTCATACGCGCTTTATATGGCTCCATTTTTGGGTACAGTGTTGAGCCGATATTGAGCTTGGGGGATATATGAAAGATGAGACGATGGGCCAAGAGGATGCGGCCCAAGATGCAGAAGCGTGTGCCGAGGCCCTGGAGAGCCTAGACCAGATCGCGCTGGCCGAGATTGCGTTTGACGATTCGAGCGTTGATGTGCGGGATAAGCCGGAAATCGAGGCGCAGCCCGATGATCAGGATGCAAAAGACGATGGCACCGCGCCCACCGAAGACGAGGCGGGGCACGAGGAATCCGAATGCGAGGCCGACGACCGGCCCGAATCCGACACGAGCGAGGAAACCATCTTGCTCGACAGCTTGCCGGCCGAAGATTCGCTGACCCGCGAGCTTCCCGGCCTGGGCTCCGCGCCTGCCGTGGACGAGACCATCGCCATGGGCGATATTCCCCTACCGTCCGTTCCTTCGGCACGCGAAGCCGAGGTTCGTCATCGCAAGATGTCGCCCAAGCGCCGCAACCTGATGGTTGCCGGCGTTGTGGCCGTCGCGCTCGTCGCCGGCGGCGCAGGCTACGCAGCCTGGAACGGATACCGGCAAGAGCAGGCTGCCATCACCGCCGCCAATGCCCACACGATGATGTCGGTGCAGATTGGCGTACACGCCGCGGGGCTCGACTGTTCCGCCGGCTCCAAGATTCCCGTGCAGGTGAGCGGGCAGGATTCCGACGGTTCTTCCGTGAGCGAAACACTCTATGTTGACGAGCACGGCCGTGGCATCAAACTGCTACCCGGTGACTACACGCTCTCCATTGCCGCCTCCCCCATCGCGTCCGACGGCACCGTCTATACCGTGCCGACCACCAAGGCGCAGGTCACCATTAAGAGCGATGGGCAGGATTTGAGTGCCCAGGCCACCTTTAAGCTTAAGGTGCCTTCGGCCGACACGGTGACTGACGACCAAATCGATGCCGCCGCCAAGTATGCCGAGGAAGGCGGCGCGAGCTCCGCCGCCACCGCCAAGGTGCTCCAGCAGGCGGCAACCGCGCGGCGCGACGCCGCCGTCAATGCCGTGAGCGCGCAAAAGGCACAGGCGGCCCATGATGCCGACGCCCGTCACAAGGCAACCGACCTCTACCAGCTCGATATCCCCGTCGAGTGGTACGGCAAGGTCGAGACTTGGCAAAATGGCAGCACGCTATGCATCTATCTTGCCGGCGACAGCGATACGCCGATTGTGACGCTCGTCGCGGTGCGCGAGGGCGAGAGCTTTACGCCCGATGAGGGCGATACGGTTTTGGGCGCGGCCAATCTAGGCAACGGTTATACCGTCTACGCCAGCGGCCCCGTCTATCCGTACGTGGTGCCCCAGACCATCAACGGACGCACGCAGAACCCCGTGTCAACCTACCCCATGGACACGGCCATTGAGCTTGTCGAGCTTACGACCGGCAACCGCTACGCCTATAGCCAGATCAAGAACGTACTGGTCGGCAAAGACGGCAAAGCCGACGCCGCGACCAAACTCGAGACCGACTACCTCGCGCAGATCCTGCTGCCGAGCATCAAAGCCCAGGACTAGCCGGGCGCATCATGGTGCTCCCCAACCGTGATAAAGGGGCCAGGAGGTCCTGGCCCCACAGATCCGTAGATGATTAGGCAAGGAGCCACTTCCATGCGGGCACAACGTGTACCGCACCGTGCTCGCATGGAATATCGGCCTGCTCATCCATGGTAACGATTGCCGACTCGCCAAGATCGAACTGGGCCATCGAGGCATCAAGCGCGGCAATTTCGCGCTCGCGCGTTTTCTCACTTGCCATATCCACACTCACCTGAATCAGGCTATAAGCCCGCATGAGAAGTGCGTCCCCAGCCACAAAGTCCACCTCATGGCTTTTGCTCTTCTCTTTGATCAGCAGGCGGCAGACCGAGCCGGTCCTCACCGCGGGAGTCCTTCTTCTTAGCGCATTGAACACTGCGGTCTCGAGCCTCTGGCCCTGGTCCAATGCTGATGCGGGAGAGAATGCTCCAAACATCGCAGGGTCGACAGCGTAGACCTTAGACGCAGACCGCATGTTATTTGCCAATGAACGCGTGAACTCCGGCACAGAAAATAACAGGTAGGCATCCTCATAATACTCAAGTAAATCGCTGAGCGAATTACGACTGACGGGTATCTGTCTGCTCTTGAACTCGTTGTACACTTTGTTCACTGACAGCTCTCGTCCCGAAGATGCCATACACCG
>DAWDVX010000075.1:4375-5375 GCA_052346145.1 Collinsella sp.
CCGCGTCAAGAACAGCGATGCCAGGCGAGGGTTCTTGACGTCGTAACGCTCAATGACGTCCATAGCGACCGTTCGCGAAGCATATTCCTGTAGCAGCTGAATCGCGTCTGCGGGCGTCTGCTCAAGCGTCGCGATGAATCCCCCTCGTTCAAGATATCCGATCAGATGATGTCGAAGCAGCGCTGCATCGCTTGGGGAAAAGGTCGCATCTGGCTCGAAAACGCTCCCCGTCTTATACCGAACGTATTCCGAAAAACTCAACGGAAAAAGCTCCCGTATAAGAGAACGACCCCTGAACTCGCTCTTAAGCTCTGAGGACAGCATCTTGGAAGAAGATCCCGTCACATAGACGGTCGCTTTCTCCGTATCGACTACACGCCGCAGAAACGCACCCCATTCGGGAATTTCCTGGATCTCGTCAAAGAAAATGTAAGCGCCCTCGGTTCGAGCAGCAGGATACAGCGCATAGAACGTGTCGAGCACGTCCGCCAGCAGCGATGGCTCATACGGGCGCAAGCGCTCGTCCTCAAAATTAAAGTAAAGCATCCGGTCAAGCTCGACGCCCCGGCCCTGAAGCCGCTGCATCTCCTGATACAGGCGATACGTCTTTCCACAACGGCGGGCCCCCACAACCACATTTACGATGTTGTCGCGCTTTGGCTCCTGTGGGTTTCCCAGATCAAGGTCTCGCTCAAAGACCTGCGGAACCCCCTGCTGTTCAAAGTCCTTTATTTTCTGGGCGATCAAGTCGTTGAATGCCATGATTCTCCAATCTTGCTCTCTAGCTAATCAAAATTATACTGATTCTTGATTAATTAGAGAGCAAGATTGTGTGTAGCTTGATTAACACTTAAGCAAGTTTTTCACTATTATTGCTCCGAAGGATATCGAGTGGCTAAGAGAACAACCGAGCTCGAATGCGACTCCCCGAGCAGCCAATTTGGCAGTCAATTTGGGACGTGTCTCTATAGTTTTGTCAACCGCGTGCTTCGCGCCATTT
>DAWDVX010000076.1:0-5132 GCA_052346145.1 Collinsella sp.
GGAATCGGCTAAGGTGCGATGGCGAAATTGGTTGTTTTTACAGTAGCGCTAACACACCTGGGCTTGCGGGCCTCGGCCTCGACGAGCCCCTCGAGCCTCGCCTTCTCCTCCGCCGCCCGCCTGACCGCGTCGACGTAGTAGGCGAGCACGTCGTTGTCGGCCCCCTCCGCGAACCTAATCGACTCGATCCAGGACCAGTGCGCCCGGGTCCAGTTGCCCTTCCTGCGGCCGGTGGGCGTCCTCTCGTCGAAGACGAGCCCGTGCCTGAGCAGGAACTTGGAGAGCCGCTGCTTCGAGCGCGAGAGGTCGTCCCTCGCGTCCTCGAGCGCCCTGGTCAGGTCGCGGGCGGCCTCGCACTCGTCGTCGGGGACCCACACCTCGACCACGTTGCCGACCGACAGCATGCGGGCGAGGAACTCGGCGTCGTTGCGGTCGTTCTTCCTGCGCCTGTCCGCGCTGGGCTTGATCATCTTCGAGACGGCGCCGACCACGCAGTCGACCCCCAGGCCGGAAAGCCTCTTCTGCAGGTCGAAGCCCGTGACCCCGGACTCGTACACGCACCTGGCCCTGGGGTCCACGGACCGCACCCACTCCGCGACTGCCCCGGCGTCGTAGCCGAAGGTCGCGCAGCGCACCTCCCCGGTCATGACGTCGAGGGAGACTGCCTTTATCGAGCGGGCGTGGACGTCGAGGCCGACGAAGGTGGTAGTATCGAGCATGGGAGCCCCTTCCATGAATGCGGCGCGGCCGCCGCGGTTGGATTAGACACTCACCATTGTCGGCCTAATCCGCGGTCTTTCATGCAGCAGGGGCTCTCAATGTTTTTATGTCCTGCTCATATCGTCTCTGCCGGCAGTTTGGGATGTTCCTTGGGGTAGTCATTGGGGACGTTCTTTAATGACTGGTCGTTTAAGAACGTCCCCAACGACTACCCAGAATGAGAGTGGATAATCTCCCGTTTTTGGCCTATACCAGCGCTAAAAGTGGGAGATTATCCACTCTCATCGAGCAAGTGTCCGAAAATCCGCCCTCATTCCTTCTTAGGACCCTCCGTCCCCGAGGATTCGAGGCTCGCCTGCCGAATGGTCGATGCGGCCGTCCTGCGTCCATGTCACACTCAGGGGTGGCCTGACCCAACTTGGAAGGAGCCCCCATGAGCCTTGACAACGTAACTCTGCGTGCCGCCACGCTCGATGACCTGGCCGGCATCGCCGCCATCTACAACCAGCTGTGGTGCAACACGCTGCGCAACCGAGGCGACGTCGAAGCCGCCGATTTCTGTGCGCGCTTTAACATCGCCATGCAGCTGCAGCGCTCCCCCATCGCGCTCGTTGCCGAAGCTGAAGGCCGCATCATCGCCGCTTGCTGCATCGGTATCTTCGAAGACGGCAAACCACGCACCAATCCCACGTGGGAGCCCTGCTACAACGAGATGTTCGTCCAGGCAACCGAGATGGCAAAGACCGCCGATGCCAAGCTCGAAGGCTCGCTCTTTGGCGATAGCCGCGAGAAGGCAACAGCCGACCGCTTTGCCGCCACGGGCAACGAATATGCCCAAGGCCAGCTCAACCTGATCATCATCGTGCCCGAATGGCAGGGCAAGGGGCTCGGCCGTGCGCTCATCGACCTTGCGCGCGCCGAACTCGCCAAAGCCGGGTGCACCAAATTCTTCCTGATGAGCGACTGCAACTCCGACTGGCAGTTCTACGAGCACCTCAACATGAAGCGCATCTTGGAGGATCACAGCCAGGACACCGGCGACGGATTTATCGTCTATATGTACGGAGGCGACACGCAGGATTAACTTGCATGTCGCCTCACGGGCTTTCTACAAGACGGCCCAAACCATCAACCAAGACGAGTCAACAAGGCGCGCTCTCCTCGGCAGCAAGGGCATTCGTGCTGTAACGAGTGGTGGAGATGGCCACGCTTGCACACAACTGTCTCGGATAGATAGCGGTCGAGCAGGCGCGCCCATGTGCGTGCGTCAAGACGCTCCTCCGCCCTGCCATACAGCGATCGACGGAGTGCCTCGCCCATAGTGCCGCTAAAATCATCGAGCTCAAGAGCGTACTTTGGGACAACGTATCCGACCAACGTCCCCACAAACGGGCTGTGCCCATTACACACGCAGCTGTTTATCAATGGTGCAGGCGGAATGTCATCGTCGTCCAGGTCAAATATGTCCAAGTCCAGCTCACCAGAAGCGTATGGGTGTATTCCGCGGTTAAGCATCTTAAAGATATGGACCGCGAGTCCAAAGTCATCCGTCTGTGGCGTAAACACGGGGGCATTCGTGGACGCTGCCAAGCTCTCGAAATCGCTGATGCCGGCTATCTCCATGAGTTGAAGCACCTCGGGGGCAATATAGCCGGGAGCGGCGCACGCAGTCCTATGTGTCACATCCGAAAGCGTAAAGCTATACGAGCGCCTTGATGGTATCCATGCCCGCATGCGCCGAAGCCTCGCAACCCTTCTGCCCGTTGAGCACGCACTCGAGCAGCGTATCGTATGCGCGCTGGGCTTCGGGGGCCAGGTACGCCCTGTTAAACATGCCCTCGGGTCGCACGTTTCCCTTCGAGTCGATCATATAAGGCCCCAATCTGTTTGGTTTCCCCAGATTGTGTGCCCGCACACCCAAGCCGCACGGCCCGCCGTTCAGCTGAAACCACCACACAAAAAGTCCGCCGACCATTGAAGTCGGCGGACTTTCGCGTGCGGACAATCAAGCACTGTTCACCATGGAACTGCTATTTACAGCGCGCCTTGGGCTGCTGCTGGGTGATGCAGTGGATGTTGCCGCCGCCGTAGATAACCTCGCGAGTCATGATACCGATGACTTCACGGTCCGGATAAGCAGCCTGGATATCCTTGAGCGCCTGGGCGTCATTGGGATCGCCGAACTGCGGTACAAGCACTGCGCCGTTGATGGGCAGGAAGTTGAGGTAGCTCGGCTCGAAAGCATCCTCGGGGGTACGCGGCAGCACGCCCTCGACGGGGTCAATCGTGCTGGCCTCCTCCTCGGTCATATATACCGAGGTCGCAGGCATAATCACCTTGTGGATCTTGAGCTTGCGGCCACGGGCATCCGTCGTCTCGGAAAGCGTCTTATACGCCTCTTGGCACTCCTTGTAGAACTTATGGTTGGGATCATCGGTCCACATGCAGCAGACCTCGCCGGGCGCACTAAAGCATGCGACGTCGTCCACGTGCCCGTTGGTCTCAAACGGGTCGATGCCATCCTTGATCCAAATGACCTTCTCGATGCCCAGGTACTCGGCAAGCTTCTCCTCGATCTGCTCCTTGGTGTACTGGGGGTTGCGGTCCTCATTGAGCAGGCACATCTCGGTGGTCACCACGGTGCCCTGGCCGTCGCAGTTAAACGAGCCACCCTCGAGGATATAATCCTCGGGACGATAGCGGTTAACCTGCTCGAGCTGTGCCACCTGCAGGCCAATGGAAGCGTCCTTGTCCCACGGGAAATACAGGCCGTCAATGAAACCGCCGTAAGCATTAAAGTGGAAGTGCGAGAGTGCCACGTCCCCCTTGTCGTTGACAAGAAACGCCGGGCCGGGGTCGCGAATCCAGCTGTCGTTGTACTCCATGTGGATAACGCGCACGTTCTCAACGCCGTCGAAGATCTCACACACCGCGGGGAAGTCTTCAGTGTTGACGCCCACAGTGATGGGCTGAAAACGTGCAACGGTCTTAATAATCTCGGTAAAGACCTTTTGCGCCGGCTTGGCACCACAGCGCCACACATCCGAGCGATGCGGCCACAAAATCCAGGTGCGCTCCTGCTCTTCGTACTCGCCGGGCATGTAGAATCCGTCCTTCTTTGGCGTAGACTCGCTCTCGTAAATGGTCTTCATTTCAAGCTCCTAAATCTCGGTGCTTTTGCTTGACGAGACCATGATGCGGCCGCACCGAGATGTTCTCAATGGTCCCTCGAGCCCCTTTCAGCGACCGACGGTATACCATTCGCTGACCTAAAGTTCTATTCAGGCCGAGAACATGACATACTGGGTTCCACAATGGAAAGGATGCCCTATGCCCCCATGCAATAATCAGCAGACTATTGAGTTGGACAGTACGACCTGGACTGCTCTCAACGAGCTCGCGCTTGCAATCCACGCATCACACGGTGTCGATAAGCTGCAAAAGGAGACCCTCGAGGGAACGACAGGGCTCGTGCCCCATCGGATCGCCATGTTCGACCTGATCGAGGCAGCGGGCAGTGATGCCCCACGCTACGTCCACCCCGCAAGCAGCGGAATGGACGACCGCGCACTGAGCGACTACTACAACCGCTACGCCGCGATGGACTATACAACATGGAGCTTTGACTTACATAAGGTCGGCGTCTACCGCGACCTCGACCTCGTCGACGTCGAGCGACGCGATGCCACGCCCATCTATCGCAAATGGATGGAACCGCAGGGCGTCTACTTTGGCTGTACGGCCACGCTCGCGCACAACGACAGCCCGCTAGGAAGCATCACCCTGTTTCGTGAACGCACGGCCGGAGACTTCACCGACACCGAGCTCGCAATCCTGCTCGAAGTCGCTCGGCACGCGAGCCTCGCGCTCGCCAACCTCTATCCTCGGGGCATTAAACTCACCCAGACAGAAGACACAAACCAGCTAAATGCTTTCATTACAGAACACAATATCCAACCGCGCGAAGCCGAAGTCATGCGGCTCATGCTCGACGGCAAAACGAACAAACAGATGGCAAACGAGCTATTCATAAGCGAGTCAACCGTCAAGAAGCATGTCAACGCCATCTATCGCAAGCTCGGCGTCAGCAACCGCCTGGGCCTCATGACTGCCACGCAAAACATCCCGCGATAAAAAAGGGCGCCCTCCATGCAGAGAACGCCCTTTGATTTCGCCATTTGAATTAGTGTCGGCTCTGGCTCAAAGAGTAGACAGGTTTATTTTGGCAGGTTTTATCTGGGCAAATGTCAGCCGCCGCGAGGGAGCTGCCTTCCCTCGCGGCGGTCTTCTAGCAGAAAAACCAAGTGAGTAGGCTTTTTGCAGGAGGTCAAGCACGCCCCAAAACGCCACAGCTCTGACCTGCACTGATAATTGTTCTCGGGGGAAGCGGGCACTGCGGGGCGCGGCAACGG
>DAWDVX010000077.1:0-4488 GCA_052346145.1 Collinsella sp.
TCCGTACATGTACGGATGAATATGGGAGGTGTTCGGATGAAGTTGATATTCAAGGTGCATAAAGTAAGGGTTTGCGCACGTCAGCGTGTTATTCTAGTCATACGTAAATTCGTATAAGTTGGAGGTAGCATGTTCTCAATCGGTCAACACGTCATTCATCCGGGCCAGGGAGTCTGCACCGTCGTCGGTTTTAGGGACGACACGCCGCAGCCCATGCTGCTGCTCGAGACCAAGCAGGGACATGCGCAGACGATCCTCATGTACCCCGTGGCGCAGGCCGACCGTTTGCACGCCGCTATCTCGCAGCAAGATGCCGAGCACCTGCTGAGCCACTACGACGAGCTGGAGTGCGACACCTTTACCGAGCGCAACAGCTCACTTGAGGAGACGCACTTTAAGCAGCAGCTCAAGCTGGGCGCGCCCGAGACGGTCCGCGTGGCAAAAACCATGATGCACCGTATTCGCCAGGCCGAGGAAGCCGATAAAAAGCCCAGCTCTTACTACATGCGCGTACTCAAGGAGGCCAAGCGCCGCTCCATCGAGGAGTTCGCTGTGGCCTTGGGCGTCACCGAGGAGGACGCCGAAGCCCGCCTAGCCCAAGCCGCCCTCAACTAACCCATCCGCGCCAAAAACCACCACAAAGGGGACAGGCACCTTTGTGGTGGTTTTCTTGTTCTAGTAGTATTCATTCTTATCGATACCCACGAGCACAAGGAGTCTCCTATGGCAGAGCCGCTTACCGCCGGAATCACCCGCGACCGCGCGTTTGAACTGCTTAACGAGCACAACAAAGACCCGTTCCACATCACCCATGGCGAGACGGTCGAGGGCATCATGCGCTACTTTGCGCGCGAGTTCGACCCCGAGAACGAGGAGTTTTGGGGCATCGTCGGCCTGCTGCACGACTTGGATTGGGAGGAGCATGAGGACGACCCCATGAACCACACCATCTATGCTGCCGAGATTCTTAAGGGCGAAGGTGCGTCTCCCGAGCTCATTCGCGCCATCCAGACGCACACGTCGGACTTCAACACCTCGCTGCCCAAACCCGAGCTGCAGATGGAGAAGATCCTGTTTGCCTGCGATGAGCTCACCGGCCTGATCGGCGCCGCCGTCATCATGCGCCCGAGCAAGAGCGTTATGGACTTTACGACCAAGTCGCTCAAGAAGAAGTTCAAGGACAAGCGCTTTGCCGCCGGCTGCTCGCGCGACGTGATTTCGCAGGGCGCCGAGATGCTCGGCTGGGAGCTCCCCGAGCTCTTTGACCGCACCATCGCGGCCATGCAGTCCTTCGCGCCCGATCGCGATACCTTCCAGGCCTAACCGCCCGCGCCAGCTAAAACCGCCACAAAGGGGACAGGCACCTTTGTGGCGGTTTTTCTTGCGCGGTCGTTAGGGGCGGACCTGGCCGGTGCCGCGGAGCTTGTATTTGTAGGTGGTGAGGGCCTCGGCGGCAAAGGGGCCGCGGGCGTGGAGCTTTTGGGTCGAGATGCCGATCTCGGCACCCAGCCCAAACTCGCCGCCGTCGGTGAAGCGCGTGCTGGCGTTGGCGTACACGGCCGAGGCATCGACCGCATCCAGGAAGCGCTCGCAAGCGTCTGCGTCCTCGGCAACGATGGCTTCGGAGTGCATGGTGCCGTAGCGGTTGATGTGTGCGATGGCCTCGTCCTCGTTCGCCACGACCTTCACGCTCATCTCGAGTGCCAGGTACTCACGGCCCCAATCCTCCTCAGTCGCGGCAACATAGTCGTCGCCCTCGGCAAGACCGGCGTCGGCGCATGCGGCACACGTGGCCTCATCGCCGTGAATCAGCACGCCGTGGTCGTGCAGCACGGCAACGACTGCGGGCAGGAAGCGATCAGCAACGGCACGGTCGACCAGCAGCGACTCGGCGGCATTGCACACGCCCACGCGCTGGGTCTTGGCATTGACGATAATGTTGAGCGCCTTGTCAAAGTCGGCGGATTCATGCACGTAGATATGGCAGTTGCCCGTGCCCGTCTCGATCACCGGCACAAGCGACTCGCGCACGCAGCGCTGGATCAGGCCCGCACCGCCACGCGGAATGAGCACATCGACGATGCCGCGGAGCTTCATGAGCTCGCCGGTGGCCTCGCGGTCGGTGGACTCGATCATCGAGATAGCCTCGCGCGGGAAACCCTTGGCCTCGAGCGCATCGGCCAGCAACTCGGAAATCATGGCGCACGAGTGATAGGCCAGCGAACCGCCGCGCAGAATGCAGGCGTTGCCGGTGCGGATGCAGATGCCCGCGGCATCGGCCGTCACGTTGGGGCGCGCCTCATAGACCATGGCGACCAGGCCCAGCGGCACGCTCACGCGGGTGAGGTCCACGCCGCTTGCAAGCACGCGGTGGTCGAGCACGCGGCCGACAGGATCGGGCAGCTCGGCAAGCTTCTCCAGGCCGGCGGCCATGCCCTCGACGCGCTCGGGCGTCAGCAACAGGCGATCGAGGAGCCCCGCCGAGGTGCCCGCATCGCGCGCGGCGGACATATCGAGCTCGTTGGCGGCAACGATGGAGTCGGCGCCATCGCGCAGCGCCGCGGCCATGGCGCGCACGGCCTCCTGACGCTGCTCATCGCTCGCCGTGGCAAGCGATGCCGACGCCGCCTTGGCGGCAACGGCAAGATCGTGGACATACGTGGCTATATCGACCGACATGGGCGGCCCTTTCTCCTAGAAGTTTGCAACCATGGTAGCCGATTTGCGCATGGCCTCGCCCGCGGCGGTAGAATTGGTCAACCCGAAACACCGCAACGAACGGAAGTCTCACATGGCCCTCATCACTTCGTACCACGTCCCCGGCCTTTACGTCGAGGACCACAGCATCGACGTCCCCCTTGACTGGCGCGGCCTGGAGCCGATGCTCCTGGCCGTCGGCAGCACCATGCGCCGCGGCGCTATGCCGGCACCCATCGCCGGCGCGCCCGAGAGCATCAAGCTCTTCTACCGCGTGGTTTGCGCGCCCGACCGCATCAACGACGATCTGCCACTGCTCCTGTTTTTGCAGGGCGGCCCCGGCGGCGAGAGCCCGCGTCCGCTGACGCCCACAAGCGACGGCTGGATCGAGGAGGCCGTCAAGCACTTCCGCGTGGTCCTTCCCGACCAGCGCGGCACCGGACGCAGCAGCTGCGTGGACGGGCGCACGATTGCCGCCTTGGGCGATCGCGCCGAGGCAGCAGGCGCCAATGCGGCCCGCTCGCAGGCGGACTACCTCAAGCGCCACCTCGCCAGCTCCATCGTGCGCGATTTTGAGTACCTGCGCCTAGTGGGCTTTGGAGGCAAGCCGTGGGTCACGCTCGGCCAAAGCTACGGCGGTTTTTTGACGCTGAGCTACCTGTCGCTCTTCCCCGAGGGCGTGGCGGCGAGCTTTACCTGCGGCGGAATCCCCCACGTGCCGGCGAGCGCCAGCGAGGTCTACGCGCACACCTTCCCACGCATGGCAGCCAAGACGCAGCAGTATTACGACCGCTACCCCGCCGACGTCGAGCGCGTGGCGACCCTGGCAGATACCCTCGAGGAGCAAAAGCCCGTGCTGCCCGACGGCTCGCCGATGACGGTCGAGCGCCTACAGCTCATGGGCAGCGACTTTGGCATGAAGCCGAGCTTTGAGCGCATGCATTGGATTATCGATCACGCTTTTGTTGACGGCGACGGCACGCTGGCCTGCGGCGCCTCGGTATCTGACAGCTTTTTGATGCGCGCCTTCGAGCGCACCAACACGCGCACAAACCCGCTGTACTGGACACTGCAGGAGTTCATCTACGCCGACGGCGATACCATGCCCATTCGCTGGGCCGCGGCAGAAGAGAAGGCACGCCGTGCCGAGTTCGACACCCTCGCGCGCCCGCTCATGTTTACCGGCGAGGCCATGTTCCCGTGGATGTTCGAGCAGATGCCCGAGCTTAAGCCGTTTAAACCCGCCATGGACCTGCTGATGGAAGACACCAGCTGGGACAAGATCTACGACCCGCAGCGCCTGGCTTGCAACGAGGTGCCGCTCCAGGCCGCGGTGTACTTCGATGACATGTACGTGGACTCGGGCATGCAGCTCGACACGCTCGACCGCGTGGGCAACTCGCACGCCTGGGTGACCAACGAGTTCGAGCACGACGGCCTGCACGGCAGCGTGGTATTCAAGCACCTCTTCGACGAGGCCCTCAACCGCGGAGACCTGCGCCGAATCTTCTAGCAAAGGAGTATCCCCACCTGCCGGCACAATAGGAACGTCCCCAAGTGCCGGCAAAAGCGAGGCAGCGCTGCTGGCAAAACGAACCGTAGCGCTGCCTCACTTTATGCAAATACAATCAAGTTGTCTCGATGGATCGCCGGCTTCTCGGCCAGGTCTGCCAGCAGACGGTTACCGGCAATCTGGTCCTGGCGGCGGCCGGCGGCAAGTTCCAGCACGTCCGAATCGGCCTCGGCGATACCGCGGGCGACGACCATACCGCTCGGATCGCACACATCGAG
>DAWDVX010000078.1:0-4454 GCA_052346145.1 Collinsella sp.
ATACGCCGCACCATTTGAGATTAAAGCTCCCGGCAACGGGGGCTTTTCTTTTACGCCAGCTTGAGTGCTTTCGTCCAAAGGGACGATTTCCTGTCGACTCGTGTAAGATTCCGAGTAGATGTCGCGACTTATTCGCGACCACTCCTTCTTCAAACGACCGATCAGGGTGATATTTCGTGGCAGAGCGTCCGACATACAAGCTCAGGTTTCTCGATCCCAAGAAGCGCTTTCCGGCGATGCCCGAGCAGCCTGCGGGACGCTCATATGGCGTGGTCTGGAAACTCTTTGGCGAGGATCAGCATGAATCTTGTTATGTCGTCGAATTCGTTGGCAAAAGTCATGTGTCGCTTTTGGGCTACGTAAGCGTTTCGGGTGAGGTGTACAAGGTGGACCGCCCCGTTAGCGAGGCTCCGCTGCCCAACGATCCCGACATGGAACTGGTCCTTGACGAGTCCGATTCCAGCGTCGGTGAGATTGCGGTCAGGGGCACCGATGGGACGATGCGCTCCCGGGCGCGAGTCATCGGCTCTCCCGAAGGCCCCATGCGCGAACAATCCGATCGCGAGACGTGGAATTCGACGCGCAGCCTTCGCTACGGCGAGTTCATGGCCTCGATGTTCTTGCGTTACGTGATATTCGCCGATTCTGAAAACGCTGTCTCAGGCACGGCAGACGGTGACGGCCTCGACGAGGGCATGAAAAATGCCGTCGACAAGATCAAACTTGTAAAACTCCCCGAGCCGGTTGAGGTGCTGCTGGGTTTTGATTCCACACCGCTGCCCGATGCAATCGAAACATTGCTCTACCGCATTGACCATACAGATAATCCAAGTGGCATTGAGCGCTATGCCGCCGCTTTGATGGGCGAAGTTGATCTGCCTCGCCTGCGCACCATCGCGGCCAAAACCGAAATGAGCCTGGCGCGCATCGATCGCTCGAGACTCTTCTATCTCAATTTTGATCGTAGCCTGCTGGACCAGGACGAGATCGATGCCCTGCTTGCCATCGAGTGCCGCCTGAACCGCCTATCGGGCATCCTTGAGCGTATTGGGGCAGGGTTGGGCCCCGTTGCCTCGTCGCCAAGCTTTGAGGGCTGCTCGCTCTTTGATCTATGGCATATCAGCAAGACGACAGACGACGTTCCTCGCTTGCTCGAAACGCTGTCGAATGACAACCCGTGGGCCAAGCCGGGGACGGTTGCGTGCCAGCCGGGTGGCGAGTGGGACGTTCGCACCCGTTTTGCACGTATCGTAGAGGCGCTCAACGTGGTCACGCGGCTCGACTACACCTATCGAGCGAACGTCGCCGAGGGCATCATGTTGGTGCGATTTGGCCGCACGGTTGTCGATGCTATGCCGCAGCGCGAATACGATGCTCAAGATGACGCCTGGCGTGAGGTGGATGAGCCTAAGCGCGCAGCATGGGCCACTGAGCACGATGCGCGTATTGTGCTTACACTCGCGGCGGCTTGCTTTGCCGCGGGCGCCTGCATCACGCGCTGCTATGTGCAGATTGCTGCTCCCGACAGTGAGCAGGGCGAGCGCGTTGTCGCAACGTATTTCTTTGGGCGAGCGGCCTATCTGGCCGATTGCGCGCCTGTCGCCAAGGATCTTGAGAGCATGGACATGGACGATATGCCGTGCAAGCGTGTGCTTGAGGCGTATGAGTCAACCGCTCCGGAGACGATTGAGCCTGCGGGGGTTCATGCTCGTCCGCGTGATGACCATCGCACGCTGCCGCCGGCGCTGCGCGATCTGCTGCTTGCCGATACGGCTGACGAGTTGGAGGTCATAGAAGAGGACGACGACCCATACGCGGCGCGTGTTGTTGAATTGCGCGAGCAGGCAAAAGTCGACCGTACAGGTGCTTTTGAAGGCTTTTCCCGGCTTGTCGAGGAGTTGGAGGCTAAGTGCGCCGTCGCCGAGCTTTTGGCGACGGGCCCGGTTCAAACGCAGTTTTGCGATAACCAGCTGGTGCGCATGGTGCTACCGGTGTTGGAAGAAGACCGCTCTGTGCGAATCCTACGTGCGCCCGATGCGCTGTATTTTGCCCAGCACGAGATTTGCAGCTTTTACGCCGAGCAAGAGGACTTTGAACGAGCGCTGCCCGAGGTGCGCCATCTTTACGATCTGGCGCGCTCGTCCATGCAATCGCACTTTGCGCTCATCAACGTGCTTGCGCGTCTGGAGCGCTTTGACGAGATTATCGAGGTGGCGCGCCACGGCCTACGTATTGCCAGCGATCGTTCTGCAATCGGCTACCTGTTCTATCGCTTGGCGTTTGCCTATTGGAATTGCGATCAGCTCGACCTGGCGCTGGCTTGTTACCGTCTGGTGCCGCGCGGCGAGGAGTCGGGCAGCAGCGCGCTGGAAGAAATGCAGGGCCTTATGAACGAGATGGGCGTCAGCGAGCCTCCGACGTTCGAGGAAGCGGTCGAGACCATCCACAAGGCTGGACTAGAGCTGCCGCCAGTGTCCGCCGTGACGAATCAGCTGGCAGATGCCGCTGTGCAACTGGTCGACAACGGTTTCTTTTTCCTGGCGCGCGGTTGTATCTTCCAAATGTGGCGCACCATGGGCAACGACGAGCTCGGCTCCCTCAACCGCTCGCTGGGGTAGGGGCGAAGGCTGCAAGGAGGAAAGGCCGCTAGGCAATTAGAAAATTCCCTCTTGCTCAACTTCGGCTGTTTGGTTACTATGGAACGGCTGTTACGGAGAGCTGACCGAGAGGCCGAAGGTGCTCGCCTGCTAAGCGAGTATGCCCCAAAAGGGCATCTGGGGTTCGAATCCCCAGCTCTCCGCCAGTATGACTTTAAAGAAGGGTTCCGAAAGGGGCCCTTTTTTAGTTGAACCACGTTAGCTGGGGATTCGAACCCTCAAAAAAAGAGGCATCCTTTCGGACGCCTCCTTTCAGTGGGCTGATTATTCTTGCGCCCTACATCTCAGGAGCCTTGGCTACGGTCTCGCTCTCTGCCGCAAGTGGGCGGTTGTCGATGCGGCGGCCCAAGCGATCGAGCTTCACGAGCAGCCATTCAATGGGATTCGGCCCCGAGCCTTCCTCGTCGGCAACCAAATCCACGACGGCAATCTTGGTGCCATCCTGCTTGAGCGTAACGCTGCCTACCTTGTCGCCCACATGCACCGTGCCCGAAAGATCGTCGTAGCTAACCTTTTCGGTCACCTCGCCGGCAAGAGAAAACACGGTCGCTTGCGCCGTGGGATCGGCGAGCGTGGCGTCGATTGTCTTATCCGTCCAGTCGGTTTGACTAATGCGCGCCATAAGCGGGTTGCCGTTGGCGGTCTTTTCTTGCGTGTTGGCGATTGCGACCGTCACCTTGTGGTCGTAGTACCAGTTGGCAAGGGTGGCGGTATCGGTAAAGCGCTGATCGGTGGTGGTGGAGTTCAAAATAACGGTGTAGATCTCGTCGCCGTCGCGGTTGTAGGCGCTTGTAAAGCAATAGCCCGCGTCGTCGGTGGTGCCGGTCTTGCCGCCGATGTTGCCATCTTGGCCCAGCAAATAGTTATGCGTGTCCATGGAATGCGAATGGTCGGTGCCGTCGGCGCCCGTGACTTCGATCCAGGAATCCTCGCTCGCTACGACCTCGCGGATCGTGTCGTTTTTCATGGCCTCCTGCATCATCAGCGCTACGTCGTGTGCGGTTGAGTGCATATCGCCAGCCCACTCATCAAAGTCCAGACCATGCGGGTTTTCAAAAAGCGTACCGGTGCAGCCGAGCTTCTTAGCGCGCTCGTTCATGGCCTTCACAAAGGTTGCCTCGGCGTCTTTGGTCTTAGGGTCGATCTTCTTGCCCACATATTCGGCGAGCACGACGGCGGCGTCGTTGCCCGAGGGAATCATCAGGCCGCGCAGCGCCTGCTCCACGGTAAGCTCGTCACCTTCGAGCAAGCCGGCGGTCGAATTACCCACGGTGGCTGCGGCGTTGCTCACCGTGACCTTCTCGTCCATCTTGCAATTCTCGACGGTTAGGATTGCGGTCATGACCTTGGTGATCGAGGCGATTTTAACCTGCTCATCGGCGCCGCGCCCATAGTAGACGGTGCCGTCTTTGCCCATGACGAGGGCATTGGTCGCATCGATATCGGGCAGGTTTTCGGCCGTGATGCCGCGCGCATCGGCGGTTTTGCCGCAAACATTGTCGGTCGTGAGCACTTGGGCGCCGGCGACGGTGGGCGCGCCAGCGGCAAGGGCGATAGCGCAGACAAAGCCGGCGGCAAGCTGGGCTGAGCGCTTTGCAAAAGAGGTGAGGGACTTCACAGATTTCGCTTTCGACGGGATGGTCTCTTCTGAAACTAGAGTATATCGTTTGCCGGCGTCGGCGATCATCGCGTGCGCGCTTGGCCCAGATCCGCACCCGAACGGGCACAAGGGTGCTTAAGGCCGGTTGATTTCCGATCTCAGCCGAACACTTTGAGCGGATAGGCCGTTCCCGCAGC
>DAWDVX010000079.1:0-4318 GCA_052346145.1 Collinsella sp.
TTCGATCCCCCGGCGCAGCTGCTCAACAGCCTGAGCACCATCGCCGCCGATCCCAAGCCGCTCTATCACCAGTACTCCATCACCTGGGGCTCCCAGGCCATGCGCGAGGCGCTCGCCGCCAAACAGGAGCACTTTATGGGCATGCCGGTGAACCCCAACGAGAATATCGTAGTCACCTGCGGCTCCACCGAGGCCATGATGGCCGCCATGATGACGGTCACGAACCCCGGCGACAAGGTCGTCATCTTCTCGCCGTTCTACGAGAACTACGGCGCCGACACGATCCTTTCGGGTGCCGGGCCCATCTACGTGCCGCTCAACCCACCCACATTCGACTTTGACCGCAAGACACTCGAGGCGGCCTTCCGCGACAACGACCCCAAAGCCATCGTCCTGTGCAACCCTTCCAACCCCTGCGGCAAGGTCTTTACGCGCGAGGAGCTCACCTTTATCGCCGACCTCTGCAAAAAGTACGACGCCTACTGCATCACCGACGAGGTATACGAGCACATCGTCTACGCACCCCATGAGCACGTCTACATGGCCACGCTGCCTGGCATGTTTGAGCGCACCATCAGCTGCAGCTCGCTGTCCAAGACCTACTCCATCACCGGCTGGCGCCTGGGCTACACTATCGCCCCTGCCGAAATCACCGAGCGTATCAAAAAGGTCCACGACTTCCTCACCGTGGGCGCCGCCGCTCCCCTGCAGGAAGCCGTCGTCACCGCCCTCAATTTCGACGACAGCTATTACGATGAGGTCCTCGACCTCTATACCGCCAAACGCGACCTGTTCTGCCAGGGACTCGACAGCATCGGTCTTGAGCATAACGTGCCGCAGGGCGCCTACTACGTCATGATGGACATCTCTGAGTTTGGCTATGACAGCGACCTCGAATTCTGCGAGGACCTCGCGTCTAAGGTGGGCGTGGGCGCCGTGCCCGGCTCGAGCTTCTTCCGCGAGCCCGTCAACCACCTGATTCGTTTCCACTTTGCCAAGCGAGACGAGACGCTTAACGCGGCACTGGAGAACCTCAAGTCCCTGCGTGATAAAATCAAACCGCGCGGGTAAGGACGGCCCGGCAACTAAAGTAACTAAAGAAGCCCCGCACCGCCTGCCGCGTTGCGAGGCTTCTTTTTATGGCGCTTTCTTAAATGGTTTAGAGCTCTATACTTTAGTCATGGAGCAACTCGTCCCAGTGAGAGGAATATTATGGAAGAGCAGCAACTTATCGGAGCGCTCGAGGCCGGCGGCACCAAGATGGTCTGCGCCACGGGCTATGCAGACGGCACGGTCCTGGAGCGTGAGCAGATCGTGACCACGACTCCGCAGGAGACCGTCGAGGCCGTCAACGCATGGTTTGCCGACAAGGGCATCGCCGCGCTGGGCATCGGCGCCTTTGGCCCCACCGCAGTCAACCCTGCCTCGCCCCAATACGGCAAGATCCTGGAGACGCCCAAAACGGCATGGCGCTACTTTGACCTGCTGGGCACCATCCAAAACGAGCTCAATATTCCCTGCGGCTACGACACCGACGTCAACGTCGCCTGCCTGGGCGAGGTCACCTTTGGTTGCGCCCAGGGCCTCACTGACGTTGTGTATCTGACCATCGGTACCGGCGTGGGCGCCGGCGTGCTCTCGGGCGGCCAGCTCGTGCACGGCATGATGCATCCCGAGGCCGGCCACATCCTGGTCACGCGCGACCCGCGCGACACCATTGGCGAGCACAGCGCCTGCCCCTTCCACGACAACTGTCTCGAGGGCCTCATCGCCGGCCCCGGCGTTAAAAAGCGCTGGGATGGCAAGAGCGCCGGAGACATGGCCGATGACTCGGAGGCCATGGACCTGCTCGCCGGCTATCTGGCACAGGCACTCATGACCTACACGCTGTGCTACGCGCCGCAAAAGATCATCATCGGCGGCGGCGTGGCCGACCACACTCCCATCGTGCCGCTCGCACGCAAAAAGTGCGCCGAGATGCTCAACGGCTATATCGTCACGCCCGAGGTCAACGACATCGATAGCTACATCGTCAACAACAGCCTCGAGGGCAAGCAGGGCATCATGGGCTGCCTGGCCCTGGGCGCACAGGCGCTTCAGTAGCAGACGCACCCACGGGGCGTGGCACGCCCGGCAAATCCGACCTACGGAACGACGCCACCACGCCTCATATAAGCCCTCAAATAAAAAAGGCCGCCTAGGACCAAACAATACGTCCTAGGCGGCCTTTTTGGCGCACATCAGCGACCGTAAGAGATATCGGAGCACAACGCCCGTTGCCGCTCCACAGCAGTCGATCATCACATCGGTGATCATTCCAGCGCGTCCCGGCACAAAGAGCTGAATCGTCTCGTCGATCGAAGGAATCAGCAGCAGGAACACCGCCGTGGGCAGCAGCACGTCAAAGGTGCGCCGGCCCTCAAAATCAAAGGCGTGCGTTGCCAGGATGCCGAGCACCATATACTCGGTAAAATGCGCGCACTTGCGAACAACAAAGTTGGTCACCCATTCATATGGAAGTCCCACGCCGTGCAGGAAACCGCGGATAGCTTCCATGACCGTTAGACTCAGTGAGCCCGACCCCGAGCCGGGAACCAGCGAATTGCCCCAGATCAAGAGCGCCATCAGGCAGGTCACGACCGCCCATTTTCGATTGATCTTAACCATGCAGAAGTTATGCCTCCGCGCGGAGCGGCGCAAAGCTGGCGGTACCGCCCTCGATAACGCTCAGATAGGCACGGCCCGTACGCTTGGCGGTTGAGGACTGCAGGCGCTCGATCTCTTCCTCGAGGATCTGGTTGACGCGCTCGTGACGACGGTTTTCCATAATGCCGGCGGCAATAGCCTCGGCCCGCTCGATGCTCTCGCGCGAGATACGGGCAGTATCCTCGGGGAACACAGCACTGTGACGGCCGACATAGGCGGGGGCAGCAGGCTGAGGGGCAACGACGGGAGCGGGGGCTGCAACAGGAGCAGGCTCGTCAATCTCATCCAGAATCGCGGTGGCGGCGGCCCACATGTCCTCGTGGCCCGAGTAATCGGCCATGGGGACATCAACCTCGAGCGAGGCGTCCGGAAGGTCGCCGGTGTCGATGCGATCTTGGGCATCAATCGATGCGGTGATGGCTGCAGGCTCATCGAGGTCATCGAGATCGATGTCCACGGCACCGGAGATGATAGGCATGCTGGCGAGGTTTGCATTGTACGGCGCAGCCTCAGCCGCCTGCTGCTGGGCAGGAGCGCCCCAAAGCGAGCTTTCGGCGGCACGGCGGGCGGCAACGGCCTCCTCGTCCGCGGTCATGGCTTCATCAACGTACGAATTATCGGCAGAAGCGTTCGCGTCCGCCGAGGTAGCGCCGTAGGCGTTATTGACTGCCGCGTTGGCAACGAGTGCCACGAAAGCCGCTGTGCTGCCCGCAGGGGCGGCCTGGGAGCCCGACACGGCGCGTGCCGCGGCGGCGATGTCATCGCGATTGAAGGAGCCGGTCTGCCCGCCGTTGGTGAGCTCGTCGATGGCGACTTGATAGACGTCGCGCGAGCGTGCAGGGTCGCAGCTAACCGGCGAATCGTCGTCGAGCATACTGTCGATCATGGACCAAGCCTCGGCCTCGTCCATAGCATCTGCGGCTCGAGCGATGGTAGGGACACCATCATCGACATGACGGCGCTGGAACGCACCAGTCAGGCCGGAAAGGAATGCCGAGGTAGACTGCTCCGACTGAGCCTGAGAAGCAGAAGTCGCAGCGTAAGGAGTCGCATCCTGCTGCTGCGCGGGAATCGAGGCCGTCTTGAATTCGCTGCGATGCTGGTTGACATTAGCGGCCCCGCCGATGGCATCGGGCTCGAACAGGCGCTCTTCGCGCTGAGCGCGGTACTCGGAAATGCCCAGCGAGGCGGCGTAGATGCCCACACCCGCCACCGTGCCCACGGCGAAGGGGACCGCGCCCGCCACAACCGTCTCGTTCACCGACGAAAACGGCAGTGTCGCGGCATACATCACCACGGGGGCGGCAAGGCCGATCCCGCAAGAAAGTCCGGCAAGGACTGCTCGTTGTGTTGCATCAGAAGAAGCCATGAGCTCTCCCCATCTTCCAGCACCCAAATCGCATCATTCAGTTGGCTGCGCGAGAGAAGATGAAGCGGGGCTATGCCCCAAAGCAACGGTATATGGTTCGTTTCATCTGCGTTTTCCGTCGCGAAGCTTAAAAGCTATTATGCGAAACCGCCCTGCCGATTGCAAGCGACGATGTCGGATTGAAACGGCCTTGAATATCAACTTCATCCGAACACCTCCCATATTCATCCGTACATGTACGGA
>DAWDVX010000080.1:0-3970 GCA_052346145.1 Collinsella sp.
GACGGCGAGTTAGCCGGCAGGTCGGCATGTCAATCCTGGTCTAACAGAGCCTTAATTAAAGACATCACCGGTGCCACAAAGAGTGCCTTCATAGCCGCATCCTACGCATCCGCCGCATGCCTCACGAAACTCACCACCACACTCGCAGGCGCAGCCGCCCGTGAGATTACCCTTGAGGTTTATGTTGCCTCACCTCCGCGCGATGACGCGAAAGCGATTTTTGCCGAGATGAACGTCGACTATTCCGTCAAGGCCAAAGGGCGGCTGTGCGCGGCCGTGATTGACTAGGAAACTGTCTGGTACGGGACTATCCCGCTGCTGGCATTCCCCAAGAAAGAAGACCGCAGCATCCGTTTCAAAAGCAACGAAGTCGCCGCTGAGTTTTTGAGCGAAATCCAGCAATGAGGAGAACCGGGGGCCGCAGCAGCGAACGGGGCGCGCCTATCAGTTGCGGTGAAATAGGGACTGTTTTTGGCCAATCGACCGCAAATCAGTCCCTATTCCACCGCAACTTGGAAATCGGCGATCATCCCAGCGGACCCTGAAACAGTTCCTCATGCGAGCCCATTCTCACCAGCCTAATCACTGGGTTAGTCTTATGGGGAAGATAAAGAACGACCACATCGACCAAGCCATCGGATAGATGGAAATCGATGTGGCCGTTGTAGTTGCCGCCCGGGTTTGAAAGCTCATGGGCGCCATATTCCGCGGGAAGCGAGCCGTGAGCTGCAAGCTCTGCGACCGCCGCCCTAAACTCGGTTTTTAGCTGCGGATGGATGCGCATCGTCCGTTTGTAATCCGCCTTAAACTGAGCCTCGACTTTAATCTCAAACATCGCTAGTCCTCATCGAGGAACGATATAAGCTCATCAGCGTTATTGAATGACGGGCTGTCGTCCGTCAAAATCCCCAACTCATGAGCCTCGGCGATCACCATGGCGCGTCTCGTCGCCTCGTTGGGCACCTCTGCCCTTCCTACGATCTCAAAAGGAATCTTTCGCTGATTTACCAGCTGCCGAACAGCAAGGTTGAGATACGAATTGAGACTTAGACCAACCGTATCCAAGAACTCAGTCGCCTGCTCCTTGAGCCCCTCTTCGATGCGAACCGTCGTAGGCTTAACCGTTGCAGTGGACATACGCGACCTCCTCGCCTCGTCTTTTGCATCAGTATACCCAATTTAGATGGCAGACTGATGTTAAATAGCATCAGTCTGCCATTCACAATACTACAACGACAGGCACGCTCGCCCTATATCAACCCGCTGAGCGCAATGTCGACGGACTCGTTGAGGTCATCGGTAATGTGTACCAGATCCGGATCGAGCGGGCTGATCATACCGGCGCTCATCACCGGGCCGTTGAGCCAGTCGAACAGGCCCTGCCAGTACTCGCTGCCCACCAGCACGAGCGGCATGCGCTTGACCTTGTGCGTCTGCACCAGCGTGAGCACCTCGAACATCTCGTCGAGCGTGCCAAAGCCGCCGGGAAACACGATGGCGCCCGAGCTGTACTTAACGAACATGGTTTTGCGCACAAAGAAGTAGCGGAAGTCCATACCGAGGTTTACGTATTTGTTGAGCCCCTGCTCGTGCGGCAATTCAATGCCCAGGCCAACTGACTTGCCATTGACACTCGCCGCTCCCCTGTTGGCCGCTTCCATGATGCCGGGGCCGCCACCGGTGATGACCGCCACGCCACGTTGCGCGATCTTGCGCCCGACGGTACGCGCCGCTTTGTAGAGCGGATCGGTCTTGGGCGTGCGGGCGCTACCGAAGATGGTCACCGCGGGCCCGAGCTCGGCAAGCGCGCCAAAGCCGTCGACAAACTCAGCCTGAATGCGCAGTACGCGCCACGGATCGGCATGCAACCAGTCGGTCGACTCCTCGGGCGCCAGCAGGTTGGCGTAGGTGTTGTCCTTGGGAATCATGGGACCGCGCATGACCACAGGACCGCGTCGGTACGTCTCGTCGTAGGCCGGCTCGCCCTCGACGTTCTCATTCTTAATCATGGGTACTCCTATCGAGAAAAAGAAAAGCGGGCGGGGTCGACGCCATGCGCCAAACACCCGCCCGAACATCAACTATTCGGTATGGTACCCACGTTGCATCAAGCGCTTGCAAGGCATCGGTCAGCGGTCGCGCAGCCGGCGTCAGCGAATGTGACGAGCGGCTGCCGCTCAACCTTTGCCGTTGCCCACGCTCTGCAAGCGTGCCTGTCGCCCTTAGTAATCCACCGCAGCAGGACTGTTCATCCAGTCGCTCACGAATGCACCGTAACGGCCCTCGATAATGGCCTGGCGGGCACGCTGCATAAGGTTGAGCAGGTAGTAGATGTTGTGCATCGACAGCAGAATGCCGCCGAGCATCTCCTTCTGCGTGACCATGTGGCGGATGAGCGCGCGGCTGTAGCCGCCCGTGCACACCGGACAGGTGCAGGTGGGATCGATGGGGCCGTCGTCGTGCGCAAAACGCGCGTTGCGGAAGTTGAGGCGACCCTCGCTGGAGAACGCCGTGCCCATGCGGCCGGTGCGCGTCGGCAGCACGCAGTCGAACATGTCGATGCCCACGCCCACACCGCGCACGAGGGTGGTGGGGTTGCCGACGCCCATCAGGTAGCGTGGCTTGTGCTTGGGCATGTACTCGCTTACGAGCGGTGCCAGGGTCTCGAACATGGTCTCGTGGTCCTCGCCCACCGAGTAGCCGCCGATGCCGTAACCGGGGAAGTCGCCGCACTCCTCCAAATGGCGCAGCGAGCGCAGGCGCAGATCTAGGTGCATGCCGCCCTGAACAATGCCAAAGAGCGCCTGGTCGTCGCGGGTATGCGCCTTATAGCAGCGCTCGGCCCACATACTCGACAGCTCAACGGCGCGCTCAACGTAGGCGCGCGTGGCGGGATAGCCCGGGCACTGGTCCAGCTGCATGCAGATGTCGGAGCCGAGTTTCATGGCGATTTCCATGTTGTCCTCGGGCGTCCAGAACACGTGGCGGCCGTCGTAATCGTTGACAATAAAGCGCACGCCCTCATCGGTGAGCTTGACCGCGTCGTTGTGGCTGAACACCTGGAAACCGCCCGAGTCGGTGAGGATGGGGCCGTGCCAGTTCATAAACTTGTGCAGGCCGCCCAGCTCGGCGATGGTATCCTCGCCGGGACGCATGGACAGGTGATAGGTATTGGCAAGCACGATCTGGGCGCCGAGCTGCTTGACGGTCTCGGTAGGAATACCCTTGACGTTTGCCTTGGTGCCCACGGGCATAAAGATTGGCGTCTCGATGTCGCCGTGCGGGGTGTGCAGCACGCCGGCACGCGCATGCGTCGTCGGGTCCTCGGCGATCAGGTCGAATTTAAAAAGGCTCTGGTCCATAAACTGGAACTCCTTGGTTGCGGTTCATACGCAAACCATTATACGGGCAACCCGCAAAGAGCACCGACTCGACAGAAACTGGTGCAAAGGAAACCTGCCCCTTGCGACAACGGATCATTTCCGACAGCCACAGCAACGCCGATGCTATGGTACCGACAGACACTATGACCCAATCCGAGGGCACTAAAAAGACAGGAGCCCCCGCTCGTGACCGCGGGTCGGGGCTGCGACAATGATGTTGAAGTGCCATAGGCGCAGCCGCGCCGCAACGAGGTTGGGAGGCTCCCATGCCAAAGTATTCTACCGCGTTCGGGATGGACGTCCACCTGAGGTCGACCACCGTCTGCGCCCTCGACGCGGACACCGGCGAGGCCGTGACGAGGAGGTTCCCCGGCAACCCCTGGGGCGAGATCGCCGGGTGGATGGATGGGTTCCCCGGGCCGTCGCTCGCGGCCTACGAGAGCGGCTACCTCGGCTTCGCCCCGCAAAGGGAGCTCGCCGGGCTCGGCGTCGAGTGCGTCGTCGCCGCGGTCTCGAAGATCCCCAGGTCGGCCGTGTTAGCGTCAATATAATTTTCACCATTTCCACCAACGCATTTTCGCCAATCG
>DAWDVX010000081.1:0-3700 GCA_052346145.1 Collinsella sp.
GGCGGCATAGACCTTCTGGTCATGCCGCCCTCTTTGAATGACAAGTTGTCGATCTGGCCGCCGCGCAGCATCGACTAAGTTAGAGGCCGAGCATAGGCTCCAGAACAAAGAAGTATGCGAGCACCACGATGCCCAGGATGATGCGGTAAACACCGAAGCACTTAAAGTCGTGACGGCGGACGAATCCCATGAGCCACTTGATGGCGATGAGCGAAACCACAAAGGCCACAACGCAGCCCACGCCCAAGATAGCGACCTCGTTGGCGCCGAACGTGCCGCCCTTGATGAAGTACTTGACCAGCTTGAGCGCACTCGCGCCAAACATGACAGGGATGGCCAGGAAGAACGTAAACTTAGACGCCACCGAGCGCGTGCAGCCCAAAAGCAGGCCACCGATGATGGTGGAGCCGGAGCGCGATGTGCCCGGAATCAGCGAAAGCACCTGGAAGCAACCGATGCCCAGTGCGGTCTTCCAGCTCAGATCCTCGAGCGTAGTGATGGAGCCAAAGTCCAGGCTATCGTCATCGTCTTCATCCTCAGCGGTAGCCGCGACGGGCGCCGCAAAGTGCGCACCGGCAGGACGTCCACCCGGCACCACAGCACGAGAACCAAACGAACCGGCAAGAGCGGCCTGGTCGCGCTTGCTCGCGCGCCAGTTCTCGATCACGATAAACAGCACGCCGTACACAATGAGCGCCAGCGCCACGACGGGAGCATTGTAGAAATGCTCCTCCATCCAGTCGTTGAGCGGCAGGCCGATCGCCGCCGCAGGAATGCAACCGAGCACAATCTTGCCCCACAGCACCCAGGTGTCGCGACGGCCCTCCTTGCCCTTGCTGGGCGAGAACGGATTGAGCTCATGGAAGAACAGCACGCAGACGGCCAAAATGGCGCCAAGCTGAATCACGACCAGGAACATATTCCAGAACGTCTCGCTCACGTTCATCTTGACGAACTCGTCCACCAAGATCATGTGACCGGTCGACGAAACAGGCAGCCATTCGGTGATGCCCTCGACCAGGCCCATGAAGGCAGATTTTAGAAGCTCGATAATATCCAAAGGGACCCCCTCGTTAGACACCCGCCGATATTGTTCTGCGGACGGTGCGGGCGATGTCCCATTATCAACCGTTGGCGGCGCGCCTGCGCCTACCCTTACCAAAAAACTCGCCCGTTCACAGAATTGCGAGCGGTCAAACCCAAATCCTTGGGTATAACTGCAACAAGATAAAGTGTCCGGCGGCCAACGCGCCCGCGCCCGCCCGATGCACGAGCCCCGCGCCCGTGCGATAGACCAAGGAGGAAACCATGAACGAGGGCTACACCAAGGTATTTGTTTCACTCGACGGTACTGAGCAGCAGGATTTTGTGCTCGCACGCGCCATCAAGGTCGCCGCGAACAACGGCGCCAAGCTAATCATCGGCCACGTTATCGATTCCACGGCGCTCGAGAGCGCCGGTTCCTATCCGGTCGATCTGGTCAACGGCCTAGAGGAGGCATTTAAGAACTCCATCGCCAAGCAGCTCGAAGAGGCCAAGGCCAATCCCGATATTCCCGAGGTCGAGGTCATGATTCGCGCCGGCCGCATTCGCGAGACGCTCAAGGACGAGATGCTCGACGTGGTTAAGCCCGACCTGGTGCTCTGCGGCGCCCGCGGCCTGTCCTCAATTAAGTACGCGCTACTGGGCTCGATTTCAACGTTCCTGCTGCGCAATACGGACTGCGACATTTTGGTCGTGAAGTAGCGTTGCTCCCACCGGCCGCGGGGCCTGCGGGGTTTCCACGAGCACGTCCTCGCCGCGTTGCGGCTGCGGGATGTGCCCTTAGGAAACCCCTCCCGGCCCCGCGGCCTTCGCAGCCTTACTTCAGCGAGTTGTCTGATAGAAAAATGGCGTGCCGCCCCGGTTGGGGCGGCACGTTTTGTTTGAGGCGGCACGTTTTGTTTGGGCGGACGTCTGCCGCGTGCGTTACTCGAAATATTGGAACTTGTTGGTTGAGAAGGCGAATGTGACGACGAAGCCTTCGCTGGGCTCGGACGCTGCGGTGACGGCGATGCCCATTTTGGAGCATAGGCGCGCCACCAAGTAGAGGCCGATGCCCGTTGCGCGCTTGGTCGTGCGGCCGTTGTCGCCGGTAAAGCCCTTCTCGAACACGCGGGGCAGGTCAGCTGCGCTCACTCCGCAACCATTGTCGGCAACGGTAAGCTCGATGCGCTCGCTCGCCTGGCCTTCGTCCAGCAGCGCGCCCGAAAACGTGATCTTCGCACCGTCCTCGCGCGCGTATTTAATGCTGTTCTGGATGAGTTGGCCCAGAATAAACTCGAGCCACTTCTCGTCGGTAAAGACCTCAAAGTCGAGGTTCTCACACACCGGTGCCACGTGCGCCGCGATGAGCTCGCGCGCGTTGGCCTTAATCGCGCCCGTCACCAGGGCCTTGAGGCTCCAGCGGCGAATCAGATAGTCGCGCTCCACGACTTCCGAGCGCGCGTAGTACAGCGCCTGGTCGATATAGCGCTCCACGCGAGCCAGCTCACGGCCCAGGTCGTCCACGCGCGACAGGTCGTCTTCGCTGCCGTCCAGGTTTTCCAAAATCAGATGGGCCGCCGCCAGCGGCAGCTTGGCCTCGTGGACCCAGCTCTCGATATAGTCACGATAATCATCGGTCTGACGGCGGCCTTCGGCAACCTCGTCGCAGGCAGCTTTGCCCACCCGGCGCAAGACCTCGTACTCGAGCTCGCCCTCGGCATAGGTCGGACATTGCACCATCTCCTGCACCCATGCGGGACTCTCGAGCTCCTCTGCCGCGCGCTCCAACTGACACAGAAAACGGCGACGGCGAGCGTACTCGATCACGATGCCGAGCATACCAAAGATAAAGGACACGCCGACCGCCACGACCACGATAGAAACGGGTGCGCCGGCGACCGTCAGCACAAAGCAGCTCAGTAGCACGCCGCAGGTCCACACGGCGACGGGAAGCAGCGCATCTTTAAAGAACTTGCCAAACGACATAGCCGGCCCCTAGACCGAATAGCCTTGGCCGCGGTGCGTCGTCAAATACCCCTTGATCCCGATTTTTTCGAGCGTGGTGCGCAGGCGGTTGATGTTGACGGTAAGCGTGTTGTCGTCTACGAAGGCGTCGGAGTCCCACAAGTCCTGCATGATGGCCGAGCGCGAAACGATCTTGCCCGCACGGCTCAGAAGCAGCGAGAGGATACGCAGCTCGTTTTTGGTGAGCTCGGTACTAGTGCCGGTTTGCGTATTGGTGACCATGGAGCGGGCGAGGTCAAGCTCCAGTCCCTTGTGGACGAGCGTGCTGCGCTCGCCTGCCGCCGAGGTGCGACGCAGCAAGGCATTGATGCGCGCCACGAGCACACGGGCGCTGTAGGGCTTGGGAACAAAGTCATCCGCGCCGAGCGTCATGGCCATGACCTCGTCGATCTCGGTCGTGCGCGACGTGAGGACGATGATGGGGACCTCGGATTCGCGGCGAACCTCGTGGCAGATGTGCTGGCCGTCCTTGACGGGAAGCGTGAGGTCGAGCAGCACCAGGTCGGGCGCGGCAGCAAGGATATCGCGCGAGACATGTTCGAACGATTCGCAGGCCTCGACCTCAAAACCAGCACGGGCAAGGATGTCGGCAAGTTCGCGACGGATAGGCTCGTCGTCCTCAACGACATAGATTAGCGCCATGGATTCC
>DAWDVX010000082.1:0-3320 GCA_052346145.1 Collinsella sp.
ATGCCGAAATGGCGCGAAGCACGCGGTTGACAAAACTATAGAGACACGTCCCAAAAAGACTGGGTATTGGGCGTTGACAGTTGGCGAGCCGTAGGTAAAATATCAACTTGTCCTGGGGACGTAGCTCAGTTGGGAGAGCGCTGCCGTCGCATGGCAGAGGCCGAGGGTTCGATTCCCTTCGTCTCCACCCTTGGATTTGATAAGCCGCTGACATTGTGTCGGCGGCTTTTTTTAAAAAGAAAGGGCTGCATCATGGCCGAGCTTGAGTCCCAACCACTGTCTGCCGAGGAGCGCGCCGAGTTGGAAGAGCTCCGCGCCGAGAAGGCTCGTCGCGAGGCCCAGGAAGAGGCACGCCGCGAGCGTGAGGAGCTGGCCGCCCTGCGTGCCGAGCGCGAGAAGGCCGAGGAGGCCACTGCGAAGGTCGCATCCGAGTCTGCGCCCGTGCCCAAGCCCGCCGCCGCGAAGCCCGTGCCCACTGCACCCAAGCCTCAGCCCAAAAAAGCCGCTCACCCTAAGACCGTCGAGCCCAAACCGAGCCGTGACGAGATGACCTTTGCCCAGCGCATGGTCACCTCCAAGGAGCCTACGGGCGAGAATGAGATCCCCGGCATGGCTCCCGCTCAAAAAATCATCATCGTGCTCGCCCTTATCGCGTTTATCGTCTTTATGGTCTACACGATCACGGGCAGCATGGGCCTGCACTAACCTGTTCGCTCCAGGCTCCATGCCCGCACGTCCGCCTCGCCCAACCCTCAACCTCTGCACAACACATCCGAAAGGTCGCCCCATGGCTTTGACCGACATCTCTCATCCCACCGACATCGCAATGCTCACCGATCTGTACGAGCTCACTATGGCCCAGGGCCTGTGGGAGAGCGGCAAGGCCAATGAGCAGGGTTGTTTTACCGCGTTTTACCGCGACCATCCCTTTGGCAGCGCCTATGCCGTCATGTGCGGCACCGCCGAACTGCCCGAGCTGGTCGAGAATCTGCGCTTTACGCCCGAGGACATCGACTACCTCGCCTCGCTCCAGGCTCCTGCCGGCGGCGCGATGTTCAAGCCTGGATTCCTCGACTACCTGCGCGATTTTCGTGCGCATGTAAACATCGACGCCGTGCCCGAGGGCGAGCTCGTCTTTCCGCGCGAGCCCATGGTGCGCGTCACCGGCCCCGCGCTGGAGTGCCAGTTGCTCGAGACGGCGCTGCTCAACATCGTCGGGTTCCAGACGCTTGTCGCCACCAAGACGGCGCGCGTGGTGCTCGCCGCCGACGGTCGCCCCGTGGCGGAGTTTGGCCTGCGCCGAGCCCAGGGTCCCGATGGCGGCCTGGCCGTTGCACGCGCGAGCTACGTTGCCGGCTGCTCCTCTACGTCCAATGTGCTCGCCGGCCGCCGCTACGGCATTCCCGTCTTTGGCACGCATGCGCACAGCTGGGTGATGAGCTTCGATTCCGAGCTCGAGGCCTTCCGCGCATTTGCCAAGTCGAGCCCCAAGAACTGTACGCTGCTCATCGACACCTACGATGTACGCGAGGGCTGCGAGCATGCCATTACGGTTGCCAAGGAGATGGAGGCGGTGGGCGAGCGCCTGTCGGCTATTCGCATCGACTCGGGCGACCTCGCCAAGCTGTCCAAGTATGTCCGCGGCCGTTTTGATGCTGAGGGCCTGCCCTATGTGGGGATTTCGGTCTCCAACGACCTGGACGAGTACACGATCCAGTCGCTGCTCGACCAGGGTGCGCCCATCGATAGCTTTGGCGTGGGCACCAAGCTCGCGACCTGCTACGATCAGCCGGCGCTGGGCGGCGTGTACAAGCTTTCGGCCCGCCGCGCGAGCGAGACGGACCCGTGGACGCCGGTGGTGAAGCTTTCCGAGCAGCCCTACAAGCGCACGATTCCCGGCGTGCAGCGCGTGCGCCGTTATTACGATGGCTTTGGCGGCCCGGTCTGCGACATGATCTATGACGAGGACCATCTGGCAGGTGAGGGCGCCGCGCGCGGCAATACCCTCGTGGCCGTAAACGATGCGGCGCTGGTGACCGACGTGTCCGAGCTTGAGTATCGTGAGCTGCTGGTGCCGATCGTGCGCGACGGCAGTGCGGTGGCTCCGCGTGAGAGCATCCAGGACGCGCGCGAGCGCTGTGCTTGGGCGCTCGATCATCTGGACGCAGCTTTCAAGCGCTTCCTGTACCCGCAGACCTATGTGGTGGGCATGGAGCAGGGCCTGGCTCAGGTGCGCGACGAGCTCGTGCGCAAGAACATGGCCGCGGCCTCGGCTTTCCCCTGGGCTCACTAATTCTTTGGGCGGTAGGGGCGAGTCACGCTCCCTTGGCCGCCAGCTCGGCCGTTCGCTGAACAGTTGATTGGTTTGACGTATGACGACTTCTTATAAAACGATGGTGGTAAAGATCGGTTCGTCCACGGTGGTGGGCGCCGATGGCAAGGTCAACCGCGCCTTTATCGGCGGACTTGCCGATCAAGCCGCAGCGCTGCGCAAGCTAGGCTGGCGTCTGGTCGTGGTGAGCTCGGGCGCTATTGCCTGTGGCTATCCCGTGTTGGGCTTCGACCGCAAGCCGGTCGGCGACCTTCCGAGCCTGCAGGCCTGCGCCTCGGCTGGTCAGTGCATCATCTCGTCGGCTTACGACGAGGAGTTCCATGCGCGCGACCTGCTCACCTCGCTCGTACTGCTCACGCGCCACGACACGGCCCGCCGCACGTCCTACCTGCATGCACGCGACGCCCTGCTGCGCCTGGTGGAGCTGGGCGTGGTGCCGGTCGTCAACGAGAACGATACCGTCACCGTCGACGAGATCAAGTTTGGCGACAACGACACGCTGGCGGCGCTTGTGAGCTGCCTGGTTTCTGCCGATCTGTGCGTGACGCTCTCGGACATCGATGGCCTCTATACCGCCAATCCGAACGAGGACCCCACGGCCGAGTTCCTCCCGGTCGTGCATAAGATCGATGCCAAGATTATCGCCTCGGCAGGCGATTCTTCGACTTCGGTGGGCACGGGCGGCATGATCACCAAGATTCGCGCGAGCCGCATCCTGATGACGGCGGGTATTCAGAGCGTGATTTGCTCGGGCGAGGAGCCCGATGCGCTCGTGCGCCTCGCCCGCGGCGAGAGCGTGGGCACGCTGTTCGATCCGCCGGCGGAGCGTCTGGACATCGCACCCCGCAAGCTGTGGATCGCACTGGGAGACAAGGCGCATGGCTCGGTGACGGTTGACGACGGTGCCGCGAAGGCGCTGGTCAGCCGTGGCTCTTCCTTGCTTGCGGTGGGTATTCGCGAGGTCGATGGCCAGTTTGCCGAGGGCGAT
>DAWDVX010000083.1:0-2986 GCA_052346145.1 Collinsella sp.
GTACAAATCTTACTGGATGTTGTCGCGGATGCCCAGAGCCTTGATGAGCTCACGGTACTCGACGATGTCGTTCTTCTTGATGTAGGAGAGAAGACGACGACGACGACCGACGAGCATGAGCAGACCACGACGGGTGTGGAAGTCCTTCTGGTGGGACTTCATGTGCTCGGTCAGCTCCTTGATGCGCTCGGACAGGATGGCGACCTGAACCTTGGGGTTGCCGGTGTCGACCGGGGTGTTACCGAACTGGGCAGTCAGCTCCGCCTTGCGCTCTTTGGAAACAGTCATTGTTTCACCTTTCGTTTTGCGTCGCCATCGGGCGACTCGATTCGCCTCGGACTGGGAAGCCGCCGGTGGAGCGAGCAACCAAGGTCGAGGTACCAACAGGTCGGTATGTTACCACAAGCAGCCCGCGCCTGCGCATCATCACCGACCCAACATGAATTCCATCGCACGGAGGCGCTGATCGGTGTGCGTCGCAGCCCAAACATGCGAAAGCCCCAGCAAAAAGGCTGCGGTATGCGGGTCGATTCGCTCGGCCAAAAGCGCATCGAAGGTCATGGACATGAGGGCGCGCAGCCATGCGGCCTCACCGGTCGACACCAGTTCGGCACCTGGAACGCTCGACGCGCACGACCCGCACATGAGGCCGCCCGCCTGGGGCGAAAAATACGACAGCATGGGGTCTCCGCACAGCACGCAGGCCGAAAAATCGGGTCGATAGCCAACGTGCGACAGCAGCTTAAAGACATATGCCGCAACAAGTAGATCCATATGCGCCGTGTCGAGCCCGCTGCCCACCAGGGCAAGCGCTCGCTGCGTTATAGCAAAGGTAAACGGGTCCTCGGCGTCCTCGAACGAGCACACGCGCGCGACCTCGGCGATCGCGCTTGCGGCGCAGGTCGTCTCGTAATCGGGCGCAACGCCGAGCGGCGCCTCCATAAGCTCGGCCTGGGAAACCACGTCGAGTGACCGTCCATGTGCGAGCAGCATATCGACCGTACAGAACAGCTCGCAGCGCGCAGCCAGGCGTCCGCCGGGTTTGCGGGCGCCCTTTGCCACGGCACGAACCTGCTGCCCCCGCTCGTCAAGCATCGTCAAGATCAAGTCGGTCTCTTTGAGCTTAGTCTTATCGAGCACGAGCACTTTCGTGCGATATGTCCGGGAGCCTGCCATGCGCGCCGCGCGTCCTTAGTCCTCGGCGTTGTAGCCAAAACGACGAATCTGGGCCTCGTCGTCGCGCCAGCCAGCCTTGACCTTCACGTCCAGCTCCAAAAAGACCTGCGTACCAAAAATGCGCTCAAGATCGCGACGGGCGTCGATACCGATATGCTTGATCATCTCGCCGCCCTTACCGATGATGATGCCCTTTTGGCCCTCGCGCTCGACGTAAATGGTGGCGTGCACGCGCAGCACCTTCTTGGTCTGCTCAAGCGCATCGCAGATCACGCCAACGGAGTGCGGAATCTCATCACGGGTGCGGCGCAAGACCTTCTCGCGCACAAACTCGGCAACGAGCGTCTCATCGGAAGCGTCGGTACCCATGTCCTCGGGGAACCAACGCGGACCCTCGGGCAAAAAGTGCGCAACGGTCTCGATAAAGGCATCGACGTTGAAGTTCTTGACCGACGACGTCACGATCTCGTCGTCATATTCCATGAGCTCGTGGGCAGCCTTAATCTGTTCCATGACCTGTGCGGGGTCGGCCTCATCGGCCTTAGTGAGCACCAGGACCTTCTTGCAACGGGCGCATCTGACGCGCTCGGCAACCCAGGCGTCTCCCCTGCCGATCGGTTTGGTGGCATCAATCAAAAAAGCGACGACATCGACATCGTTCAGCTCGAACAGCGCGCTCTTGTTGAGCTCGGATCCCAGACCGTCCTTGGGCTTATGAATACCCGGGGTATCGACAAAGACCAGCTGGTAGCCGGGACGGTTGACGACGGCGCGCATGCGGCGGCGGGTCGTCTGGGCCACCGGCGAGGTGATGGCGACCTTTTTGCCATAGCAGGCATTAAGCAGCGTGGACTTGCCGGCGTTGGGACGACCGACCAGGGCCACAAAACCGCTGCGGAAACCGGGCTCCACGTCACCAAAGCCCGCGAGGCTGTCGCCCTCGTCGCACAGGGCGTCGAGCTCCTCGTCGCTCATGCCCTCAAACGGGTCGAACTCCTCGACATCCTCGAGCTCCTCGGTATCCACCGCGTCCAGAACCTCGTCGTCCAAAATCTCATCGGTAGGCTGCATATTGTCGGACATGGGAATCCCTTTCTAAATAAAGCCGAGCGCGTGGGCAAATACCAGCACGCCCACAATCGCGGCGGTGATGGAAAGTACGTATACGGAAGCGGCGGCGATGTCCTTCGCACGCTTGGCCAGCGGATGGAGCTCCTGGGTCGCCAGGTCGACGATGGCCTCCATGGCGGTGTTGCACAGCTCGCCGTGAATCACCAGGCCACAACAGATGATAATCGTGGCCCACTCGGCAATGTCGAGCCCCACGACGCAGCCGGCAATGACGGTGCACGCGCCCGCAACGAGCATGACCTTAATGTTGCGCTCGGTCTTGACGGCGGTGACGAAGCCCTCCATGGCGTAGGAAAACGACTTTAAGAAGGACGGATGGTCCTTGTTCGATCCGGGAATCATAGACGGCTCCTAGTCGTGGGCGTGGTTGGTGATGGGGCCGACGTGGACCAGCTTGGGGTCCTCGCCGCGCTCGAGCGCCAGATCGCGCAGGATGGCGTCCTCGTGGGCCTCCATAACCTCGGCCTCGTCGTCCTCGATGTGGTCATAGCCCAGCAGGTGCAGCATTCCGTGTACGAGCATCAGACGGCACTCGTCAGCGGGGCTATTGCCAAAACCGGGGGCCTGACGGGCAATAACCTGCGGGGCCAAGATAATATCGCCGAGCTCGAGCGTCTCATCGGCGGGAATGTCATCGTCAAAGGCCGAATCGCACTCAAACGAGAGCACATCGGTGGTG
>DAWDVX010000084.1:0-722 GCA_052346145.1 Collinsella sp.
GACGGCGAGTTAGCCGGCAGGTCGGCATGTCAATCCTGGTCTAACAGAGCCTTATTTATTTGCATTGAATTAATCAAAAGATGCAAATGAACAAATGTTGTATGTCAACACGTAGCAGTTCTACAGCTGTTTGCGTGCGGTTCAGTTTTGTACCCGTTTGACTGACTCGCACGCAGCCAGCTGAGGCTGTAGGTACTTTTGCGAAACGTATCTACAGCCTCAGCGCTGCACTTATACATACCGTTCACGGTGGGGCAGAGCCATGTGCTTGTCTGACTGGGCTCAGGGCTTGAATATGGAGCGCCTTCGCGCACAAGCGCCCTGGCGAAGCCATACCCAAACCCCGTGAGCCAAACGTAAGACAGCAAGGAGGTGGTGCTCGTGTGGTATGTGATCCAGGTCATTAACGGTCGCGAAGACGTAATGAGCGAGCGCATCGAGAGTGTGGTGCCACAGGGCGCCATGCAGGAGCTCTTATATCCCCAATATCAAACCGAGATCAAGGTACACGGCGAGTGGGTCAACACGACCAAGCCGCTCTTTCCCGGTTATCTTATCTGCGATACGGCAGATCCCCGCACCGTGCAACAGTATCTGCTGCGCATAGACGACTTTGCCCGGGTGCTTGCCCAGGACGGTCAGTTTGTGCCGCTGGCAAAAGAAGAGACCCAGCTCATTGGCAGCTTTACCAACAGGGGAGATCGTGTAGTGCCCATGAGCGA
>DAWDVX010000084.1:732-2945 GCA_052346145.1 Collinsella sp.
TGAGCGAAGCCTTAAAAGACGGCGATCAAGTCGTAGTAACGGCTGGTCCGCTGCTGGGTCACGAAGGCCTTATCAAAACCATTAACAGACGCAAGAGCACGGCTTATTTGGAGCTCGATCTGTGCGGCCGACGCTTAACCACCCGCGTTGGCCTTGCGGTGCTTTCCAACGAGCAACGTGTGATGCGAAACCTCAAAAAGGCGATCGCCTAGCTGCTGGCGACCGCAGTACAGAACAGGGAGGATCCCCACCCGGGGACGAAGTCTTGGAAGAGAACGTGTCGGATAAAACCCAATATGCAACGAATGCGCCCGCGGGGGCGGCGCTGATTGCTCAGGCCTTGGACCGGCGCGAGGGCGTCGGCCGCTACAAGGCCATGCAGTCCATCATGGACTGGGACCGCTCGCGCCTGGCCTACAGGGCTGTGAAGCGTGTGTTCGACATCGTGTTCAGCGGTGCCGTGCTCGTCCTTATCGCGATTCCCAGCCTGGTGCTGGCCGCCGCCATCCGCCTGGAGAGCGAGGGCAGCCCCTTTTACAGCCAGATCCGCGTTGGCCAGACCCGCCCCGACGGCAGCCTGACCACATTCCGCATGTGGAAGTTCCGTTCCATGTACAAGGACGCCGACGAGCGCCTCGTCGAGCTAATGGATCAAAACGAGATCGACGGCGCCATGTTCAAGATGAAGGAGGATCCGCGCATCACCAAGATCGGGAAATTCATCCGCAAACATTCCATCGACGAGTTCCCGCAGTTCCTGAATGTGTTCCTGGGCCAGATGTCGGTCGTGGGCCCGCGTCCGCCGTTGCCAAATGAGGTGGCCGAGTACACCGAGTACGACCTACAGCGCCTGGCCGTGAAGCCCGGCATTACCGGATGGTGGCAGGTTACTGATCGAAACTCAACTGGTTTCGACGGTATGGTCCAGCGAGATCTTGAGTACATTGCGAGGCGTGGCATTCTCACCGACTTAAGGATTATCGCCCTCACCGTTATTGAAGTAATCACGGGAAAGGGTGCGTTTTAGTGCTTAAGTCCTATCATCATTATCCCGAATTAAACCGTGTGCCCGTGATCGATGTCCCGATCACGGGCACCAATATGTCTGAATGCGTCGATTTCATTACCCATAATATCGATAATCTGCATGGCGAGTATATCTGCGTCTCTAACGCCCATACGTCGGTCATGGCCCATGACGATCCCAGCTACTGGTCCTGTCAGGCTGAGTCCGTTATGTCCGTTCCCGATGGGAAGCCCCTATCGGTTGTCGGCCGAAAGACGGTCACGTCGATGGGGCGCGTGACCGGTCCGGATCTGATGCGCGAGATTTTCAGTATTTCCGCTCAGCACGGATGGAGCCATTACTTCTACGGCAACGAACAGAAAAACCTCGAGGCGCTCAAGGAATCGATTCAGGAAGAGTATCCAGGCTTGGAAATTGCTGGCATGGAGCCTTCCGTCTTTCGTCCGCTTTCCGATGGCGAGAAACGAGACCTTTCACGACGCATTGCCGATTCTGGCGCCGACTTTGCATGGATTGCACTTGGCGCTCCGCGCCAGGAAGTCCTCATGCATGAGCTTAAAGGTGGCCCTCAGCCACTGATGATCGGCGTAGGGGGTGCCTTCAACGTCCTCGCCGGCGTGGTGCCGGAGGCACCGATTTGGATGCAGAACCTAAGTCTCGAGTGGCTATACCGCCTGATGCAGGAGCCGAAGCGATTATTCAAACGATATCTCGTTACTAATACCAAATTTCTCTTTTACCAGTTCACGGGCGCTAAACGCAAGGAAGGCAAGTAGATGAAACCCACCACCGCATTCAAGGACAAGACCCTCATGATCACGGGCGGCACCGGCTCGTTCGGCAACACCGTGCTCAAGCACTTCATGAACACCGACCTGGCCGAGATCCGCATCTTCTCCCGCGACGAGAAGAAGCAGGACGACATGCGCCACCGCCTGCAGGAGAAGTCGCCCGAGCTCGCCTCCAAGGTGCGCTTCTTCATCGGCGACGTCCGCAACGCCCAGAGCGTGCGCGACGCCATGCACGGCGTGGACTACATCTTCCACGCCGCCGCCCTCAAGCAGGTTCCCTCCTGCGAGTTCGTCCCCATGGAGGCCGGGCGCCCCAACGTCAGCGGCACGGACAACCACCGGCACGCGGCAATCGACAAGGGCGTCGACCGCGTCGTGTGCCTGTCCACCGACAA
>DAWDVX010000085.1:0-2939 GCA_052346145.1 Collinsella sp.
CGGCGAGCTCCTTGTACCAGAGTGCCGACTGCTTGATGTAGCGTTTTTGCGTGTCGAAGTCGATGTAGAACAGGCCGTAGCGCTTGTTATAGCCATTGGCCCACGAGAACTGGTCCTGCAGGCTCCAGATAAAGTAGCCCTGGACGTCGACGCCCTCGGCGCGCGCCTGGAGCACCTTCTCCATGTGCTGGTCGACAAAGTCGATGCGCTCGGGATCGGCGACGATGCCGTTTGCGTCGGGCTCGGGGTCCTTGTGGCCCAGGCCGTTTTCGGTGATATAGATGACGGGGAGGTTGGGATAGGTGGCGCTGATGTGCTTGAGCGTGTCGTAGAGGCCTTGCGGGTAGATGAGCCAATCCCAGTCGGTGGTGGGGATACCCGGCATATCGACCTGTTGCCCGACGCCCTTAAACTTAAAGCACGAGGTGCCCTTGTCTCCGGTGCCGTTAAAGCTGTTGGTTGACTCGCCATCGTAGGCGGCGATAAACGCCGACTGATAGTAGTTGAGGCCGAACATATCGTTGCGGGGCGCCGCCTTGGCGAGCTCCTCCATGTCGCTGTCCTCAACCGTAAGTGTGGCGTTGTTGGCACGCAGAATCTCGTTGATGAGTGAGAGGGTGCGCGCGGAGTAGTGACCCAGGAAGGCGCCGTCCATGATGAAGTCGGTGTAGAAGGCGTTGTACAGGTCGGCGGCGTGCTGGTCGGCGGGCGAGTCGGTGGCAGGATATGCCGGCGTCAGGACGTTGACCATGCCAATGCGTCCGCCCAGGTGCTCGGTCTCGTCAAGATCCTTATACAGGTTGACGGCGCGGGCGTGGGCAACGAGCTCGTTGTGCTGGCTCTGGATGCCGCTCGTCACATCAAAGTGATGGTTGGGCGGGAAGTTGCCTTGGATGTATTGGGAGTGCGAGAGGCTGATGAGCTCGTTGATGGTGAACCAATTCTTGACCTCGCGGAACTCGCGGAAGCAGAACTCGGCATAGCGCACATAGGCGTCGACGGTCTTGCGGTTGAGCCAGTCGCCCTGGTTGAACAGGGCGGCGGGGGAGTCAAAGTGATGCAGGGACACATAGGGCTCGACGCCATACTTTTTGCAGCAGGCGAACAGCTCGTGGTAGTGCTTAACGCCCTCGGCGAGGGGTTCGGCATCGTCGCCGTTGGGGAAGATGCGGGTCCAGGCGATGGACACACGAATGGCGTTGAGTCCATGCTCGGCAGAAAGGCGGATATCCTCCTCGTAGCGGTTGTAGAAATCACTGGCCGGGTCGGGCAAAAAGCGACCCTGGGCGACAAGGTAATCGTCCCACATGGTCTTACCCTTGCCTGCCACCTTCGTGGAACCTTCCGTTTGGTACGCGGCGGTTGCGGCGCCCCAAACAAAGCCCTTCGGCAGCTGCTGTACGCGGTTTAGCAAAGACATATGCATACACCCTCTCGTCTCGCTGTTCGATATTGTGCGTTTGTGCTCAGGAGGCTCCCTGGTTAGCGTTCAGCGGTGAAAAAGCCCGATAAACACTATCTTAAAATGATTAGAACCAAAATGAGCACGTGAACATTTGACAATGAGCACGTTAACATCCGGCTGGGATGTATAGAAACAAAACAACTTCAAACAGCCGCGAACGGTTGTATTTGTTCGGTAAGCGGTTTTGATTGACAGAAGTTTTCATGTTGTGGTATATGGCTCGGGTATCATGAGCACGTTATCAATGTATGTACGATGCGCCATGGGCGCGGGGAATAGTTGGGAAGCAGGTTAGCGTGGAAGGCATGGATCAGCAGACAAGGAATGGTCGTTCGGCGAGCGCGGCAGGGGTTGCGGCGCTCGCTGGCGTGAGCCGCCAGACTGTGTCTCGCGTGGTCAACGGTATGCCCAACGTGACGGAAAAGACGCGCAAGCGTGTGCTGGCCGCCATGGAAGAGCTGGGCTTTCGTCCCAATTTTGCTGGAGCGGCGTTGCGCGGCGGGTCGTATCGTTCTATTGGCCTGTGCATGTACAACATCACACGTGTCGGTAACCTGGCGACGCTCGAGGGTATCATGCAAGCGGCGCGCGAGCATGATTTTGCCGTCACTATGATCGAGATGGGCGGCGACAAGCCCTATACACTTGCCGATGCCTCGCGCCGCATGGTCGAGCGACCCGTCGACGGCATGATTCTCAACATGAACCGCATGGCTCCCGATTTTGAGGAGTTTGTTCCCCAGCCGGGAGTGCGAACGGTCATCCTGTCCATGTATGCGCATCCGCGCTGCACGACGATCGACTCCGACCAGTATGGTTCGTGCGAGCTGTTGACCAATTATCTGCTGGAACATGGTCACTCGAATATGCGGTTTGTGGCGGGTCCGGAAAACTCGATTTCCTCGCGTTTTCGTGAGGCCGGTTGGCGCGATACGCTGGGTCGTGCTCATGTCGATGCCGCTCCGATGCTGCGTGGCGATTGGAGTGCGGACAGTGGGTACGCCATGGGCGAGCGGATTGCGGCCGAGGTGCTTGCCGGCGGGTCGCAGGCGCCGACTGCCGTGCTTGCGGCAAATGACCAGATGGCGCTGGGCGTTATCGCCGCGCTCGAGAACGCGGGCCTGTCCGTGCCCGACGACGTGAGCGTGGTTGGTATCGACGACGCACTCGAGGGACTTGTTCCTCACAATCGGCTGACGACATTGCGATTTGATTTGCGCGGTGTCGGTAAGCTTGCGTTTGAGGCGGCGATTGGAGAGAGCTCGTCTATCGAGGCGATTCATGTGCCGAGTACGTTGGTCGAACGCTCGACTGTTAGGGACATACGGGGTTAGGTCCTACTCCGTTTGTCTCGATTTGTAACAGGTAGACGGTCAAAAGCGGGCTACATGTTACAGATTTAGATTCTTCGGAAAGAGCAAGGTCGCGCGCGCAGACATGGTGTAAGAGTGTCCTGAGGTCCGTCGCTGCAAGT
>DAWDVX010000086.1:0-2609 GCA_052346145.1 Collinsella sp.
CATCGGTAGTTAGAAGCGTAATGTTCAGACAACCATATCTGAATTTTCGCGCAGATTTTAGGCATCAATTCGCCCAAATCGCCTGAGGACACCGCAAAGGCGCCTGTCCCCTTTGCGGTGGTTCTCCTCCGGCGCTACAGCAGATGCTCCTCGATAAAGATCGCGATGCCGTCCTCGTCGTTGCTCGCGGTCACAAAGTCGGCGGCGGCACGGGTGGCATCGCTGCCGTTTGCCATGGCCACGCCCACGCCGGCGTCAGCCACCATGCAGGTGTCGTTGTCCGCATCGCCAAACACGCAGATGTCCTGGAGCTCCATGTCGTTGAGCTCCGCCACGCGCACAAGGCCGCGCGTCTTGGACACGCGCGGATCCATGAACTCGTAGAGCCGCTGCGTGGTTTGCAGAGCCGCCGCCTTAACAGTGTCATCGGCAAACGTCGACGCCCGCTCAATCACCCGCGGCATTACCTCGGGCGCCATGGTAAACATCACCTTGGGCTGCGGCTCGCGCAAGAACTCGGCAAAATCGACCACCTGGTAGGGCACGCCGTCGACGCGCGACAGGTGCTCGACGCACGCGTTGCTCTCGGGCACGTAGAACACGCCGTCTCGGGGGCAGACGGGCGTTGCCGGAAGGTCCGCCATGTGCTTGCAGATGCGGGCGATGGTCTCGCCCGGCAGCGGATAGCTCAGCTCGTTGACGTCGTGCGCGCGGTCGATGACCTCGGCGCCACCGCAGCCCACCATCACGTCTACCAGGCCTTCGATGCCCCAGAGCTCGTACATGGCCTCGGTCGCGCGGGCGTCGCGCCCGGTGCACAGACCAAAGAGCACGCCGCGCTCGCGCAGGGCGCGGATCGCCGCCACGGTGCGCGGGGACACCGTGTGCTGGCTCGTGAGCAGCGTGCCGTCGATATCGCAGAACACGGCTTTGATGTTGCTAAAGGTGGTGTCCATGGGGGCCTTTCTGGGTTGTGCGGCGGTGTGGGGTGTATTCGTAAACGGCGTACATGGTATACCAAGGCGCAGGCGCGGCCCGTCAAAGCAAAAACCACCACAAAGGTGCCTGGCCCCTTTGTGGTGGCCGGACTCGCAGGATGGTCTGGCCCGGGGCGCAAAGCATCACAACATTCGACGTTTTTCGGCAAAATCGCGATTTTCATCGAATGTTGTGATGGTTTTTACTGCCTTGCGGCACGATCCAAGTGCCGGCGTCCAAACAGCAGCAACGCCGCGGGAACCGCCGTCACGACCATGCCCGCCCCTACGAGCGTCCGCTGCACACCAAACGTCGCCGCCAGCCACGGAGCAATCGCCAGCGGGGCCACGCCGGCGAACATGTTGCCAAAACCCATGACCGAGTTGACACGGCCGAGCTGCTCGAGCGGGGCCGTCGTTTGCACGATGGTGTTGTGGAGCGGGTTGACGACACCCCAAGCTATGCCCAGGGCGACCTGGCCGACAAGGGCCACACCCACGTACGGCGTCCCCACATAGAGCAGGCTTCCCAGGCCCACGGACATAAGTGCCACGAGCAGCGTTTTTAGGTTTACCAAGTGCGGCGGCAAGCGGAGCGCGAGCACGGCACCCAGCACCGCGCCCACGCCCGAAGCCGACGAGAGCCAGCCCATCCACTCAACGCCGACGCGTAGGACATCGCGATAGAAAAACGACTCGAGCGGATCGAAGGCTCCGTAGCCAAAGTTCGAAAGAAAAATGATGCAGAAAAGTAGCGCGAGGACGCTGTTGGTGAAGACTGTCTTGATGCTGGCTGCGAAGGTGGTGCGGGTGGATGTGCTGGGGTTGGAGCTTTGTCCCGCACGCTCCCCTTCCTCTGCCGAATCGGCATCCGCATCTCCGGCGACATGGCTGGTCTGCGGCCTAAAGCCCCAACCGGCGACGAGCGCCAGTACGGTAAAGATCATCATGAGCACGAACACCGCGCGCGACGACGCAGCCGCCGCGACAAAGCCGCCCAGCGTGGGGCCAACGATGATACTCACGTTTGAGAGCATGGCGATGGCGGAGTTGATGTCTTTGAGCTCGACGGGATCGTCGGTGAGATACGCCGGATAGGACGTGGCGATGGGTTGGGCGAATCCCATCGTAAAGCCTAGGAACACCGCGCCGAGCAGGACGACGTCGGTCGCGCCACCAAAGGCGATGATTGCCGTGCCAGTTGCGAGAGCGCCGACGATGCTCAGCAAGAAATGGCGGCGCGGACCCCATGCGTCGAGCGCAGCGCCACCCGCAAAGGACCCCAGGATCACGAAGACGTTCATAAAGAGTACGGCCAGCGATGTCGCGACGACCGAGGCATCGTCTGCATAGGTGAGCGTTCCGATAACGCCGATAAAGTAGCTGGTCTGGAAGCCGGTGTAGATGAGAAAGCGCATCGCCACCAGGCTCTTGGCCTGCATGGACAGCGATGATTGAGGCTTTGAGAAAAGAGAGGCGAGCATGGAGACTCCTTGTTTCATACGAATACGGGCGGTGGGCATTCGCCACCGTCTGTCAAATCAATCTATTCGCAAGAAACACTAAGGACGCATCAAGCCCCTTCTCTCCGTTTTTCGCCCGTCATGAACTACTTGGTAGATTGTAAGGCAT
>DAWDVX010000087.1:0-2510 GCA_052346145.1 Collinsella sp.
GCGCCATCTCGATAGACCAAGAACGGGTAAAGTCGAGGTATCGATGAGGGATATGGAGAAGGAGGTCCCCCACCGTCCGAATTCCCAGACGGCGAAGGGCCTCCTCACGTTTACCCGAAACATATTTGAGTCGCGCGATATCCTCGTCGAGCGCATTGCTCTGGGCAAAGCGCTCCGAGACGCGCGGCACGGAGCACAGCTCGGACATGGGCAGTTGCCTACTCGATCGAGAAGATCACGGGATAGAGCGGCTGCTCGCCACGATGGGCGTCGATCTCCAGATCGGGCTGAGCCTCCTCGATAGCGTCGACGATCTCCTGGAAGGCCTCATCGGACAGCTCCTCGCCGGCCAGAATCGTCAGCGCATCGCCCTCCTCTTCCTCCTGCATGCGGTTGATGCAATCGAGCGTGACCTGCTTCACGTCAGAGCCGACCACATCGATGGAGCCGGCAATGATGCCCATGACGTCACCGGAGTGAATCGGCGAGCCGTCGGAGGCGCTGGAGTCGCGCACGGCGCGGGTGACCTCGCCATCGCGGACCTCGCTGATGGCGTCGACCATGGCGGCGACGGCGTCCTCGAGCTCGGAATCGGGCAGGACCGCGAACAGCGCCGAGAAGGCCTGAGGAACGGTCTTGGTGGGAACGACGGCAACCTTCTTGTCGGTGCAGGCAGAAGCTGCGGCCTCGGCAGCCATGCGGATGTTACCGTTATTGGGCAGGATGATGACCGAGGTCGCGTTGACCTGGTCCACCGCGCCCAGCAGGTCGGCGGTCGAGGGGTTCATGGTCTGGCCACCGGAGACGACCACGTCGACGCCAAGGGACTTGAGGATGTCGGCCTCGCCGGAACCGGCGGCAACGGCGACAAAGCCCAGCGCCTTGTCGGGCTCGGCGGCCTTTTCCTGATCCTCGTGGATCTTGGCGGTACGGTCGTGGGCCTCCATCTCCATGTTGTGGATAAAGACCTCATAGATCTGACCGAGCTGCAGCATGTGCTCGAGCACCAGGTTGGGGGTGTTGGAGTGCACATGGATCTTGTAGTCGGGATAGGCGCCCACGAGTAGCTCGCAGTCACCCATGGAGCCTAGGAACTTAAGGCACTCGTCCTCGTCAAACGGGGCGTCGGCCTTAAACAGGAACTCGTTGCAGTAGCGGAACTCCGAGCCCTCCCAGTCGTCGTTAGCCTCGATCTCAACACGGCCAAGAGCGGCATCGCGGGCAGAGCCGGCGGAGTCAAACGTAGCGGAGAAATCCTCGACAACGGTGCTGCGACCAAGCGCGGCGGCAACAAAGTTCTCCAGGAAAATGGCAAAGCCGAAGGCGCCTGAGTCGACCACGCCGTTCTCTTTGAGGACGGGCAGCAAGTCGGGCGTGCGGGCGACGGACTGGTACGCCTCGACGACGATGGCATCGAGCGCATCCTCGGCCGAGAACTTCTTCTTCTCGCACTCGTCGGCCTTGGTCGAGACATCGCGCAGGACCGTGAGGATCGTGCCCTCGATGGGCTTGCGGACAGCCTGGAAGGCGACCTTGACGGCGCGACGGAAGGCGAAGGCAATGTTGGCGGACGTAATGGGCTCGTCGGCAGAGACAAGGCCCTCGGCCACGCCGCGCAGAATCTGCGAGGTGATGACGCCGGAGTTACCGCGGGCGCCCATCAGGGAACCGTGGGTGATGGCGCCGGCGATGGCCTCCATGTCGGCATCGGCGGGAAGGGCGGAAAGCTCCTTGGTCACCGAGGCGAGCGTGAGCGACATGTTGGTGCCGGTGTCGCCGTCGGGTACGGGGAAGACGTTGAGCTTATTGATCTCCTCGGCCTTGTCGGAAACGGCAGCCGCAGCGATCGGAAAACAGGTGCGAATGGTCTTTGCAATCATGGGTATTTGAATCTCCGTTTTCGGATGCTAGTTCAGACGGCTCTTGAGCGCGTCGATATGGATGCCGATCTTAAGGCTGGCGGGATCGATCTGGGCGATCTCCTGCAGGGTAAAGGCAACGGAGCTCGAAAGATTGTGGCAGACGGACTTCATGTTGACGCCGTTCTCGAGCACGACGTGAAGATCGACCGTAAGGCCGTTCTCGTCGGCGGAGACAAGCACGCCCTTGCGGAGGCGCTGACCGGCAAGCAGACGCACGCTCTCGGCGCCCTGGAGCTGCTCAGCCATACCGACGACGCCATAGCACGTCATCGCGGCATAACCGGCAATATCGGCAATAACGTCGTTCGAGACGCTCAGGCTGCCGTTAATGGTCTCAGACACAAGAATCTCCTTTTCTTGGTGCTCGCGGCACCATGTCGTGGGAGCAATCATTGCAATATTCTACAACGACCGCGCCATGTTGAGGTGGCGGGCCTCGGGATTACATCCTCGACACGAAATGTTGATACGGTAACGTTCGCGAACGGCGATCGCGGCATGAAAAAACCCGCCGCATAAGCGACGGGTTTTACAACCTGGCTCCCCGGGTAGGACTCGAACCTACAACAGCGCGGTTAACAGCCGCGT
>DAWDVX010000088.1:0-2481 GCA_052346145.1 Collinsella sp.
TCTCGACAGCACCGACGCCACGGAACTTCTCGGCGATCTCGGTAAAGCCCTCCTCCTCGGCGGTCTTGGCGAACTCGTCGTACATCGTGGTCCACTCGTAGTTCTCGCCCGCAGCGGCATCACGCAAGTTGTCCAGGGTGTCGGGAACGGCGCCGTCATGCAGATACTTAAACCACAGCTTGGCGTGCTCGGACTCGTTCCCCGCCGTCTCGGCAAAGATATTAGAGATCTGAACGTAGCCGTCCTTCTTGGCCTTAGATGCGTAGTAGCGATACTTGGTATGCGCCTGGGACTCACCGGCAAAAGCGGTCTCGAGGTTCTTCTTGGTTTGAGAGTTCTCAAAATCCATAGGTGTACTTCCCTTCAACATGCCGCCCGTAGGCTTCGAGCGGCCTTGTCTTTAGGATGCCCTCAAGCCGAGAATTTAAACCTTACAATCCTCTTCTTCAGATTCGGGTTGGTTACACGCTTAGCCATCGGTCACCCTCGGAGCGGCAAAAGCCCTCGCGCTCCAAGTCGGCCAAAATGTCTGCGACAAGATCGTGATCGACCGGCTCGCGACCTGCCGCCGCCTCCATTTCGTTGACGCCCGCCACGGCCTCGGCGAGTGTGATGCCCGCCGGCCGCCCATCGCGCGCAGCCAGCAGCATGCGCACAATATGGGCGCGCTTTTGACGGCGCGAGCCCTCAAACTTAGACTGACGGCTATAGCTCGCCGAACGCCTGGACGGATTGGGCAGCGTCTTCTTAAGATACGCGCCATAATCCAGCAGCGCGTAATACCATGCGCGCGGTGTGTCGGCATCGTCTTGAGGCGCGGCAAAGGGCGCAATCTCATCCACCGCCGCACCAGGGGCCGCCGGACAGGCGGCCTGAATCAGCGGCACCAGCTCGCGATCGGGAACGGCCGGCACGTCGGGAAAGAAATGATGCAGAAAGACCGTGCGCACGTTGGTCTCCAGATACACACCCGGCAGATCAAACGCAAACGACCGGATGCCCTGCGCCGTCGCCGGGCCGATGCCAGGCAGCGCGACCAGATCGCGCGTCTCACGTGGAAACTCCCCACCCCAGTCTTCCATAACGCACTGAGCAGCTCTGTGAAGCGCCAGGGCACGCCGATTGTAGCCCATCCCCTGCCAGGCATCCAAAACGTCGGAAGGAGCGGCCTGGGCGAGCGCCTGCACGGTCGGAAAGCGGTCGAGCCACGCGGGCATACGCGTCTCCACACGCGGCACCTGCGTTTGCTGCAGCATAACCTCGGAAAGCCAAATAATGTACGGGTCGCGCGTGCGGCGCCACGGAAGGTCGCGATAACGCAAGACCCCTTCCGAACGAATCATCGAACGAAAGGGGTCCTGAATCATGGCTATGCTCCTTATGCGGCGCTATTCCTCCCGGCAAGCGCACGTACAGGTGGCGTACTCGGGAAACGCATCGCGGTCGGCGAACTTGGAATCGACGGCCGGGAACTGGCGGTGAGCGACGATATCACCCAGCGAAACGGAATCGAGGTAGTCGCGCATCAGCGCTTGAGCTCCGGCCCACAGGGGATGATAGCAGCACGTGCCCATGCGCGCACAGTCGCCATCGGGCGCGGTGCAATCATTCATAACCATAGGGCCCTGAACGGCCTCGACGACCTGACGAATGGTGACGTCGTCCGGGCTGACCTTAAGACGCATGCCGCCATGGACGCCACGCAGGCTCTCCACAATACCGGCCTGAACCAAACCATGCTGGATCGAACGAGCAAACGAATACGGGACATTGACCTCTTCGGCGGCGGTACGAACAGAAAGCAGACGCTCCGGGTCCTCGGCAAGCATCGCGAGCATGCGAAGGGCGTAATCAGTCTTCCTCGATATGTCCATTTTTCCCCTTTCAAGGAATAGGAACAGCCCGAACGAGCTCCGGAGCCGAGCTTACGTCGAGACGTCAATGACCGTATGGACGCCCAAATAGCAAAACGGGTGCCCGCTGAATGCCGTTTTTGAAGCCTCTTGCATCAAAAACGGCCCACAGTGCAATTGAGTATAACCTAACCCCCTGCTTCGTTGAACTGGTGTTGCGCAACAAACGCCTTGTTTGAGCACATGCCACAAACGGAGCCTGTTCGGGAATTGGAAGGATTTGCTTTTGGGCGAAAGGAGCCGATGGGATCAAAGTCCTATCAAACGCAAAAAGCCACGTCCGAAGACGTGGCTTTAATTGCGTTGGCGGGAAGTACGGGGCTCGAACCCGCGACCTCCGACGTGACAGGCCGGCGCTCTAACCAAACTGAGCTAACTCCCCAGGCAGTCGTTCGCGTTTGTTTCCGCTCGCGTGCGCTGCGGGGATTAGTATACACAGAAGTCTGTCCGGCGCGCAACAACTTTTTTGAAAAAATTTTTGGGGCCATCCGGGAGGGTCTCCGGGGCTGGGGGCGGGGGTTAAGTTTGCTGCTCGAAAGTCCGGCGCAAGACGGAAAGCAAAGTAAGT
>DAWDVX010000089.1:0-1962 GCA_052346145.1 Collinsella sp.
GGGCGGTCGGGCGAGTGGTGTCGGCAGCGTCCGCATCGGCAGTCTGCGGCGCGGCGATATTGCCGGTACCGCCCTCGACCACAGAAAAGCCTGCTGCGTGCGGATCGACCGCATCGGCGCCAATCGTGGGGTGCTCGAGCTGGAGAAACGAGGGCATGGTACTGCCCTGGTCGGCAACCGGAGTCTCGCCGGGCACAAAGGTCGAGGCCGCCTCGGCGGCCTCCTCTTCCTCGGCATCAATATCGGCATCGGCGACGGCGTCTTTCATCGCTTTGACGGCATCCATCATGGAGTCCATGACGGCATCGAGCTCTTCTTCCGAAGACACCTCGATGGGGCCTGCCGCCTGTGGCGCGGGGTCTGTGTCGGGTTCGGCATCGCTCGGCTCCGGCTGCTCGCTTTCGTCATGCTCGACAGTATCGTCTGTGTCTGTTGCTTTATCCGCATCGGCGTGCACATCTGCGGCAGCGTGCACATCTGCGGCAGCGTGCACATCTGCGGCAGCGGGCGCATCTGCGGTGGCGGGCGCATCGGTGGAGGCGTCGACGCAGGTAGGAGTATCGCAGTCGTCGACGGCGTCTGCGGAATGATCAATATGCTCTTGAGTCTGGGGGTCCAGCTCGTCTGTCATAGGCATGTGCTCCTCATCGTTGTTTGTCACCCTATGATAAGGTCTCGCGCCGACATCCCGCGCGCCGCAGCAAAGTTTCAAAACGTGTTCGATGGCTCGATCTGATAACAATAACTCGGCCGTTTTATCCAGTTTGTACTTGACAATCCCTTCGCCGAACTACGTGGTGCCGTTCGCCTACCGCGGTCTTTTATTTTTGCTTGAACACGCTAAAGTTGCATCTCAGCTTTTGGCGCGTGAAGTTGGATACGCGCAGTCGGCGGGCGTGCCCGTCGCGATTTGAAAGGACTTTGTATGGGACTTTTCACTGGTAAGACCGTGATCGTCACCGGCGGCGGCAAGGCCACACTTAAGGACGGTTCCGCTGGCTCCATCGGCTACGGCATCGATATCGCATTTGCCAAGGAGGGCGCGAACCTCGTCATCACCGGCCGCAACGTCGCCAAGCTCGAGGCCGCCAAGGAGTCTCTCGAGGCCGAGTACGGTGTCAAGGTTCTGCCTGTTCAGGCCGATGTCTCGGCTGGTCAGGACAACGAGGCCGTCGTCCAGAACGTCATCGACAAGGCCATTGAGGAGTTCGGCCGCATCGACGCCGTCGTCAACAATGCTCAGGCTAGCGCCTCGGGCGTGACCATCGTCGATCACACCATGGATCAGTTTAACCTGGCCATTTACTCCGGTCTGTATGCTACCTATCTGTACATGCAGAAGGCCTATCCGCACCTGAAGGAGACCAAGGGCTCCGTGGTCAACTTTGCCTCGGGCGCCGGCCTGTTTGGCAACTATGGCCAGTGCAGCTATGCTGCCGCCAAGGAGGGCATCCGCGGCCTGACCCGCGTTGCCGCCAACGAGTGGGGCAAGGACGGCATCAACGTCAACATCGTGTGCCCGCTTGCTTGGACCGCTGCGCTCGAGAACTTCCAGGATGCCTATCCCGAGGCGTTCAAGGCCAACGTCCACATGCCGCCGGCTGGTCACTACGGCGACGTCGAGAAGGAAATCGGCCGCGTGGTCGTTCAGCTCTGCGGTCCCGACTTTAAGTACATGAACGGCGAGACCGTCACCCTCGAGGGTGGCATGGGCCAGCGGCCGTAGGGGTTACGCGGTTTTACCAAACCGCGTAACGGCTCGACGCTGAGCGGTCCGCATTTGGACAATCTGACGTTCAACTTCAAGGGCGCGACCAGAAGGTCAGCGCCCTTTCGTTTCACGTCACCTTGCCTCAAATGCGGCCCGCTCGCTGACTTATGCTCAACCTGCGGCGCCATTTTGCTTGAAGGCACCTTGCTCGCTCTGGCGGGTTTTCGCTCATATGACCCAATCCGCTGTCA
>DAWDVX010000090.1:0-1665 GCA_052346145.1 Collinsella sp.
AGGCCCGATTTTGCCTCTTGACAATGTCCTGCTCATATTAAAAGGAACGTCCCTAACTGCCGCATCCGGAGTAAGACAACGCCGCAGGTAGAGGACGGACAGCGAGCGGGCCGCATTTGAGACAAGGTGACGTGAAACGAAAGGGCGCTGACCTTCTGGTCGCGCCCTTGAAGTTGAACGTCAGATTGTCCAAATGCGGCCCGCGTAACTAAACCCGCTCCGCGATTTCGTGGATGAGGTAGTCGGTCTTTTCCCAGCCCAGGCACGGGTCGGTGATCGACTTGCCAAAGACACCGCCGTCGACCGGCTGGTTGCCGTCCTCCAGGTAGGACTCGATCATAAAGCCCTTGACCAGCTTGGAGATGGACTCGTTGCGGCGGCAGCTGTCGAGTACCTCCTTGCAAATGCGATACTGCTCCAGCGGACGCTTGCCCGAGTTGTCGTGGTTGCAGTCGATGACCGCCGCCGGATTGGCATAGCCGGCGTGCTCGGTATAGCGCTCGGCCAGACGTTCCAGGTGTTCGTAGTGGTAGTTGGGGTAGGTGCGCCCATCGAGACCGATGTAGCCACGCATAACGGCGTGCGCGAGCGGATTGCCGTCGCACTCGACCTCCCAGTTGCGGAAGATGAAGCTCTGGTGCGCCTGGGCGGCGTAAATGGAGTTGAGCATAACGGTGGTAGAGCCGGCAGTGGGATTCTTCATGCCGACGGGTACCGAAATGCCGCTCGACACCAGGCGATGCTCCTGGTTTTCGACCGAGCGTGCGCCCACGGCAACATAGCTCAGCAGGTCAACGAGGTATTGGTAGTTGGACGGATAGAGCATCTCATCGGCGGTAAAGAAGCCGGTCTCCTCGATGACGCGCAGGTGCATGTGGCGGATGGCCTTGACGCCCTCGAGCAGGTCGTCGGGAGCCTCGGGGTTGGGGTTGTGCAGAAGACCCTTGTAGCCGGTGCCCTTGGTGCGCGGCTTATTGGTGTAGACGCGCGGAATGACGATGAGCTTGTCCTTGACCTCCTCGGCGGTCTTGGCCAGTCGGTTCATGTACTCGAGCACCGAATCCTCGCGGTCGGCAGAGCACGGGCCGATGATGAGCACCTTACGTGCGTCCTCGCCGGTAAAGACTTTGGCGACCTCGGCGTCAAATGCCTGCTTTTTGGCGGTAAGCTCGGCAGAAAGCGGCATTTCCTCGCGGATCTCCATGGGGATCGGCAGCCTGCGTTTGAATTCCATGGCCATAGGGGCCTCCTCAATCTATAGAAAGAGCAATAAGCGTTTTCTCGAATGCTCGGCATTATCCGCTGTCGCACGCTAAAGTGCAAGCCCTTGCCACCCCGAAACCTGCCAAAAGGGACAGGTTTATTTTGGCAGGTTTTATATGGGGGAACGTCGGCGGATACCGGGAGGGAGTGGCGTCGCGCGGGACACTAAGGCTATTGTCGGTTCCCCAGGAAACACCCCGTGGGCAAAAAATGCCAAATATGAGTACTGTTGCTAACCTACTAACATATCCGTCTAGCGAGATAATAGACAAAGTAATAAATATGTTCATTAACGTTGGCAGACAGAAGCCTGCTAACGGGCGTTTTGATTAATTCAAAGGCGTATAGGGGTAGCGCGCAGAGATGTGGTGTAAGAGGCGGGGCATGCCCCGCCTCTTCTCT
>DAWDVX010000091.1:0-1626 GCA_052346145.1 Collinsella sp.
TCGACCTCGCCCTGGTAGGCGACACGCACAGACTGCGCGATGGGGTGATCGGAGAACGACTCCGCAAGGGCTGCGACCTCAAGCAGCGATTGCTCGGTATAGCCGGCTTCGGGGTGTACTGCCACGACCGAGAACGTGCCGTTGGTGAGCGTGCCGGTCTTGTCGAAGACGACGGTGTCCACGTCGGCGAGCGTCTCGAGGTAGTTAGAACCCTTGATGAGAACGCCCAGCTTGGAGGCGCCGCCGATGCCGCCAAAGAAGCTCAGCGGGACGCTGATCACGAGCGCGCACGGGCAGCTGACGACCAAGAAGGTCAGGCCGCGCAGGATCCAGTCGGACCAGGCGCCGGTGATCAAGCCGCCGCCGAGCGCGAGTACCGCGGCCGCGCCGGTGACGGCGGGCGTGTAGACGCGGGCGAAGCGCGTGATGAAGTTTTCGGTGCGCGCCTTCTTTTCGCTGGCGTTTTCTACGAGCTCCAAGACGCGCGCGACGGTGGACTCGCCAAAGGGCTTGGTGGTGCGCACGTGGATGAGGCCCGTCATGTTGATGCAACCGCTGATGATATCGTCGCCGGACTTGGCGGGGCGGGGGACTGACTCGCCCGTGAGCGCGGCGGTATCGAGCTGTGTCTCGCCTTCGACGATGACGCCGTCGATAGGCACGCGCTCGCCGGGCTTGACGACGATGACGGTGCCCACGGCGATGTCATCGGGAAAGACCTGTTCGAGCGTGCCGTCGGGCTGCTCGACGTTGGCATAGTCGGGTGCGATGTCCATCATGGCGCTGATCGATTTACGGCTCTTGCCCACGGCGTATGCCTGGAACAGCTCGCCGACCTGGTAGAACAGCATGACGGCGGCGCCTTCGGCCATGTGCGGATCGGTGTCGGGGAAGAGCACCATGGCAAACGCGCCGATGGTCGCGACGGCCATGAGGAAGCTCTCGTCGAACGCCTTGCCGCGGCGGATGTTGTTGTATGCCTTTTGGAGCACGTCGTAGCCGGCAATCAAAAACGGCACGAGGAACAGTGCGAAGCTGGCGTAGATGTCGCCCGGGGTGCCGAATGCGGCAGTGAGGGTGCCGAGCTCATCGAGGGCGTACACCACGGCAAAAATGCCCAGCGCTACCAGGATGCGGTTGCGCTTATGCTCGAGTGGCTCTTTTTTCTTGCGCTTCTTCTTTTTCTTCTTGGGGTCGGCGGTGGCCATGACTCGTATCCTTCCATTTGAATGTATGAACACTCGCTCATATAATTTCGCGAGCAAAGGCCGCGGCAAGCGCGGCCTTGCGGGTTGGCGTAAACCTGGGCTAGAGAATGATCTCGCAGTCCGGCTCGGCGTCGGCCGTAAACTCCACAACGCGGTCAAGGACCTCGTCGAACTCGGCGTCATCGGCCTCGAGCGTCAGCTTCTGGGTCATAAAGTTGACGGACACGGATTTGACGCCCTCGAGCTTGGCCAGCTCGTCCTGAAGCTCACGCGCGCAGTTGGCGCAGTCGATCTCGTCGAGCTTGAACTGCTTTTTCATGGTGGATTCCTTTCCCCGTATTTGCGGCTTGGGTGCAGGCCGCGCTGGTACCGTGGTTGGTTGCTATTCGCAGATATGGCTCATGCCCTGGTTGAGCAT